>JAAYVM010000069.1 GCA_012517145.1 Acholeplasmataceae bacterium
AGTTGTTAAGGCCGCAGTTATACCAGCATTACTATATTATACCGGTGTATGGCTTGGCGTTCATTATGAGGCGAAAAAATGTGGTTTAAAAGGTATTCCACGTGAAGAATTGCCTAAGTTTAAGGAACTTTTTGTAGAAAAAGGTCATTTAGCTATTCCGTTGATCATAATTGTTTATTTGCTAGTTACCGGATACACGCCAATGCGTGCGGCTCTTTTTGCAATTGGTTTGTCTTTGGTATGTTCCTGCCTGCGCAAATCTACCAGGATTGGATTTAAAGATGTTATTGATGGTCTGGTTAATGGTTCTAAGGGAGTTCTTGGTGTTTTAATAGCTTGCGCAACTGCGGGAATAATCATTGGCGTTGTTACTAAAACGGGTGTAGGCTTAAAAATGGCCACCGTACTTTTAGATTTAGCCGGCGGCAAATTGTTGCCTGCGATGTTCTTTACGATGATTACATCTTTGATTTTAGGTATGGGTGTTCCGACGACTGCAAATTACGTTATTACTTCCACCATTGCAGCGCCAGCTCTTGTGCAGATGGGTATCCCAATATTGTCTGCTCATATGTTTGCTTTTTATTTTGGTATTGTTGCCGATGTTACACCACCTGTTGCACTGGCAGCTTATGCCGGAGCCGGCATTTCAGGGGCTAACCCTTTAAGAACTGGTGTGGTTGCCGCAAAACTTGCTATAGCCGCTTTCATTGTTCCTTATATCTTTGTTCTATCACCAGAGATTTTAATGATTAATGGAACTGCTAGTGGCATACTTGTTGCTACTGTAACTGCTTTAATAGGAATGTGGGGCATTAGCATAGCAATGATAGGTTATTGCATCAAAAATACTAATTTATTACAAAGAATACTATTTTTCTTTGGCGGTTTACTTTTAATCGATCCTGGTACAATAACTGATATTATTGGCATTACTATTTTGGCAGCAGCTTATGCATGGCAGAAATTTGAATTAAAGAAAAATGTCAAAACAATAGACTGATTGCAGTCAAAGTAATAGATTCCTCTGATTAGTTTAAGTATTTAATGCTTAATTAACTAATCAGAGGTTTTTTCTTTGTAAAGGATGAATTCTTGCATTATCGGTTTCAGCAGGGTATAATGAAGTTTAAGGTGAATGTTCGGCTATAACCCCAGCTAGTTGGAGATCAATTGAGCGGAAAACTTAAAACAAAAAAACAGGAGGTGTGTTTTTTGAACAAAACACAACAAAAACTTAATATTATACCTTTGGGTGGTTTAGGTGAGATCGGCAAAAACATGACTGTATTCAAATACGGTGAAGATATTATTATTGTCGATGCAGGCCTAGCTTTCCCTGAAGATGATATGCTCGGAATTGATCTGGTAATTCCTGATATTTCTTATCTGATGGAAAATAAAGATAAAATCAGAGCTATCTTTTTAACGCATGGTCATGAAGATCACATTGGCGCTTTACCATATGTTTTAAAAAAATTAGATTTACCGGTCTATGGAACTGCATTAACTTTAGGTATCCTGCAAGGTCGCCTAAAACAAAATGGCGTATCTTCATCGCAGTTAAAAACAGTTCAACCAGGTGAATTTATTCGTGCTGGTTCTTTTAAAGTTGAATTTATCAGAGTGAACCACAGCATTCCTGACGCTGTTGCGATGGCCATTCACACTCCTTTAGGGGTAGTTTTGCATACAGGTGACTTTAAAATTGATCAGACTCCGGTTGATGGACAGGTTACTCAATTCAGTAAACTGGCAGAGCTTGGAAATCAAGGTGTATTGATGCTATTAGCCGATAGTACCAATGTCGAGCGCCCCGGTTATACGCCAAGCGAAAAAATAGTAGGCAAAACATTTGATGAAGAATTTCGTTATGCTAAAAGCAGGATTATTGTAGCAACGTTTTCTTCAAATGTTCACAGGATACAGCAGGTTGTTGAGTCAGCAGTACGTTATAATAGGAAAGTCGCGATTATTGGCCGCAGTATGGTAAATGTTGTTAATATTGCAATGGAACTCGGATATCTCAATATTCCTGAAGGAACTTTAATTGATATAGATGAAACTAACAACTACAGACTAGAGCAAATAGTAATAATAACAACAGGCAGCCAAGGTGAGCCTATGTCCGCACTTACCAGAATGGCAATGAGCGATCATAAAAAGGTCGGCATAGTACCTGGTGATACAGTTATTATTTCTGCCACGCCTATACCGGGCAATGAAAAAGGTGTTTCTCGAACAATAGATCATCTTTTTAAGCTTGGCGCAGAAGTTATTTATGAGAAATCTTTAGGCATTCATGTATCTTGCCATGCTAGTCAGGAAGAAATTAAACTGATGCACAATCTATTACGCCCAAAATTTTTCATGCCGGTGCATGGGGAATACAGGATGTTGGTTAAACATTCAAAACTGGCACAATCTTTAGGTATGCCCAAAGAAAATGTTGTCATAGCTGAAAATGGGTCTGTTGTTGAAGTAACAAAGGAATCAGTAGGTATAAATAATAAGGTTACTGCCGGCAAAGTCCTCGTTGATGGACTTGGCGTCGGTGATGTTGGTAATATTGTTTTACGTGACCGCAGACAGTTATCTCAAGATGGCATACTAATTGTTGTTGTGACAATTGATAAACAGGATTGTAGTGTCGTAGCTGGCCCCGATATTGTTTCTCGAGGGTTTGTTTATGTGCGTGAGGCAGATGATTTGATGGAAAATGCTAAGGAAAAAGTGCAGATTGCTCTTAATAAATGTCAGGAAAATGGCGTTTCTGAATGGTCTGCAATAAAATCTGCCGTCCGTGATTCCTTAAGCAGATACTTATATGAAAAAACGCGCAGAAGACCAATGATTTTGCCGGTGATTATGGAAATATAATTATACGCATAATCTTATAGCTGTGGGGTGCATGATTTGGATAATAGAGCAAAGAATGACAAGAAAGTAGTTGGTAATCAAAAGGAGCTGTTGGGCGTAGTTTTGGTTACGTTAGCAGTATTTATGTTTCTTACGCTTTATGGTCTGAATATGGGCAGTCTTGGAGCTTTTACTGCAAAATTTTTGAAATATTTTTTGGGCAAAGCCGCAATAATCATTCCAGCTTTTTTGTTCTATCTTGGTATTAATTATGCAGTCAGACACCAGGGAATTACAATTAACCGATTATTTTTTTCGATTATTCTTCTAATACTTTGTTCTTTAGGGTTGCTGCATCATTTTTCTACTCCTTTTGGAGAAGAGGTGCTGGCAGAAAGATTGCCAGAGGGTGCGGGTGTTGTTGGTGGATTTATACTTTTATTCCTGCGAAGATTGGCTGGTGTTCCGGGAGCTATAATTGCACTTTCTGCCGGCATCGTTTGTGCGCTTTTGCTTTCCGGTAAGTTTTCAATTAAGGAATCTGTTGATCTTACTGAGAATGGTGTGAAAAATGCAGCTGATTCTTTAAATCAGGTAAAGGAACAACTTAGGGAGAAACGAACATTTTATGACCAGGAAAAATTTCCGGATTATGGACGGAAACCACAGATTGTTGAATCAAATGATTTACCTGTTAAAGAAAAGAAAACTATACCGGAATTAAAAGAAGCTGATGTTGGGTTATTTAAAACTGATGCTGTTGTTAATGCAAATGGTTACAAATATCCGCCAATGTCGATTTTGCACCCATTACCTCGGGTAAGACAAACGATATTAAGTGAGGAAACACAAGAGCAAAGCAGAATTTTAGAACGTACTCTTAATGATTTTAATGTTCGTGCCAAAGTTGTAAATATCACTTGTGGACCGTCAGTTACTAGGTTTGAACTGGAACCGGCGCCTGGTGTGAAAGTTAGTCGTATTGTTAATTTGTCAGATGATCTGGCTCTGAAACTTGCAGCTCCTGGTATTCGCATTGAGCCAATTCCAGGTAAAACAGCAATCGGCATAGAAGTTCCTAACTTAAAGAATGAAGCTGTTTCATTCCGTTCTGTAATTGATTGTGATGTAATCAGAAAAACGAAGAATAAGCTTTGCGTTGGTTTAGGTAAAGATATCGCTGGCAATATTGTTACTGCTGATCTTGGAAAAATGCCGCATCTTTTGGTAGCTGGTTCAACAGGTTCAGGTAAAAGTGTTTGTATCAATACGATAATTGCTAGTATACTTTTCAGGGCTGCTCCGGATGAAGTAAGATTAATACTTGTTGATCCAAAAGTGGTGGAACTGACTAATTATAATGGTATTCCACATTTGCTTACTCCTGTAGTAACAAACGCAAAACAGGCAGCCTCAGCATTGCATTGGGCTGTTGTGGAGATGGAAAGACGTTATTCTTTGTTTGCTGACACCCAGGTCCGCGAGATAAACCGCTACAATGAAGTAGTAGATGAAAAACTACCATTTATAATTATAATTATTGATGAGTTAGCCGATTTAATGATGG
>JAAYVM010000070.1 GCA_012517145.1 Acholeplasmataceae bacterium
TAAAGCATCAAATCTTTCATCAAAGTGTTCATTGGTATTTCGAACCTCTTTTTGAAAAACAAGAGGAAATCGAGATTTGTTTATTCCAAATGTATTCCGCAGTAATGTTGTTCGATACATATTATTGTGAGAAGGTAATTTAGAGCTAAATCCGTAAAATACATTGTATATATTCCCACATGCAGTGAGCAGACTCTGAATATGAAAAAAGCAAAAAGTATGTTCATCATTATAAAGATTATAATCGATATTTTCTCCATCCAATAATGCAGAAAGAGAAATTAACGCAAAATCGACGTTCTTTACAGTGACATTCGCAAAAAGAAATTCAATATTGTTTTTATCAGATTTGAAATAATTATTAAACATCTAAAATGCTCCTCTAAATGAGATGGCGCCATTCTGGTATTTGTCCCTCAAACATATATAATAATATAAGTATAGCACTGAAAATAAATCCTGTCACTCACTTTTGCCTCCGAGTGGAATTATAGGGACTTACCGCAGATTCAAAACAGCCAACCCGCATAATTTCGTGAAAACAAAAGACCATCGACATATGATATGCTCCCTTTATGAGAGACAGTGAAAAAGAAAAACACTGTTGACCATGAAGGGAGCATTTTGATGTCAAGTAAGTCAAAAATAGCAATTGCGAAAAAGGTAAGAATCACCCGGGAATATCTAACTGGAAATATCTCAAGGGAAGAAGCCGCGAGACGGGCGGAAGTCGCACCTGATGTCATAACAGGTTGGGCACGAATTTATCGCCAAGAGGGAGTTCTAGGCCTTACGCCACAAAAAAAGAATCGTGTCTATAGTCAAGAGCTCAAGAAGCAAGCGGTGCTGGAATATTTATCAGGCGGATGTAGTCAGCATGCCATATGCGAAAAATATAAAATCCGGTCAAGAAAACAACTTCGATGTTGGATAAAGAAGTATAATAATCATGGAGAATTGGACTCCGTCAAGCATTCCGGAGGAGGAAGCTACATGAGAAAAGCACGCAGCACAACGCCAGATGAACGTATTCGAATCGTGAAAGATTGTATAGCATCCGGTAAAAATTACGGCGAGATGGCGCTTAAATATAATGTAAGCTACCAGCAGGCACGCACCTGGACGCTGAACTTTGAGAAAATGGGTGAAGCTGGTCTGCAGGATAGGCGTGGGCAACGAAAAAAAGATCAGACACCACGCACAGAGTTGGAGCAGGCACAAATTGAGATCGAACAACTTAAACACAAGCTGTATCTGGCGGAAATGGAGAATGCCCTGCTAAAAAAATTGGACGAGGTGGAGAGGAGGGATGCCTCTCGCAAGTAAGGCAAGGCCATATTTACACATCCATAAAAGAATGCCGTGCGGAAGCGGGATATCCCATCGAGACTGCCTGTAAGCTACTTCATGTCGCCCGTTCTGCCTACAATAAATGGGCGTCGGGGAACCAAAGCCGCAGGATTGCCGAAAACGAGTGGCTTGCGGAAAAGATCGAGAAAATCCATATGGAAAGCCCAGACAAAGGCTACCGCCGTATCAACGATGATTTGCGACACGACCACGATATCCACATCAATGACAAGAGGGTACTTCGCATCTGTCGGGCAAAGAACATAAAATCCACCATCAAGTACAACAACCACGGTTGCACAAGGCAGGCAAAGAATCCGCAGTATCTTGCCGAAAACCTTCTTGACCGCCAGTTTTACGCCTCTCAGCCGAATGAGAAGTGGCTCACCGACGTTACTGAATTTAAGTGGTACGAAGGTCTTGAAGTACACAAGGTGTACCTCAGTGCTATTTTAGATCTCTATGACAGGCGCATCGTAGCTTTCGTAATTAGTAAGCGTAATGACAATCCTCTCGTATTCAAGACCTTTGACAAAGCTGTCGGGAAAAATCCGGACGCACATCCCCTGTTTCACAGTGACCGGGGATACCAGTACACGAACCGTACTTTTCATCACAAAATTGACAAAGCCGGTATGACACAAAGCATGTCCCGCGTGGCACACTGCATTGACAACGGTCCAATGGAAGGCTTCTGGGGCATTCTGAAGCGTGAACGCTATTACGGCAAACGGTTTACCAGCAAACAGGCTCTTATCCAGATGATTGAGGATTATATCCGCTATTACAATACCCGGCGTGTTCAACGTAATCTGGGCGTCCTCACACCGATGGAGAAATACGAACGTTATCTTGTTGCATAAAAAGTGGACAGCAGCTTACGCCACTGTCCAGAAAATTTTTATAGTTTTTCATTGTCCTCTTGACGGGATGCGGTTCA
>JAAYVM010000071.1 GCA_012517145.1 Acholeplasmataceae bacterium
ATGAGATTGCTGCCTGTACTATGACTATTGGCGCTTCCTACGGCGGTGCACGTGCTTTCACGGCTACTTCAGGACCGGGATTTTCGTTGATGGCAGAAGCAATTGGCCTTGCGGCAATGACAGAAACGCCGCTGGTCATCGTCCACTCGCAGCGTGGCGGCCCCAGCACCGGTTTACCAACGAAGCATGAGCAGTCGGATTTGTTTGCTGCTATTTATAATACGCATGGTGATACGGCTAAAATTGTCTTTTCGCCGAGCACTGTAGAAGAAGCTTTTTATGATACCTTCGAAGCGTTTAACCTTGCTGAAGAGTATCAATGCCCAGTCATTGTCCTTGCAGATTTGCAGCTTTCCTTGGCAACGCAGACGATGGCTGTGCCTGAGTATGAAAGATTGTCAATCAGACGAGGCAAACTGGCGGATGGCACAAAATTGCCGCCCATCAAGTCACCGGAGTATTTCCCGCGTTATAGTCTGGCTACGGATGACGGTGTTTCGATGCGCGTATTGCCGGGTACGCCTAACGGTATCTGCCTTGGCACCGGCCTCGAACATGATGAAAGCGGGCGACCCAGTGAAGCCAAAGCAATGCGCAGGCAGCAGACAGAAAAAAGACTAAGGAAAATGCAAACTTTCCTTACCGCTTATAGCAAAGCGTTGTATATTGATGCTCCTTATGAAGAGGCGGATATCCTGCTTATTGGCATGACTGCTACCCGCAGCTGCATTGCAGAAGCAACTGCAGCTTTGCGTGAGGAGGGACAAAAAATAAATCATGTCCAGATAAGATTGCTGTCACCATTCCCAGCGAAAGAACTAACGCCATATCTGCAAAAAGCAAAAAAAATAATTGTTATTGAACATAATGCTACGGCGCAGTTAGCAAATCTTGTGCGTATGAATATTGAGGGGTGCCCGCATCTTGAAAGTATTCTGCAGTATGATGGAGACATCATGTATCCGGAAGAACTCGTTACGCGTTGCAAGGAGGTGCTGTAAATGGCAGTTTTGCAAGACTTCAGAAATAATGTAAAGCCTAACTGGTGCCCAGGCTGCGGCGATTATGCTGTGCAGGCAGCCTTGCAGCAAGCAGCCGTGAAGCTTGGGCTGGAGCCACATCAACTTGCAATTGTCTGCGGCATTGGCTGCAGTGGCCGTCTTTCAGGCTATGTATATGCTTATGGTATGCACACGACACATGGCAGAGCGCTGCCTTTCGCGCAAGGACTTAAACTTGCCAATCCCGAGCTCAATGTCATTGCCTGCGGCGGCGATGGCGATGGCATGGCGATTGGTTTGGGGCATACCTATCATTCTATCAGGCGTAATGTAAATATAACTTATGTTTTGATGGATAACCATGTCTATGGTTTGACCAAAGGGCAGACTTCACCACGCAGTGATTTGGGCTTTAAAACAAAAACAACGCCCACAGGTAATATTGAGACTCCAGTGGCGACTTTGGAAATGGCCTTATCTGCAGAAGCAAGTTTTGTCGCACAAGGATTTTCTACCCAGTTGCAGGAACTTACGGATTTGATTGTGGCGGCAGTCAAGCACCCAGGTTTTTCATTGGTCAATGTTTTCAGCCCTTGCGTTACCTTCAATAAAGTGAACACCTATGACTGGTTTAAGGAAAGACTTGTAGATATCAGTACTTTTGCAGATTATGACAGGCATGATAAAGGCAAGGTATTGCAATGCATTCTGGAGCACGAAGGACTTCTTACCGGGCTTTTGTATGAAGATAAGAACAAGAAAAGCTATGAAGAAGTGAGTGGTTTGGCTAGTGATAACCAAATGCAGGCGGTTCGCAAATTCACAACGGCTGAATTCAATAAATTGTTGGAAGATTTTCGCTAGAACTAAAAGCAAATAAATGACAAAGAGCTGGACCAAAGAATGGTCCAGCTCTTATTATTCATAGTTTTAAAAAATATTCGTAAACGCTTGTATCCTGGGTTAATTCAGGATGAAAACTGGTGGCGAGCAGGCGGCCTTGCTTTGCCGCAATTATTCTGCCATCGCGTTCAGCAAGAACTTCAACTTTTGGACCCACAGATTCAATCCAGGGAGCACGGATAAAGACGAGGTGGATTGGTTTGGCGCTGATGGCGGGAATGATTTGTTCACAGCTGAAACTGTCGAGTTGGCTGCCATAGGCGTTGCGCTTTACCGTAATATCAATAGCGTCTAGATAAGGTTCTTCCCCAACAATATTTTTGGCCAGCAGGATAAGTCCGGCACAGGTTCCCCAGACGGCCAAACCTTCTTCTATACGCTTCTGCAATATAGGCATCATGCCTGTTTTTCTGAGCAATTTACCGATGGCGGTGCTTTCGCCGCCAGGTATAATAAGTCTGTCCACTGCTTCCAGTTGGGCAATAGTTTTAACTTCTATAGGTTCTATTCCTGGAATTATGCGCAAAACGGCAAGATGTTCGGCAAAGGAACCTTGTAGGGCTAATACACCAACCTTTTCCATTCTTACCAGCCTCTTTTGGCGAAGGTTTGCGCTTCTGATATGGTGGCGATTTCTATGCCAGGCATTGCTTCGCCCAAATCTTCTGATACTTCAGCTACTACCTTCGGGTCGTTGTAGTAAGTTGTTGCCATGACGATGGCACGGGCACGCTTAGCAGGGTCAGCACTGCGGAAAATTCCGGAACCAACGAAAACGCCTTCGCTGCCGAGTTTCATCATCAAGGCTGCGTCAGCTGGAGTGGCGATACCGCCGGCGGAGAAATTCACGACAGGAAGTTTGCCATTCTTTGCTACTTCTACGACTAGATCATAAGGCGCGCCGTTGTCTTTGGCGAAAGTCATGAGTTCTTCGCTGGGCATATTGGACAATTGACGGATTTGCGACATGATAGTGCGCATATGACGTACGGCTTCTACGATATTGCCTGTTCCGGCTTCGCCTTTGGTACGCATCATGGCAGCACCTTCGCCGATGCGGCGGAGTGCTTCACCCAAGTTGCGGGCACCACAGACGAAAGGAATTTTGTATTGGTGTTTGTCTAGATGATACATGTCATCGGCTGGTGTGAGAACTTCGCTTTCATCAATATAGTCTACCCCTAGGGCTTCCAGAATTTCAGCTTCGACAATATGTCCGATTCTGACTTTGGCCATAACCGGAATACTGACTGCTGCTTTGATTTCTTTAATCATTTTTGGATCACTCATGCGTGCTACGCCGCCTTCTTTACGAATGTCCGACGGAACACGTTCCAACGCCATGACGGCTACTGCACCAGCTTCTTCAGCAATCCTTGCTTCTTCTACGTTAGTAACGTCCATTATGACGCCGCCTTTAAGCATTTGGGCTAAATTCCTATTTAATATTGCACGATCTGTCATGTTAAATTCCTCCAAAAGTTTATTGTTTTTACAGCACACTATGCGATTAGGATACAACAAATCTGTCACAGATAAAAGCGTCAGTTTTGATAATTTTCAAGGGGACAGTTTACTGTAAAGACAAAGAAAAACGCAACGTTTCATAGAAACATTGCGTTAGAAAGAAACAACATGTTATTAATTGAACAGTGCTCTCAGATCTTGAGAGGCAATGATTTCTTCATTGGTTAATCCTCGAGCCTTCAGATTCGAAAGGGTGTCCAAGACAGCTTGCGCCCAAAAGCAGAGTGCGTACTCTTCAGTCGTAAACGGAGAATCCTCTGCAGTAACTTCATAAAGCAGATCAAGAAGACTTCTTTCACCTGCCAGCGACAAATAAATCAGAGTATTGCGGGTAGGCCCCCAGATGGCATCATCAGGCGCCATCATGAAAAGTGCTGTAACGGCTTCGTCGCCGCCCGATTCGTACTTCCATTCTGTGCCGCTGATATTTTCTGTCAGTAATTTGTTCAGTACGACCGCGTCGAATAAAGGAAGAAAGAGTTCCACACCTTTGCGGGTAGCGTCATCAATAACTTCACAGGCGCAAACGGCATTAAGCTTTTTTGAATCCGGATGCTTAGCCGTTTTCATAAACTTACATGTAATCATCGTGGTCCCTCCTTTGACAGTTAAAACAAATAGTTAACGGACAATCAGTATTAATTTGTCTATAATATTATTTGATTTCGACGGCTAGATAAAATATCCTTTTTATCTCTTTAAAATACTTTCTAATATTTCCTGAAAACGCATATCGTCAGCAGAGGTTCTTTTTTTAGGCCCCTTTGTTCGACCGCCGCCACGCCGCAATTTTGCTTTAAGCTCACGTTCTTCCAGTAAGAAATCCATTTTATCGCTTTTATATTCAATTCCTGCAGGATTCAGGCAATAGGCATTTTTACTTAAGATGAGTGCAGCGAGCCCCCAATCCTGGGTGATGATTAAATCTCCTGGGCTAGTAATATTAAATATTTTTAAGTCCGCTTCCTGCGAATTGGTATCGACGCTTACATGCTGATTATTGTCGATATTATGCTCAAAGCTGGATATGGTATAGATATCAAGATGGTATTTGGCCGCTGCATTTTGACAGGTTTTTAAGACTTGTTTGGGACAAGCATCGGCATCAATAATTATTCGCATGGTATCCTCTTTCATTAAAGTATTTAAAATATTTGTTTTGCTATATTTTAACATATAAAGCATGATTTAGAACGAGCTGGCGAAGTTATATAGCAATAATTCACAGAATTTTCAAAAAGAAATCAATGATTAGTGCAGGTATCTTGCTTTTTTTGTCGTAATATAATGAAAAAACGGAATGCAAAAAATAAGACGGTGAAAGCTGTCAGTCAGGAGGAAAATGATGAGCAAATATCTGGTTACCATTACAACAGTTCTGCTATTGGGGGTTTCGCCAATTGTTTACGGTCAGCATAGTCAGCCGCCAGGACCGATGGACACTCAAATAAAAATTATGCAAACAGTGGACGAGTTGTTGACGGGAACGCAATGGCAAGTCAAACCTTTGCAGTATAATCAGCAGCAGCAGGAAGAGGAGCTGCCGCCTAAAAAACAACCTCCGAAACAGCAACAGCAACCGAAACAGCCTCCGCAGCAACAACAGCAGCCAAAGCAGCCTCCGCAACAGCATCAGCAGCAGATGCCGCCAAAACAGCAGCAACAACCGAAGCAACCGCCGAAACAACAACAGCAACAGCACCAGCAGCCACCAATGCAGCAGCCGCCACAGCAACACCAGCAGCCAAAGCAGCCGCCAAAACAGGGGCAGTATCAAAAACCGCCGCAACAACAGCAACAGAAGCAACCGCCTAAACAAGGGCAATATCAGCAGCAACAACCGCCGATGCAGCATGAAGAGTATCAGCAGATGCCGCCAAAACAACCACAGCAACATAATGAGCAGTATCAACAGCAATATCAACACGAAGAGCAGCAGCATTTTGAAAACCATCATGACTGGAATCGACCTGACTATCAGAAATTAACATGGCATAACCATCATCATCATTATAAGAGGTATATTTCCCCCTTCAGTTGGTATGATTCTTGGAATTTCTGGTATGATAGTTATCACTATTCTGACTTTTATTTCTTTGGTGCAGTGTATGATGACGATTGGGATTGGCTATTCCCAGGTTTTTATACATATCGTTGGCGTGACTATGAAAGAGATGACCATGGTTTCTATTACAGAGGCAGGCGCATTACAGAGGTGATCCTCGTATTTGATCCGAATGAGGGACTCGTCGGGATTGGCTTTATGTACAAGGGTATCTTTATCTTCCTGCGTGATGACGCAGAAGAATACTATTTTGATGATGAACCGACCTTGGTTATCGTAGCGCGCATCCTTCACTGGTAGAAAAGAGTAAGGCCGGTCGTTGTATAACGACCGGTCTTTTATATTAAAATTTTTGATACTTTTGGCATTTAGCGTATTAAAAGTATTTTGTATACTTTGCATTTCAATATTGTTAACAAATTCTGGATGTGGTATACTCACAACATTACAAATAACTTGCTAATACAGTTAATAATATTAAAGAATGTAATAATAGCAGGTAAAGAGAAAAAAGAGCAAAATGAGGGGCAAAGGACTGGTTCAAACAGTGATAATCTGTTGAAACCGGTCTTTTTTCTATGAAACCGGTGCAAGCAAATAATGATCTGAAGGCAGGCAATGCTTCAAAAGATAGTTTAAAAACGATTCTTTGCCAAAATTCTTTAAGTATAGTATAATAATAGCCACTAAAACGACTTGAAAATTGCATATGATGAAAACAGGTGACCTTTGGTCTTAATAGATAAGCCGGTGTAAGCCCGGCACGGTCCCGCCACTGTAATGAGGAGCGACCCCATGAGATGCCACTAAGAGAATTCTTGGGAAGGTTTGGGTGAACGATGATCCAGAGTCAGGAGAACTGCCTGTTTGCAATCACCGTTAAACCTACGAGCGATGGGGAGGGTGGCACAAACGTGAACCGACATATCATCACCTTTGTCTTTATTCTTCCTCGCATATTTTGCGGGGATTTTTTATTACCAGGCTTGAGCAGGCGTAAAGATGTGATGAAAGAAATAAGGTGCAAAAATGACTGACTATCCGATAAATTTACGCATTGGCGGTAAAAGATGTCTGGTTGTGGGCGGCGGCAGTGTTGCCTGCCGTAAAGTGAAGTCGCTGCTAGCAGCTGAAGCGCAGG
>JAAYVM010000072.1 GCA_012517145.1 Acholeplasmataceae bacterium
ATATAAACCACTCGTAGATATTTGTTGCAATAAGGTACTTAACATCGAGGTTCTTGCCTGTAATTCTTTCCCGAAGGTAGTAAAGCACTAATTCCTGAAAAGCCTTTGTGTTGATATTGTCGGTTTTCAGCATTTCGGCCTTGTTGGTTGGCTTTTTTGCCTCAATGATTACTCCAACTGTGCTTTTTGCATCCTTGCCGTTGTGGATTACAAGGTCGTTACGGCCTTTGGTATTTATATAATGGTTTTCCTTGTAGTAGGTGTCTTTCAGAAAAGTGGAAACAATATTCTTGTGAAACTCCTCCGTTTCGGCTTCGTTGATATGGTCGATAAGCTTGGCAAGGTTCTGCTTGAAACTTTCAATTTCGGTACGGTTGGGTTTAACTTTAAGAAAAGCTTTATTTAAAGATTGACGAGGTTTTAAAATATTCAATTTCATATAATAATGTATTATTTACACATGCTAAAAGTACATATAAAATTTTAAAAAGTGATATAAATGATTGGCATGGTGAATATGTTATTTAGTCGGAAAGTTGTTTGGGAAAATTAGGTCGGTTGCGAAAGGAAAGTTCCGCATATTCCAATAAACCTTGTTGGCTCTGTTATCCATAATGTCATCTGTGATTAACTCTATATATTGATATGGACTAACATACACTATTGAAAAAGGAATAGAAACGAAATCTTCCTCTACAATCAACCAAATTTTTCGATTGAAACATTCTGTTACTCTACACATGCAAAGTTCAAAACCATTGAAGTAATTATTACCATTACCAATTTTATTTAGCATTATTTCTCCAATTCTTAACCGTTTTAAAAATGGGCTATTCCTTTTGAAAGAGTTCTCTTTAATCATTTTGGTAACGAGTTGTTTCGTATCAATTATTCTTGTAGGGTTTATTCTGTAAAGTTTTTCATCCTCATCAATAATTGAATATTCAAAAATTTGTGAATTAATGAATGAGTTGTAAAAATCGAATTCTTGTTGTTTTATTGTTGGCTTTTCAATAAAGTTTATGCAATCGCTTGCCCTTGAAGAGTAATACTGAAAACTTTTAGAGGGTATAATACCTAGTTTTACTTTATCCTTTGGGGAAGTAGTTAAATGCGATTTTCGGTATTCGAATTCTTTGCCTTCAACAAGCTTGTTTAAGTTAAAGAGTCCAATTTTATTACTATCACTATCCATCTGAGTGAGTTTTAAAAAACATAAACGCTTTTTAAAGATAAATAAATATTAAGCCCTTTACAAAATGTTAATATGTAGGAGTGCTTAGGCTAAATTGCAGTTCTTTTGCAAGCAAGTGGTTTGGGAATGGGTTTGTGCGTGCTTGCGAAAGTACTGCAAAGTACATAGAAACTTGAATAAAATTGAAAACGGTTAAGAAAAAATACTAGCGCTGTAGAACATTAGCTAAACTCAGTAGAACCCCTTGGTAGCAGCTATTTTGATATCAAATAGTTTTGGAATAGGCTTGCGTTTCGTTTTACTGTTCTTTAGTAGATCCATATTACCTTAACAGTTATGTGTTCTTGTCGCCAGCTGATAGCAGGCTACAAAAGTTTCAACTTTTACTAGTCTTGATATTTGGTTATGTACTTCATCTTTTTCTGCTTCTCATGGTTGAAATTTTTTCACCGCTTTCGGTAACCATTTCACCCATGGTATCGAGCGTTAGGCAGCTGTGGACAGGTAGAATGGCAACCAAATCACCTACATGAAAAGGAAAAGGTTGTCCCGACGCACCAAAGGAGATGATCCCGTGTTCCTGGCTCAGGGAGGTTACATAGGCTCCCTCTACTGGCGCTCCCCACCTTATACCATTATAGGGACAAACCAGGCCATAGCACCTGTTGCTTTCCGGGAAAAGAACAAAATCTTTCGACAGGTGCACGGCTCCACAGTGGACAACTGCCTCCTCTCTTTCTGGATAAACATCAACCACCGGGCAAATTAAGGCCAGAGCAATGTCATCCAGGCTACATGAGCCAATCAAATACTGCATAACATCGTAAAAAACGAAGTTTCCGGGACGAATTTCATTGACACCCCAGAAATCATCGGCCAGCGAACAGGTGGGCGTGTCGCCGTATGATATGATTATGTTCGGGAATTGTTGGCTCCAGAACGATTTTAGCTTAACCAGCTCGCCCATGGCCTGGTTATGAATAGCTAAAACATTTTTTTCACCTGTTAGGCTGTAGGACTGGCCAGCA
>JAAYVM010000006.1 GCA_012517145.1 Acholeplasmataceae bacterium
AACAAACGAGATTCCTCGGCTAACGCCTTCGGAATGACAAAGAAAAGAAACCAGCGGAATGACAAGATAGGGGGTGTCATCCTGAACGCCCTCCCTGTCATCCTGAGCGCACCTCTTGCCATCCTGAGCGCCCCGCCTGTCATCCTGAGCGCCCCGCCTGTCATCCTGAGCGAAGCGAAGGATCTCGGGGTTGCTCAAACTGTGTGAAAGAAGGCGTCTTTATTGGTTGAAAACACTTATTTTGAAAAAGAAAATTTCGTCAAAGAAGATATTTTTATAGGTGTTGAAGCCAAACCCGGAAATGCTCCCGATGCTTTTCATATTTGCTTTAATATCGATAAAAAGTACTTTCGCCAAATGGGCGTAATGGTCACATCCATTCTTAAAAATAATAAAGATAAAAGCTTCGTTTTTCATACGTTTATAGATGAGTATCCTTCAGAAGAAACGGCAAGGATCAAAAAACTGGCACAAGAATTTAAACAGGACTTTTGGTTTCACGTGCTTGATACAGACAAGTTCTCAGATTTTCCTAAAGGTAAAGAAGAGATGTCGTATGTAGCATATTTCCGTATCTATATGCCCAAGGTAATGAAGAATTTTACTGAAAGGTATCTCTATACTGACGTCGATATGCTTTGTCTGGGCAGCCTTGATTACTTTGAAAAGATTGACTTTAAAGATCATCCCGTTGCAGTTGTTGAAGACTTGCCGCAGACGGCAGCGCTGCAATTACGTATTTTAAAGATGCAAAACAACCGGTATTTCAATTCTGGTATGATGTATGTAAACATTAAAGAATGGGAAAAACGTACGATAACAGAAAAATGCTTTGAAATACTCTGGCAGACACATGAGCATTTTCGTTTTCTTGACCAGGATGTGCTTAACATGGCAATTGATGGTGATGTTTTGTTTTTGCCGGTTATATACAATTATTTGCCTGATATCAGCAAAGAACTTTGGGAAATAGAAGGCAGAGAACCTGCAGGGCTGGTTATTTATCACTTTATCGGCGACAGGAAACCATGGGGTTTTTGTCTTGGCACATATGATAGGTTGTGGCGCAAATATTGCACACAATCGTTATGGGAATGCCCGACAGACCCTATTTTGACGCACGAACCCAAAAATTACCAAAAATACCGACATGCTGCCAAGTACTTTTTTCATAAAAGAAAGTATTATGAATCTGCCAAATGTTTTTGGCTCTATGTGGAGTTGAAAATCAAGCGATATTTATGAAACTGTCTTATTCAAACAGTAACTGCTTAAGGAAAGAAGATGATGCCATGACCGACGAGAAACCGACGATATCAATCATTTTGCCCATCTATAAAGTTGAGCCATATCTATTGAGGTGTTTGGAATCAATTCAGAATCAATCATTTTCCAATTTCGAGGCTATCTTAGTAGATGATGGTTCACCCGACAACTGCGGCAAGATCTGCGAAGAATTTGCTGCCAAAGATAGTCGCTTCAAAGTTATTCATCAGGCAAATGGCGGTATTGCCAATGCCCGCAATAATGGCATGAAAATTGCCCAGGGAAAATATTTTGGCTTTGTTGACCCCGATGATTATATCGCAAACAATATGTATGATAAGTTATATCAGGCGGCTGACAGAGATAAAGCGGATATTGTCATCTGCGATCATTATCGCCTGGAGCATGACGTGGTGATCCCACGGCACAGTTTCGAACATGATGAAATCTTCACTGCACAAGAGGCTATGAGGCTAGTTGCAAGTGACAAAATAACCTCTTATGTCTGGTGCAAACTATATAAACGCGAGCTTTTTGATCAAGTGCAATTCCTTGAAGGCTATGATTTCGAAGACTTGAATATTTTACATGAACTTGTGCATCATTCTCAAAGAGTTTCCTATATTCATGATTGCTTATATCATTATTTTATTAATCCATCAGGAGTCATTTCGACACTGACAGTGCAAAAAGAATATGACCACTTCATGGCCTGGAAACGAAGAAGAGATTTTTTGCAAAAGTTATATCCTGATTTAGCGGATTACACTTATGAGCTTTTCACATACTGCGGTACCCGTTCCTACTGGCTCAGCCGCTATTGCGGTGACAGGAAAGCAGCTCAAGAAGTAAGAGCTTTGCTAAAGTCCGAGGCCAAAGCAATCATAAAATCTCCGCTTGTAAGAACAAAACAAAAAATACGACTGCTAGAGGTTCTTTTACATATCAACTTATATAGGTTTTATATTCCAAAAGCAATAAGGAATGGCATTGAAAGAATTGTCAATAAATAAGCGCAGACAAGTAGAGCTTCGAAGCATCTGTAAATTATAAAATGGAGCGGATAATGGTGAAAAGAATTCTCGTGACCGGAGGAGCAGGTTTTATCGGCTCCAATCTTTGCAGAACATTATTGCAGGCAAACCCCGAAAACGAAGTTATTTGCTTAGACAACTTTCTTACGGGAAGCAGGCAGAATATTGAAAAACTGCTCAATAATGACAAATTCAAGCTATTGGAACATGACATCATTGACCCGTTACCGGATGATTTGATTGTAGATGAAATATATAATCTTGCGTGCCCGGCAAGCCCGCTGCATTACCAGAAAGATCCTGTTTATACGACGAAAATCAGCGTTTTTGGCATTATCAATATGTTGGAATTGGCGAAACGCTGCAATGCAAAGCTATTGCAGGCAAGCACGAGTGAAGTATACGGCGAACCCGAAGTTCATCCGCAAGTGGAAAATTATCGCGGCAACGTCAATCCGATTGGTATACGGTCTTGTTACGATGAAGGTAAACGCTGTGCAGAGTCCTTGCTGTTTGATTACCATCGCATGTATGGCGTGAAAATAAAAGTCATCCGCATTTTTAACACCTATGGCCCGCATATGAATCCCAGCGATGGACGTGTTGTTTCCAACTTCATAATGCAAGCACTGCAAGATGAAGATATCACAATTTATGGCGACGGCACTCAAACGAGAAGTTTTTGCTATATCGACGACTTACTTGAAGGAATAATGAAAATGATGGCCTCCGACGATTCATTCATTGGACCTGTTAACCTGGGTAATCCGGAAGAAATTTCCATGAATGAATTGGCAGGAAAGGTCATTGAACTTTCTGATAGTGCTTCCAGATTGATTTTTAAAGCCTTGCCACTTGATGACCCGGCAAGAAGAAAACCGGTAATAGCGCTTGCCAAGAAGAAGATCGGATGGGAGCCGGGGATACCGCTTGAAGAAGGTTTGCGGAGAACAATCGCATATTTCCGAAGTCTGAAAGTGTGATTAATCCGAGATTCCTCGTCCTGACGGCCTCGAAATGACAAAAAAAGGAACGGCCTCGAAATGACAAAAAAAGGAACGGCCTCGGAATGACAAAAAAAGGAACGGCCTCGGAATGAAAAAAAGGCCAAAGGGGATGTTCCCTTTGGCCTTCCAACTGTTCATCCCGAGCACGCTACTCTTGTCATCCTGAGCACCCCGCTTGTCATCCTGAGCACCCCGCTTGTCATCCTGAATGAATGTGAGGGATCTCGGGTTTTGCCAACAAACGAGATTCCTCGTCCTGACGTCCTCGGAATGACAAAAAAGGTACGTCCTCGGAATGACAAAAGGTGTGAACACCCCGCTTGTCATCCCGAGCACCTCGCTTGTCATCCCGAATGAATGTGAGGGATCTCGGGTTTTTACCCTGCAGATTACTCCAGAAGTTATAGATCTTTTATTCTTTTAGCTGGATTGCCGGCATATAATCCATTAGGCAGACAATCTTTATTAACCACTGAACCTGCACCGACAATGCAGCCGGCACCAATAGTGACGCCAGGCAAAATGATCGAGCCGGCTCCCACCCAGGAACCATTCTCGACAGTTATCGGGCGCGGTGTGCCTTTGCCAGCCCTGCGGTTTTCATTGCCTATGACATGAGTGTTAGTTATAAAAATCACGTTAAAAGCAACATCACAATTTGCACCGATTTTTACAGCGGCATTATTGTCGAAAACGCAGCCCCTCTGAATCCAACTGCCATCACCGACTTCCAATCTGTCGCTGACGAACTCGCAGCCGGGGGCAATCCAAGCATTGCCGATTTTCATGCCATAAAGACGGTATATGCTCCTTCTTATTGTTTTATTTATTAAGATGGAGGCAGCTGCACTGTTAATCAGGATATCTCTTGCAGGCCGTCTTAAGGCCTTTTTTAATTGTTTAAAAAGCATAAATTCTCCTCGCTAGGCTAAAATATAAACAACTATACTTAAATTAAATATAAGTATAGTTGTTTACTTTAAATTATTGTATCATGATAAAAGGTAACAATTCAATCTATTAATGAAACTAAAATGAAGCACAGAAGACCTTTGCTTTTGCTCTGCCAACAAACGAGATTCCTCGTCCTGACGTCCTCGGAATGACAAAAAAGGAACGTCCTCGGAATGACAACTTTATTTAGCGCCCCTTGAGAAGGGAGCTGTCACGAAGTGACTGAAGGGTAAGCCGGCAGCCTCGCACTTTATTTTGTCGCCTCGACCGCACTACTTGTCATCCTGAGCGTCCTCTACTTGTCATCCTGAGCGAAGCGAAGGATCTCGGGTTTCAGACTTAGCTAAAACGATATATTCAATAGGGGATGACATATGAATTTGCGACAATTAACCAAAAGTGAAGGCAAATTGCTTAAATTTGTTCATTTGGCAAAGCGGCTGCAAGCAGAATACTATCCTGACAAATTAAACAGCGCCCTGTGCCAGGAAGGCTGTCAGGTTGTTTTTTTCTGCACATCGCTGCCGGAAGATTATCAAAAATTGGCAAAAGCTTTTCATAATGTACCATTTCATTTGTGTTTGCCTGATGAAATGGCAACAGAATTAAACGCGTCTTCGAATATGCACCTGATTAAATTGTCGGCACTGAAGAATATTGCTGCAAAGGATAAGGTGCTGGTTTTAATCAAACACGAAGCATTATCTTTGAAATTTGGGGATTATTTCGGCAAGATTGGCCTAAATAATATCCTGATATATGCCAGGAACAAAAGCTATGCACGAGTAGCACGCTCATTATTACTGCATATGCGAGATATATATGCAGTCTACGGTTCTCTGGATGTGCTTTCACAAGAGTATTACGCTGCTACCTTATGCGGCAAGATATCTGGTGATATCAGCAAGATCATGTTTAGTGACGAAAAGCAATATTTGCTTGAAGGATACAGCCCCATACAAGGCGATATTGTGATTGATGGCGGTGCCTATGACGGTGTGACGGCCAAGGCCTTTTGTGATGTTGGCGGCAATGTTTATGCTTTTGAAATGGATGGATTGAACTACCAAAAAGGTTTACAGCTGGCCCAAGAGGAAAAATTCATTTTGGAAAATATGGGCTTAGGAAGCAAAAAAACGCGGCTGCAATATAAGTCGGGCGGCGTGGGGAGTACGGTTGCGAAAGATGGCGACTGTACTGCACAATTAATAGACATCGATACTTATGCCAAGGAACAAGGAATTGCACGCATTGACTTCATCAAGATGGATATAGAAGGCTCAGAGCTGGATGCTCTTCGCGGCGCAGCTCAGTCTATTCGTAAATACAAGCCAAGGCTGGCAATTTGTACTTATCATAAATTGCAAGATATGTGGAAAATACCTTTATACATAAAAAAACTCAGACCAGACTATGAATTCGCTTTTCGGCACCATGTAATTGACGGCGGACAGGAATACCTGTGGAATCAAGAAGAAAAAGCACTGCTTGACGCCTATGGGCTTGATTATATGTGCAAGACGATGTGGGAATCTGTCCTGTATTGCAGATGAAGATTAAGATTAAGTCAATACCAACTAAGTTTATATCTCACTTAAACCACCTTTACTGATTTATTTCCAGTAGAGGTGGTTTTTTAACGTAAAAATATTACGAATTCAGTAAAAATCATAGTTAATTAATAGCGTAATGTTACAATATAAGAAACAGGTGTAAACATTTTGCATTAAAGTCTTTTAAATGTAAACTTTTAAACTTGTTGACGATTATAGCTGGTAATAGGCATCCATAACCTATTATTCAAGGAGTGCTGACTATGCTAAGAAAACTGAACTTCGATGATGGACTGGTCAGAGCTAATTGGCAGGATTTGTATTGCCGCAATGCTCACCTTTCGCCTTATGCATCCAGAGAGTATAATGAGCTCTTCAAGAAGTATTTCCGACTTAATGGTAAACGTTTATTTTTGAGAAAATGTATCTATGGTCTATATGATAAACAAGGAACTATCCTTATGATCGTTCCTTTGTGCATCAAAGGCAAAGATATCCATATTTTCGGCGATTTTGGCAACGAAGAGATACTGGATTTCATTTATCCGGACTCAGTGCAAGTACAACATTTTGAAATAGTTTTGACCGAACTGCGCAGGAAATTCAAAGGTTATAAGCTGGTATTAAACAGACTTGCACCAGACTCTCTTTTGTGTGCATGGTTGGATAAGAACAATTATAGAAGCCTGCCAAAAAAAAGCTACGCTCATCTGCGGGTGGCATCCTCCTATGAAGATTATTTTCGGCAGTTGCCTGCTGAAATAGGCGAGAATATTGGGCGCGCTGAGAAATTTATGGAACAAATGGGCGTGCCGTACCAAGTGAAATTTAACCGCAGATCTCTTGATTAGGTAACTAAAAAGCTGGGTGTCGCTATTCT
>JAAYVM010000073.1 GCA_012517145.1 Acholeplasmataceae bacterium
ACATCGTCGTTGCAACCTTCCGAATAGGTGATGAAGCCCATTGTGTAGGGCTGGGTTTTCCGGAAAATGAATGGGATAAACCGGCTGAGAACTTTTCAGGCGGTCAGAAAACCAGGATTTTATTGGCAGCGGCTCTTGTCAAAGAACCTGATCTTCTGATTTTGGACGAACCGACAAATCATCTTGATATCAGAATGACAGAATGGCTCGAAGGGTATTTACGTGATTTTAAAGGCGGCGTTTTGATTGTCAGCCATGACCGTTTTTTCCTTAATAATGTTGTTGGCAGGATTTTGGAGATGGAAGGCGGCCGCTTGCAGAATTTTAAAGGTAATTATGACCAGTATCTGGCGCAAAAGGAAATTCAGACCGCAACTTTGGAAGCTGCGTATGAAGCCCAGCAAGAATACATTGCAAGAACTGAAGCTTATATACGCCGTTTCAAAGCGGGAATCAAGAGTAAGATGGCACGTGGACGGCAATCACAATTAAACAGGCTGGAGCGAATTGAAGGACCTGAACGAATTGAAGAATTTGAGCTAAGATTGCCTCCTGCACCGGAATCAGCGGAAAGAGTATTGGTTTTGGAAGATTTGTCTGTGGGTTATGGTGAAAATGTTTTATTAAAAGACATTGATCTTGTACTGCGCAGAGGCGAGAAGACCGCATTACTTGGTCCTAACGGTGCCGGTAAAACAACGCTGCTTAAAACTATCTTAGGAGAATTATCACCGCTCGCGGGCAAAGCTAAAATTGGTAATCGGGTAAAGATTGGTTATTTTTCCCAAAGTTATGAACGACTTGACCCTAACCAGACCCTGTTGGATAATTTTTTGACCGAATATGGCTATACGACGGAACATACACGTTCACTGCTTGGCGGCATGCTGTTTCATGGCGACGATGTTTTTAAAGAAATAGGCACACTCTCCGGTGGGCAGAAGGCACGTCTGGTTTTATTGAAGCTGGTTCTCGATGGCGCCAACCTTTTAGTACTTGATGAACCGACGAATCATCTGGATATTGCGGCCAGAGAGGCTGTGGAAGCTGCTTTGGAAGCATATGACGGTACGGTGCTTGTTGTCAGCCATGACCGTTATTTTATCAATGAAGTTGCCAGCCGTATCTGGGAAATAGATAATCAGCAGGTTAATGATTATAAGGGTAACTATTCTTTTTATGTTGAAGAAAAAGCGAAGAGAGCGGCTTTAGCTGCTGTAGCGGAGAACGAAGCCAAAAGCGAGAATAAAGTTGTTGAGCAAGAAAGCAAACCGGTAAAAGCCAAATTGGAAGAAAAGCAGCGCAGATACAGTGAACAAGAACGCGAAAAACTATTAGCGAAAGTTGAACTCAGTATCCGCGAGCAGGAAGCGATGCTGAAAGTTCTGGAGAAGCAGCTTGCCGATCCTGCTAATCACGAAGATGTGGAAAATAGTGCCAGACTGGCTGAAGAATATGAAAAAATGAAGAGCGAAATAGATAACCTCATGCTGAAGTGGGAAGAACTGATGGCGGCAGGTGAAGAGTAAAATATTACAGTTTTATAGTAAAATCTGCATATATATATGCAAAAATGCTAATAAATAATCCTTGTATACAGTATACTTGCAACAAAAAGGTAGCGCCTATGAACCGAATAATGTTAAAATACTTTGTGCTATAGTTCGTATTTTATAAAAGGGGGTTTTATTTATGATGATAGCGCTTGGGTGTCTGATAATCATTGCTGCTATTTATTTGATGCTGAAACGCTACGATTCAAGGCTTGTTCTGATTGGAGCAGGTATTTTGATGGCGGCACTGGCTGGTAAGCCGATGACGGCGCTTGACGCCTTTGCCAAAGAAATGGTTTCAGGCGGCTTAATTACTTCTGTTTGTTCTGTAATGGGTTTTGCACTGGTTATGAAATACACTACCTGCGATAAACATTTGATTTGTCTTTTAGCAGGGATATTGAAAAAGGCCAGACCGCTTTTGATTCCTGGAACAACAATCATTACTTTCATCATTAACATCGCTTTACCGAGCGCAGCTGGCTGTTCTGCGGCTGTAGGCGCAATTTTCATTCCAATACTGATGTCTTCAGGCATTCATCCGGCTATGGCTGCTGCGGCCGTAAAATCCGGTACATTTGGCAGCATGTTAAGTCCTGGGTTGATGCATAACGGCGTTATTGCTAAATTAGCTAATGTTCAGATTGTGGATGTTATTCAAAACCACATGGTAGCTGATATAGTTGCTGTTCTTGTTACTGCAACCAGCGTTACGGTTTTAGCTTATGTTATGAAAGAAAACGCAGGTCATGAGGCTGAAAGCAATATTACAATCGAAGAAGGATTTAAGAGTAACCCTCTTTATGCTTTAATGCCTATCCTGCAGGTTGTTATTCTGGTGCTGGGCGCTACCGGCAAGGTGCCAGCTTTGAAAATGGGTGTGCCGCACGCTATGGTTATAGGTGCTATAATTGCACTTATAGTAACGAGATGCAATCCAACTGAACTTACCAAATCATTCTTTAATGGCATGGGCAATGGTTACGGTGATATAATCAG
>JAAYVM010000074.1 GCA_012517145.1 Acholeplasmataceae bacterium
CAAGCGTCCGCAGATATTCGTCGCTACGGCTTGACGCACACGCTCTCACTGGTTTGCGAAGCAAACCGAGCCCTGAGTGACGTAGACCAAGCTCATGAACATCATGCCGGCCGCTTAACGTAGGCTAGCAAAGTATTGCAAGCGCCCGGTAATTATTTACTTGCTATTTGATTTTTTTGGAAAAAAGAGTATAATTTAACGAGCAAAAATTAATGGGGGTTATTGAATGGGTCGTTTATTTGGAACAGATGGCGTCAGGGGTGTCGCAAACGCTGAATTGACACCGGAAATCGCTTTTAAATTAGGTAGGGCTGCTGCTGAATATTTCGGCAGGGAGACTGCTGCACCGAAAATTATAATTGGCAGGGACACAAGATTATCAGGAACGATGCTGGAATCAGCTTTGGCAGCTGGTATTTGTTCTGCAGGCGGCAATGCGCATCTTCTTGGTGTTATTTCTACTCCGGCGGTTTCCTTTCTGACTTCAGTCATGGATGCGAATGCTGGGGTGGTCATTTCTGCTTCGCATAATCCTTTTGAAGATAATGGCATCAAATTTTTCTCCAAAACCGGGCATAAACTGCCGGATGCTGTTGAAGATGAAATTGAGGCAATTGTTGCTGCGCCTATTGACTACGAAAAAAAACCTACGGGTTCTTCAGTGGGCCAGGTCATCGTAGAAAACGATATGGCTGAGCTTTATATCCAGCATATAGTTAATAGTGCCGACACTGAATTGGATGGTTTAAAGGTTGTCATCGACTGCGCTAATGGTGCTAACAGCGAAATAGGTCCTGAAATTCTCAGAAGGTTAGGGGCAGAAGTTATCACTATTTTCAACGAACCAAATGGCATTAATATCAATAATGGCTGCGGTTCTACCCATCTGGAAGCATTGCAGGCAAAAGTTGTGGAATGTGGCGCATCAGTTGGTATAGCCAATGATGGTGATGCTGACCGTTGCCTGGCAGTCGACGAAAAAGGTGAGGTACTTGATGGTGACCAGATCATGCTCATTTGTGCTTTAGAGTTAATGAAGAAGAACCAATTAAGCAAAAATGTCCTCGTTACTACGGTTATGAGTAATGTTGGTCTGCATAAAGCGATGAAGGAACATGGCGGCAGCTGCGTTAAAACGAAGGTTGGTGACCGCTATGTTTTGGAAGAAATGATTAAAAGCGGCTACCAGTTGGGCGGCGAACAATCTGGACATATAATTTTCTCGGAGTTTTCCAGAACAGGCGACGGTATTCTGACAGCAGTCAGACTGTTGGGCGCTATGGTTCGTAATAACCAGCCACTTTCCGAAATGGGCGCTTTGATGAAGAAATACCCGCAAATTCTTTTGAACGTTCGTGTTGCTGACAAACAGGGATGGGAAGAAAAACAAAAAATCAAAGAAATAGTTCATTATTATGAGAATATGCTTGGTGATAATGGACAAATACTGGTAAGGGCTTCAGGAACAGAACCTTTAATCAGGATTATGGCAGAAGGACCAGACCAAGCACAATTGGAAACTATTGCTGCGAATATTGCAGAAGTTGTTACTAAAGAATTAGCTTAAAATAATATATACTATATGAGCTTTGGGGAGGAATTAGCATACCTTGACCATAAGCCATGTTTATAGTATGATATACGAGTCATAAAGTCGTGCCGCGGGGAAAGCCATCCTTGCGGCACTATGTGTGTGAAAAGGAGGCACTCCAGAATAATCTTTGATGACGGAAGCGCAAGTGCCGCAGGTTAAGTATGCGGCAGACGAGGGAGAGGTTTATCGAATAGTCAGCGGATGCCTCTCGGTTGGCTGCAACCGTAAGCAGAAAACAAAACTCACCGGTAACGGGGACGACAAAGATTCTGTGGCAGAAACGGCAATAATTTATTAGGAGGACGCTCACATGTGTGGGATTGTCGGTTACATAGGGGACAAACAAGCTGCCCCGTTTTTATTAGATGGTATGAGTAAACTGGAATATCGTGGTTATGATTCTGCAGGTATTGCGGTATATGAAAAAGGAAAAATTCGCGTTGAAAAGTGTGTAGGTAGACTTGACTCGCTGCGCCAAAAACTAGCGGGCAACGTACCGGTAGGAACTGTTGGCATAGGTCACACCCGCTGGGCAACGCATGGTCGTCCGTCGGACAGGAATGCACATCCGCATACTGATAGCTCCGGCGATTTCGTTGTTGTTCATAATGGTATTATCGAGAATTATCTGGCTTTGAAGGAAGCTCTTTTAGAAAAAGGCCACGTTTTTCTTTCGGAAACAGACTCCGAGGTTGTAGCACATCTGATGGAGGAGAATTACAACGGTAATTTTGAAGAAACTGTCAAGAAAGTTTTACGTATGATTGAAGGCTCCTATTCGTTAGTTTTTATGTGCGCAGCAGAGCCTGACAAATTGATTTGTACGAAAAAAGATAATCCGCTTGTTATTGGCCTCGGCAATGGCGAAAATTTCATCGCTTCTGATATTCCGGCCATAATTGCTAAAACACGCCGTACTTATATAATGAATGATGGTGAAATCGCAACTGTAACGAAGGATGCTGTCTGGGTACAGGATATTAACGGCACGCCTATCAGCAAAAAAGTATTTGAAGTCAACTGGAATGCGGAAGCAGCCGAAAAAGGCGGTTTTGAGCATTTCATGCTGAAAGAAATTTATGAACAGCCGAAAGCCATGCGTGATACTATGACCGGCCGTGTCGCAAAAGACGGCAGCCATATTGAATTTCCTGAGCTGAATTGGACATCAGAAGAATTTGCTGATATCAATAAAATATTTATCGTTGCCTGCGGCACTGCTTATCATGCAGGTATGGTCGGCAAGTATTATTTCGAGCAACTGGCACGTGTGCCGGTAGAAGTTGATATTGCGAGTGAATTCAGTTATCGTTCGCCTATTATTGATAGCAACTGCTTAACAATAATAATCAGTCAATCCGGTGAAACAAGTGATACCCTGGCAGCTTTAAGGGAAGCGAGACGTCTTGGCTCTCGTACTTTGGCTGTTACTAACGTAGTTGGTTCCTCTATAGCGCGTGAAGCTGATCAGGTAGTATATACTTATGCCGGCCCTGAAATTGCTGTTGCTTCTACCAAAGCATATACCACGCAGCTACTGTTGATGCTGATGCTCTCTATCTATGTGGGACAGATCAAAGGTACGCTTTCTGCTGGTAGAGCCAAAGAATTAGTTGCTGGGATTAAAGTAATTCCTGAGCAGATCCATGAACTGCTCGAAAATGTAGACCAATTGAAAGTATTTGCTACCAAGTATGGCAATAGTGAAGATGTTTTCTATCTTGGCCGTTCTCTTGACTACGCTGTTGCCTTGGAAGGCGCTCTAAAGATGAAGGAAATTTCGTACATCCATGCGGAGGCCTATGCAGCTGGCGAACTGAAACATGGAACGCTTGCTTTAATTGTTGAAGGAGTGCCGGTTATAGTATTGGCTACCCAGGAAGATGTCTATGAAAAGACTGTAAGCAATATTCAGGAAGTAAAAGCCAGGGATGCCGTCGTTATAGCAATAGCCATGGAAGGCGATGACCGTATTCCTAAGTATGCGGACCATGTTATTTTCATACCGCGTGCAGAAAAATATCTGACACCGTTGCTTTCTGTTTTACCTTTGCAATTATTAGCTTATTATGCAGCACTTACCAGGGGCTGCGATGTTGATAAGCCAAGAAACCTTGCTAAATCCGTAACTGTTGAGTAAAAGAAGAACTTAATAATAATAAA
>JAAYVM010000075.1 GCA_012517145.1 Acholeplasmataceae bacterium
ATAAGATACTTTATGCCCTTGATTTGGCTTCTTTGGTTGCTGGCGCCAAATTCCGCGGCGAATTTGAAGAACGTTTGAAGAAGGTTTTGAAAGCTGTTTCCGATTCGGCAGGTCAGATTATCATGTTCATTGATGAACTGCATACCGTGGTTGGAGCAGGAGCTGCCGAAGGTGCGATGGATGCCGGCAATATCCTGAAACCAATGCTGGCGCGCGGCGAACTCAGATGTATCGGTGCCACCACCTTGAATGAATATCGTAAATATATCGAAAAAGACAGTGCCTTGGAACGCAGATTCCAGCCAGTCATGGTTAAACAGCCAAGCGTCGAAGATACCATCTCCATTTTGCGTGGCTTGAAGGAAAGATACGAAGTGCACCATGGTGTGAGAATCAAGGATGCCGCTTTGGTGGCGGCGGCCGTTTTATCTGACCGTTATATCAACGACAGATTTCTGCCGGACAAAGCGATTGACCTGGTCGATGAAGCTTCAGCCCGTCTGCGTACAGAGATAGATTCGCTGCCAGCTGAACTAGACGAGAGCAAAAGGCGTATTTTGCAGCTGGAAATAGAGGCGCAGGCACTTAGCAAAGAAACCGATCCACAATCCAAGGAAAGAATGAAGAAACTGGAAGAAGAACTGGCAGAACTCAAAAAAGCGAATGAGGAACTAACCGCCCGCTGGGATAGTGAGAAAGCTGCTATTGCTAAAGTGCGGGAAGTAAAACGCGAAATTGATGAAGTAAAACAAGAAATGGAAACAGCAGAACGCGATTATAACCTGAATAAATTGGCCGAACTCAAATATGGCAGGTTGCCGGACTTGGAAAAGAAGCTGGCGGAACTGGAAAGCGGTAAAGCTGGCGGTGATGGCGAGGTCCTGTTAAAAGAAGAAGTGGACGAAGATGACATATCGAAGGTCGTAAGTACCTGGACCGGCATTCCTGTGCAAAGGCTGGTTGAAGGTGAACGTGATAAGCTTGTGCATTTGGAAGAAATCCTGCACAAACGTGTTGTCGGGCAGGATGAAGCCATTAAGGCAGTCAGTGAAGCGGTTGTGCGTGCGCGTGCTGGCCTCAAGGATCCCTCGAGACCAATCGGTTCCTTCATTTTCCTCGGACCGACAGGTGTCGGCAAGACGGAATTGGCCAAGGCTTTAGCTGAAGTGCTCTTCGATGACGAACGCAATATGATTCGTATCGATATGAGTGAATACATGGAGAAACACACCGTATCACGCCTGATTGGCGCGCCTCCGGGCTATGTAGGTTATGAAGAAGGCGGTCAGTTAACTGAAGCTGTCAGACGCCATCCATATGCCGTAATTTTGCTGGACGAAATCGAAAAGGCACATGCCGATGTTTTCAATGTACTGCTGCAGGTTCTTGATGACGGGCGCCTGACAGACGGACAAGGCCGTAATGTTGACTTCAAAAACACGTTGATCATTATGACCAGCAATCTTGGTTCAGCAGATATTCTCAAAAAACAAGGACAAGTATCCCGTGAAGAAATCCAAAATCTTCTGATGAATTTCTTCCGCCCTGAATTCCTCAATCGTGTTGATGATATCGTTGTCTTCCATGCGCTTGGACAAGGTCAGATCAAGGATATCGTCAGGTTGGTACTGGATGAACTTGGCGAACGCCTGAATGCACAGCTTGAACTCAAGCTTTCTTACACGGATGAAGCTGTTGAATATCTGGCGGCAGCCGGTTTTGATATATCGTTTGGTGCAAGACCACTGAAACGCTTGATCGTTCATACCGTGGAAACTATTCTGGGCAAGAAAATTGTTGCTGGTGAGATTAAAAATGGTGAAAGCATCAAAGTTGTTTTGAAGAATGGCAATATAGATCTGGAAAAGTAAAAATAGTTGCTAAGGGGTCGGTTCATTGAAACCGGCCCCTTTTCCAGTTATAATGAAGAATAGAAAAAGGTAACCATTTGAGGAGGTAAGAGCATGGGAAAAAGGATAGTGATTATCGGCGGTGTTGCCGCAGGCATGAAAACAGCTTCCAGGCTGCGCAGACGAGATAAGGACGCGGAAATTACTGTTTTGGAGCGCGGCAGTGATGTAAGTTACGGAGCTTGCGGTTTTCCTTATTATATAGGCGGCGATGTTAAAGAGTTTGGCTGTTTTACTAATGGGCCGCAGGGAATACGCGATGCAGCTTTTTTCAAAGAGGTAAAAGGGGTCGAAGTGCTGGTCAGACATGAGGCAACAGCAGTGAACCGCAGCGAGCATACTGTGACTTACCTGAACCGTGATACCGGCGAAACCAAAGTTCTGCCTTATGATAAATTAGTCCTGGCTACCGGTTCTACACCGGTAAAGTTACCAATTCCCGGAGCTGACTTGGCAGGAGTACATAACTTCTGGTTCCCTTGGGATGTGCACGCAGTTAAGCAAGATATGATGGAAGGCAAAGTTACTGATGTTGTGATAGTGGGCGCTGGTCTTGTCGGCGTGGAGCTGGCCGAAGCTTTTCACAAAAAGGGCTTGAACGTAAGCATTGTTGAAATGCAGGATAGAATATTACCGCAGATGTTGGATAAAGAACTCGCTGATTTAATACAAAAACCTGTGCTGCAAGCAGGCATAAACCTGTATTTTAATGAAAAGACCATTGCAATTGAAGGCGATACAAGGGTAACCGCTGTTAAAACAGACAAACGTGCTATTCCCGCGCAGATGGTCATTGTTGCCGTTGGTGTAAGACCGAATGTTGAACTGGCGCGTGAGGCTGGTATCGACATTGGACCTAGTGGAAGCATTGCGGTCAACGAATATCTCCAGACAAGTGACCCGGATATCTATGCTGGCGGCGACTGTGCCGAAAACACCAATATTATCAGCAAGGCTAAATTATTTACGCCGATGGGCTCTACTGCCAATAAGCATGGACGTGTTATTGCCGATAATATTGCCGGTGACGAGATAAAATATCCGGGTATTCTGAATACTGGTATTTGTCAGGTATTGAATTGGCAGGCAGGTAGTACAGGCTTGAATGAAACCAGCGCGAAAAAGGCCGGTATCGAATTCGAAAGTGTTGTAGTACCGGGCTTTGACCGTCTGGGCTATATGCCGGGCGCAAACCGCCTGATCTTGAAACTGCTGGCTGAAGTCGGTACGCATCGCGTAATCGGTGCACAGGCGGTAGGTACTGGCGGCGTGGATAAACGCATTGATGCTATTGCGACCGCAATGGCTTTTGGCGCCAAGGTTGAAGAGCTTAGCAACATCGACTATGGCTATGCTCCACCGTTTAACGGGCCAATAGACAATGTTTCAACTGCTGCCAACGTGTTGATGAATAAACTGGACGGCAGACTGCGGAGCATTAACCCGAAGGATTTCCAAAAAATTAAAGGTGATCCGGCCTATACCCTGGTTGACGTTCGGACACCAGGCGAGTATGCAGCTAATAGAATAGCAGGCTGTGCCAATATTGTGAATTTACCTTTGGGCAACCTGCGTAGTGAAGCTGAAAAAGTATTCACTGATAAGAAGGCTAGACTCATTTGTTCCTGCCAGATTGATTTGCGTGGCTATGAGGCAGAAACCATCATGCGGTCTCTTGGCTATGAGAATGTGCAAAGCCTTGAGGGGGGCATGAGCGGCTGGCCATACGAGACGGAAGGTACTAAACCCCAATAAGTTCACAATAAGTTCATAAAAATCAGTTGCCGTCAGATGGACTCCGGTCCTATCTGCGGCAACTTTTTCTTTTTTCTGTAAACCGCATGGATACAGGCGTTTAAGCTAAAATACTGCATTTTGTTTTGGAACAATGCTTTTTTCATACAGACAGGGAGATAAAGGCGAGCAGGGACTGGACAGGCAGGTATTTGCAAAAAAAAATAGAATAATAGAAAACGGATAGATTTGTTACAAAACAAGCACAGACAAACAAGGGAATGATTAAAGTGATTATTGGTATGGGCTGCGATCTTGTAGAGGTCGCAAGAATAAAGAAAGCAATCGAAAATCCTCGCTTTGTAGAAAAGGTCTACACGCAGGCAGAAATTGATTACTGTCAGAAACGTGGGAAACAGCAAGCGTTGAGTTTTGCTGCTCGCTTTGCTGCCAAGGAGGCTGCTGCCAAGGCACTTGGTACCGGTTTTCGCAATGCAAATATGCGGGATGTGGAAATAACCAACGATGAGTTAGGTAAACCGACATTAAAATTTACAGGTAGTTTTCAGACAAGAGCTAAAGAGTTAGGGTGTAAATGTTTGCATGTGTCGCTAAGCCATACTAAAGAATATGGGTTGGCTCAAGTTATTCTGGAAGGTGATAAGATATGAAGTTATTTTTTGCTGAAGAAATGAAACAGATAGATGCTGCGGCCACCAAAGAATTTGGGTTGCCAGGACTTCTTTTGATGGAGAATGCCGGGCGTGATGTGGCGGCTACCGCAGAAAGCATACTGGAGGATTGCAGCAATAAGAGAATAGTCGTATTTGCCGGCAAGGGGAATAATGCAGGTGATGGTTTTGTAGCAGCAAGAACATTGCTGAACAGGGGCGCTCAGGTTACCGTGATTTTGCTTGCGGATCCAGCTGCCTACAGTGGTGATGCACTTAAGCAGTTAGAAGTATTACAAAAATGCAATCCATTTCTATTTACCTTAAGGACGGAACAAGATTGGGATAAAGCGGCAATTGCCGGCGAATTGGCAGACCTTGTTATCGACGGTTTGCTGGGTACGGGCTTTCGGGGTGAACTCAGTCCTGATTTTGCACGAGCCGCGGGAATTATTAATAGCATGTCAGCACCTGTTATAGCTATTGACATCCCTAGTGGGGTTGAACCTGATACTGGTAAAGCAGCACGGGGAGCGGTCAAGGCAGATGTTACGGTGACATTGGCTGCACCGAAACCTGGTTTGTATTTGTATCCGGGAGCTGAATATGCAGGCGAAATTATGGTCGCGGAGATAGGTATTCCAATTGAACTCCTTACAGAGTCTGATAGCAAAAATGAGCTGATAACGCGGAGTTTAGCCAAAACAAAATTACCAAAGAGACAAGGTAATGCGCATAAAGGAATGGCGGGACGCGTTGCCGTTTTGGCAGGCTCTCCGGGATTTACAGGAGCTGCGGCACTTTGCAGTTATGCTGCTGTGAAAGCAGGAGCCGGCTTGGTAACTCTGCTGACGCCTCTGAGCTCACAGAATATATTGGCAGCAAAGCTAAATGAAGTAATGGTACAGGGCCTGATTGAACGGTTGCCAGGTGTTTTGGGCGGCGGTGCTGTTGGTGATGTCAGACACTGGCTGGAAAAAAGTGATGTTTTGGCCGTTGGTCCCGGCCTCGGCACTTCTGAAGCTACCAAAGAGGTTATACGGGATGTTTTGCAGGGATGCAGCAGACCGGTAGTAATTGATGCCGATGCCCTGACTGCTCTGGTTGGACATACAGGAATTTTGAACAGGATGAAGTGCCCAAGAATCATTACCCCACATCCTGCAGAAATGGCAAGAATGATTGGTGCAGCTGCGACTGACGTAGATGCCAATCGCCTTGCTATTGCTTCACGTTACGCCGTAGAGTGGCAGACCGTGGTCGTTCTGAAAGGCGCACCGACTGTAGTAGCTGCGCCTGACGGAGTTGCCTATCTTAACACGACTGGTAACGAGGGTATGGCAACCGGCGGCAGTGGGGATGTCCTGACCGGCATAATTGCTGCGTTGCTCGGCCAGGGACTTTCTGCTGCTGATGCAGCGGTCCTCGGTGTATATCTTCATGGTTTAGCTGGTGATTTAGCTGCGGAAAAAGGTAAAATAGGTTTGGCTGCCGGCCAGATCAGTGAAAACTTGCCGAGTGCCAGACAAAAGGTGGAGGAAGAATAATGAAAATAGAAGTAACAATTGACAGGTTCGAAGGGACAAAAGCAGTGTTACTTTATGGCGAAGATGGTACGACAATTAATTGGCCATGCGAATTATTACCAGAAGGAATACAGGAAGGTGACGTGCTCTCCATCAATCTCAAAAAAGATGGTAAAGCTACGGAAAAAGCTCTCAAACAAACCGAAAACCTTTTGCGGGAGTTGTTGCAGCAAACCTGAATTATTTACAAGCATAAAGACCGGTGTTAGAATCTAGGTACATAAAGTTCGAAAAGAGGTGAGTCCGAATTGCTGACAAAGCTTTTGATTTTATTAATGTGTTTGTTTAGTTTTTCTTTCAATCTGGCAGCAGAAGCGTCGGGAACAGAAATTACTGCCCTGCATTGGGGGGTAAGCAAGGAAAATGTATTCCGGGTAGTTCTGGACTGTACCGGACCGACCGATGCTCAGGCCGTTCTGAACGACGATTCTCTGATGGTTTCTGTAGAAGGCGGGTTGAAACCTTACGTTTCGAAGGATTATAAAGTTAAAAGTGATACTGTGGACCATGTCGAACTGCAGGCTACGGGAGAAAAAACAGTATTGCAGCTGCCTTTGACACGTAAGTTGGCTGACAGTGATTATAAAATTTTTGTTTTAAAGAAAGACCCTGTCACGAAGAGGCCTGACAGAATTGTTATTGACATTGCAAGCGGCAATACAGGTTTTAAACCTGTAGCCTCTACAGGGGCAGTAATTCCAAGCATACTTGCGAAACCAACATTTGAAATAGGTGGCGGCATCAAAGGTAAGATGATTACCCTTGATCCTGGGCATGGCGGTACTGACCCAGGAGCGATTGGCAAGCAGGGAACGAAAGAAAAGGATATTACCTTAAAAATTGCCATGAAGGTGCGAGATTACTTGCTGGATAAGGGCGCGGAAGTTTCAATGACGCGCACTAATGACAAAGATGTTTATGGCCCTGATGCTACTGACGCCCAGGAATTGCAAGCTCGCGTCGATGCTGCACAAGCTAATGATGCGGATTTGTTTGTCAGCATACATTGTAATGCTTCTACAAACCCTAATGTAGGCGGCATTTCTTCCTATTTCTTCCCCAAAACAGATTACGACAAAATTGCTGCTGCAGCTATCCAGCAAGATTTGACCAAAAAATTCGGTCTTGATGATTTAGGTGTGCGACAAGCTAACTTCTATGTTAATAAAAGAAGCAGCATGCCAACAGTTTTGATTGAAACTGCTTTTATCAGTAACCAAAAAGAAGAAAAACTTCTCCGCAGCAACTGGTTCCAAAACAAAATGGCGAAAGCGATTGCCGACGGTATAGAAGATTATTTTGCAGCAACCGGGGGTGATCAATAATGAAGTGGTATAAATTGCTTTTGGCACCGCTTTTAATCTTATGTTTTTTAGCAAGCGGCTGTACTACGCCGAAAACAGATGAAAAACCTGCTGTGCAACCAGTAGTAAAGGAACAGAGTTTTGTGGTATACAGGGTTACAAGTGAGGGACAGGGGTATCTGGTGCCGGAAAAATACACAATCAAAGATAACGACAAATCAGCTGCGGAAAATGCCTTGCGTACTTTGATTGAAACAAAACCGCAGGATAGTAAGCTGGTCAACGTTCTCCCCGCTGATACCAAGGTCCTTGGTTTGAGCATCAAGGATGGTGTTGCTACAGCTGATTTCAGCAAGGATATCAAAAAACTGGGCGGCGGTTCTTATAATGAATTAATGGCCACGGGAGCTATCGTCAATACTCTGACCGAATTCCCGGAAATTAAAAAAGTCCAGATAATTGTAGAAGGTAAAAAAGTAGTCAGCCTGAACGGACATATGGATCTTACAGACCCTCTTGTACGTGATACCAGTTTGTTAAGCTCGGGACAGAAGACAAAGGCTAAATAATCACAAAAAAGCATCTATGCTAAAAGGCATAGATGCTTTTTCTATTTCTGATACTATTTTTTAATTCTTTTTGCGTGCTGCCTGTAAATATTCTTCCACGATTTTAACCGCGCAATAGTCGCCGCACATAGAGCAAGCTTCGTCGTCGGCCTTATTTTTTTCAGAACGATAACGCTGCGCTTTAATCGGGTCAAGAGCTAGTTTGATCTGTTCTGACCAGTTGAGTTCTTTGCGGGCTTTAGCCATTTTCAAATCCCATTCAAGGGCACCAGGAACGCCTTTGGCAATATCGGCGGCATGAGCGGCGATACGTGTGGCAATGACACCTTCACGAACGTCATTGATGTCTGGTAGGCCTAGATGTTCAGCAGGGGTGACATAACAGAGGAAATCAGCACCGGCAGCACCGGCCAGAGTTCCGCCGATGGCTGAGGTAATGTGGTCGTAACCAGGAGCAACATCTGTTACAAGTGGCCCTAGCACGTAGAATGGGGCATTTTTGCAAAGACTTTTCTGCAATTGGATATTAGCTGCAATCTGATTGTATGGTACATGGCCAGGACCTTCAACCATGACTTGTACGCCTTTGGCCCAGGCACGGTCAGTTAATTCACCAAGATTGATCAGCTCCTGGATTTGTGCTCTGTCCGTCGCATCGGCAAGGCAGCCAGGTCTCAGACCATCACCTAGGCTGATAACAACGTCGTATTTCGCACAGATATCAAGAATTTCGTCATAGTACTCATAAAGAGGATTTTCCTGATCGTTGTGGAGCATCCAGCCGGTAATGAAGGAGCCGCCTCTGCTGACGACGTCCATTACGCGGCCTTCAGCAAGCAGTGCCTTTAAGACATTGCGATTAATACCGCAGTGGATGGTCATGAAATCAGCGCCATCTTTAGCCTGTTGCTCGATAACATCAAATAAATCTTCCTTTGTCATATGGACGACGGCACCATGTTTCTTGATGGCTTCTACAGTTGCCTGGTAAATAGGTACAGTGCCGACCATTACCGTGGAAGCTTCAATGATCGCCCTGCGGGAAGCCTCGATGTTGTCACCGGTACTGAGATCCATTACCGCATCAGCACCAGCTTCAATGGCTGCAGCAAGTTTCAGCAGTTCCGGCTGTGGATCAGGATAAGAGCTGGAGGTACCAATGTTGGCGTTGACTTTGGTGGTTAGACCTTTGCCAACACCACGAGGTATAAGATTTTTATGATTGGGGTTGGCACAGATGGCGATGGTGCCTTCTGCGACGCCGGCACGGATTGTTTCTGCCGGGAGATTTTCTTTGGCGGCGACTATTTGCATAGCCTCTGTAATGATGCCTTGTCTTGCAGCCTGCATTTGTGTAAGCATATTTTACGCTCCTTTATAATAAATAAAATAACCGTTTCCGATATGATGGAAACGGCCGGGAAAACCAGAATAGGTGCCACTTCCCTCCGCCGGCATTATCCGGAAATCAGGTTCCAAGGGTCGACTGGTCGTCTCTCAGCGTTTAAGCTCCCCTAGTGGATATAAAGCATATTCGATTAATACAAGTCTAACAAAATAATTAGAGAAATACAATGACCAAAAAGCAAATCTATAATATAATAAAGTTTAGCGGATGAGGATTCCGTTATAAAGTTTTAGGACTTAGCTTTGCAAAAGTTTACAACACATACTTTTTAGTGTATACTAAATGAGTATAAGTGTACCCTACATTTAACCGACAAAATTTTTAACCGTCGGACTGTTAATCATGATTATTTATTTTATTATTTGCAAGGTATTAACAGAAGTAGGCTATTTAAAATTAGAGAGAAAGATGAGGGAATCAACATGGCAAAAATGAAAACTGTGGACGGTAATACCGCCGCTGCGTATGTATCTTATGCTTTTACTGACGTTGCCGCAATTTATCCAATCACTCCGTCTTCACCAATGGCGGAAGTTACCGATGAATGGGCAGCACAAGGCAAAAAGAACATTTTTGGGCAGACAGTAAAAGTTATGGAAATGCAGTCAGAGGCAGGTGCTTCCGGAGCTGTACATGGCTCTCTGCAGGCAGGCGCTCTTACCACTACTTATACTGCTTCACAAGGCTTGCTTTTGATGATTCCGAATATGTATAAAATGGCTGGAGAACTTTTACCGGCTGTTTTCCAGGTTTCAGCACGTGCTTTGGCAGCAAGTTCACTTTCTATCTTTGGTGACCACCAGGATGTAATGGCTGCACGCCAGACAGGTTTTGCTCTTTTGGCAGAAGGAAGCGTGCAGGAGGTAATGGATTTAAGTGCAGTCGCTCATCTGTCTGCTATTGAAGGTCGCATACCTTTCGTAAACTTCTTCGATGGTTTCAGAACTTCTCATGAGGTTCAAAAAGTAGAAGTTGTGGAATATGATGCTTTGGAAAAACTTTTGGATAAAGAAGCTGTAGCTGAATTCAGAGCACGCAGCCTCAATCCTGATCAACCGGTTATCCGCGGAACCGCCCAAAATCCTGATATTTATTTCCAGACTCGCGAAGCAGTAAATTCTTATTATGAAAAACTGCCTGCAGTCGTAGAAAATTATATGAATGAAATCAGCAAAATCACTGGTCGTAAATACGGCCTGTTCAATTACTACGGTGCTCCTGATGCTGAGAAAGTTATCATTGCTATGGGTTCAGCAACGGAAACTATTCAGACTACCGTAGAATATCTGAATGCTAAGGGTGAGAAAGTCGGCCTTTTGGTTGTACATCTCTATCGCCCGTTCTCTGCAAAACACTTCTTGGCTGCTATGCCTGAGACAGTGAAAAAGATTGCTGTTTTAGACCGTACCAAGGAACCGGGCGCTTTTGGCGAACCTTTATATCTGGATGTACGCAGCGTATATTATACGCAGGCAACACATCCGCTGATTGTCGGTGGCCGTTATGGTCTGGGTTCTAAAGACCTGACTCCGTCAGAAGTATTGGCTGTATTTGCTAATCTTGATGCAGCAGAACCGAAAAACAATTTTACCGTTGGTATTGTTGATGATGTTACCGGCACTTCTCTTGCAGTCACGGAAGAACTTGATACCACACCTAAAGGTACCAAGAGCTGCAAATTCTGGGGCCTTGGATCCGATGGTACCGTTGGCGCCAATAAGAGCGCTATTAAGATTATCGGTGACTATACAGACATGTATGCACAAGGTTATTTCTCCTATGATTCCAAGAAATCCGGCGGCATCACCGTTTCCCACCTGCGTTTTGGACATGAGCCAATTCGTGCTCCGTACCTTATTAACTACGCTGACTTCGTAGCTGTTCATAACCAATCTTATGTCAACAAGTATGATGTTCTCGCCGGCTTGAAGAAGAATGGCACTTTCTTGTTGAACTGCCGTTGGAACGCCGAAGAACTGGAAGCCAATCTACCGGCAGCTATGAAACGCTATATTGCCAAAAACAATATCAACTTCTACACGATTGACGCTGTTAAAATTGCCGAAGAAATTGGCTTGGGCGGCCGTATCAATATGATTATGCAGTCAGCTTTCTTCAAATTAGCCGATATCATTCCGGTTGAAGATGCTGTCAAATATCTGAAAGAAGCTGTTGACCATTCTTATGGCCTGAAAGGTCAGACCATTCTTAACATGAACTACGCAGCAATCGACAAAGGCGTAGATGCAATTGTCAAAATCAACGTGCCGGCTGACTGGTCTGAGGCTGCTGATACAGAAGCTGTTGCTGCTGGCTCTGCTGATAATTTCGCTAAGAACATTTTAGAACCAATGAATAGTATGGAAGGCGACAAATTGCCTGTAAGCGCTTTCCAAAAACATGCTGATGGTACTTTCCCATCAGGAACTTCCACTTTTGAAAAACGTGGTATTGCCATTAACGTGCCTGAGTGGCAAATCGACAATTGTATCCAATGTAATCAATGTGCATTTGTTTGCCCGCATGCTTCTATCCGTCCTGTTTTGGCTACGGCTGAAGAAGTAGCGGCAGCTCCGGCTGGCTTTACAACTAAACCTGCTGTTGGCGCTAAAGACCTGCAGTTCCGCATTGCGGTTTCTGCGTTGGACTGCGCCGGTTGCGGCAACTGCGTACAGGTTTGTCCGGCTAAGGAAAAAGCAATCGTCATGAAGCCACTGAGTTCACAAATGGAACAAGTTCCTCTGTGGAACTATGCTATCGACACTGTAACAGTGAAACCAAACCCGATGAACAAGAAAACTGTCAAAGGCGTGCAATTTGAACAACCGTTGCTGGAATTTTCCGGCGCCTGCGCTGGCTGTGGTGAAACTCCTTATGCTAAGCTGGTTACCCAGTTGTTCGGTGATCGTATGATGATTGCTAACGCGACAGGTTGTACTTCTATCTGGGGTGCAAGTGCTCCTGCAATGCCTTACACTAAAAACTGCAAAGGCCATGGCCCAAGCTGGGCGAACTCCTTGTTCGAAGATAATGCCGAATATGGTTTAGGTATGTTCTTGGGCGTAAAACAATCACGTGAACGCGTTGAGGATATGGTGAAAGAAGCAGTTAAGCTTCCTGTCAGCGCTGAACTTAAAGCAGCCATGGAAGATTGGCTTGCTAATGTTAACGAAGGCGAAGGTTCCCGTGAACGTGCTGAGAAACTGCAAGCTTTACTGGCTGCAGAAAAAGCTGGTCAGCCTTTACTCGAAGAACTAGCTGCTAACAGCAGATTCTTTGTTAAACGTTCCCACTGGATCTTTGGCGGCGACGGCTGGGCTTATGATATTGGCTACGGCGGCCTTGACCATGTGCTTGCTTCTGGTGAAGACGTCAACGTGCTCGTTTTTGATACTGAAGTTTATTCCAACACCGGCGGTCAGTCTTCTAAATCTACACCAACCGCTGCTATCGCTAAGTTTGCTGCCAGCGGCAAAAAGACCAAGAAAAAAGACCTTGGTATGATGGCTATGAGCTATGGTTATGTATATGTAGCACAAATCGCCATGGGCGCTGATAAGAACCAGACGCTGAAGGCGATTGCTGAAGCAGAGGCTTATCCGGGACCATCCCTCATCATTGCTTATTCTCCATGTATCAACCATGGTTTGAAGAGCGGTATGGGCAACAGCCAGCTGGAAACGAAGAAAGCAGTTGATTGCGGCTACTGGGCAATGTATAGATTCAACCCTGCTCTGAAGGAAAAAGGTGAGAATCCGTTCGTTCTTGATTCCAAAGAACCGTCAGCTGATTTCCATGAATTCCTGATGGGTGAAGTACGTTATGCTTCTCTCAAAAAACAATATCCTGAAACTGCAGAAGCCTTGTTCGCGAAAACAAAAGCTGATGCTATGGAGAGATTAGCAAACTACAAACGCTTGGCAGGGAAAGAATAACTAATAATTGCCGAAAAAGGCTATAATTTAAATTGAGAAAAAGAACCTCACAATCATGTTTTGAAGTGAACCCAAAAAGTTAGACAAATATTTTTAATTAAGCAGCCGAAAGGGCTTGTTGTCTGTGAATAGCAGGCGGCAAGCCCTTTAATTTTTCCTTGATACGCCTATTGTTATAGTATTCAAGATAGTCTGTTAATGCTGTTTTAAAATGTTCCATGGAATCAAATTTTTCTAAATATAACAATTCGCTTTTAAGCAGGCCAAAAAAGTTTTCAATTACAGCATTGTCTAAACAGTTTCCTTTGCGGCTCATACTTTGCCGGATACCTCTATCTTTAAGTAGCATTTGATACTGTTTATGCTGGTAATGCCAGCCCTGATCGGAATGAAGAATGAGATTAATCTCGCTCGGCAGCCTACCAAATGCCTTATCTAGCATTGTTGTTACTAAGGAAAGAACTGGTCTGTCTAAAATCGTATAGCTAACAATATCTCGGCTATATAAATCTAAGATTGGCGAAAGGTATAACTTTTGACCGAAAAGACTAAATTCCGTCACATCTGTAACCCATTTTTGATTTGGTTTTGTTGCTTCAAAATTACGTTCAAGCAGGTTCGGTGCAATTTTACCTACATCTCCTTTGTATGATTTATACTTTTTCATTCTTACACGGCATTCAATTCCAAGTGCTTTCATAAGCCGTTGTACAGTTTTATGATTAATGACATAACCGCGATTGTGAAGCTCCAACTTAATTCTGCGATAGCCGAAACGGCCTTTGTTTTCATGAAAAATATCAGCAATCTGGCCTTTAATCTCCCTATACTTATCCGGAAATGAAATCCGCTTGACATGATAATAGTAGGTTGCCTTTGGCAACCCTGATACTAAAAGTAACAGCACAATACTAAATTTATGCCTCAGCTCCCAGATTACTTGTGTTTTCTCTCGTGCTGTACCCTTTTTGAAACCAAGGCATTCAATTTTTTTAGATAGGCATTTTCGGCTCTTAATCGTTGAACTTCTGATAATAAGTCCTCTTCAACTTTTTTATTAATTTTTCCTTTTGAACCGTTTTTGCTATTGCGCCCGCGCCTTTCTATATATAGACCACCGGGCCCTTCTTCTAAATAAATTCGTTCCCAATTAGCTGCTCTTTTATCCGGTAATTCAAATCTGCATTCTGTTTCGTGATAACTTAATTTTTCTTTCATCATGGTTTCCACTACCATTTGCTTGAATTCACCTGTGTATCTTTTGTTTGGTATTCCTTTTGGCATAAAAATCACCCCAATTGTTTTGGACATGCTATGATAAACTGGACACTAAGATAAGAGAAAAAGGTGACAGTTTATGGCTAGAAAAAGTTATGATCGCCAATTCAAAATCGCAGCGGCTAAATTAGTTTTGGAAGATAATATGTCAGTCTCTGAAGTTGCTATGGAATTGGCTATCCACTACAATAGCTTATACCGTTGGATAAGTGAATATGAAGAATATGGAGAAAGTGCGTTCCCAGGCCATGGAAGCGCACTTTACAATTCTCAGTATGAAATTAAAAAACTCAAGCGAGAAAATCAAGAGCTTAGAGCGGAGCTAGAACTACTAAAAAAGTACCGGGCCTTCTTGAAGAAAAAGAATGTATAAGATTTCAATATCTTAAAGAAAATCAAGATAATTATAATATCAAGAAGGCTTGTAAAACTTTAAAAATTTCACGATCTGGCTTCTACGAATTTCTTAATAGAAAACCACCAAAAAGAATGCTTGAAAATGAAGTTTTAAGTTTGGAAATTAGAAAGATATTTGAAGAACATAAGGGTCGATATGGTTCTTTGCGGATTTCAAAAGTTCTTAAAGAAAATGGTATCACTGTAAATCGGAAACGTGTTTCAAAATTAATGAGAAATATGAAATTGTGCCCGAAGGGAACAAGGTACCGATATAAAAGATATAACGAGAAATCAACTTCAATAGAAAGACCCAATTTGCTTAATCAGCTATTTCAAACGGATGACAAGAATAAAATCTGGGTTGGCGACATCACATATATACCGACAAAGAAAGGAATATTGTATTTAGCCGTATTTCTTGATATTTTTTCTCGGAAAGTATCTGGGTGGTCTATGAGTCGGAATATGAAAGACACTCTTGTAATTGACGCATTTATGCAAGCATACGGTAAAGAACACCCGAAAAAAGGTCTTATCGTCCATACAGATCAAGGCTCCCAATTTACCAGTGGGAACTTCCAAGCAATACTGCACCAATATGGCGCAGTATCTAGCGTAAGCAGAAAAGGTAACCCATATGATAATGCTGTAATGGAGTCATTCTATAGAACAATAAAAAGAGAGCTTATTCAGGATGCTAAATTCGAAACTCCTGAACAAGCTCAGCAAGAAATCTTTAAATACATTGAACTATATTATAATACGAAGAGGATACATTCCACTCTCGGGTATCTTTCCCCTGCTCAATTTGAGTTAATGAATTCATAAAAATCACTTAACTTCGTGTCTAGTTTTTCTTGACAACTCCATTTTTCAGTATATCATACTGTCTAACAATTGGGGTGCAGTTCATTTATGATTGTGAGGTTCTTTGTTTGCCAAAGCGGGACTTTAAAGGCCCAACAGGGACGATGAAAACCATCAGGCTTAGTAGGAATGCGGGTTTGCGGGAAAATAAAAGTATGAAAAATGGAAAATTTGGTATAATACATATAGTTAGCGAAAAGTTTATGGGGGCTTGATGATGTATATCCTTTTTTTTGCTTTTCTTGGGGGATTAGCTCTTCTATTGTATGGCATGCAGTTGATGAGCGATGGTATGCAAAAAGTTGCGGAAAATCGTCTACAGAGGCTATTTGAGGTTTTGGCCGGTCGTGTAATGTATGGAGTCTTGCTGGGAACAGTAGTAGCTGCAGTGCTGCAGTCGAGCGGCATTACCACAATTATGACAGTAAGCATGGTCAACGCCGGGTTAATGACGCTGAAGCAGGCTTTTGGCATTGTTATGGGTGCTAATCTTGGTACGACTGTAACCGCTCAACTGATTGCTTTCAAAGTAACTGATTTTGTCACTGTATTTATTGCCTTAGGTTTTGTTCTGAACATTCTTGCCAAAGGAAAGAAACTTAAATATTCCGGGCAAATTATGTTGGGTTTCGGTATTATGATGCTTGGCATGCAAATGATGGGCAATTCCGTGGCACCCTTACGTAAATATCAAGGCTTCGTGGATTTTATAGCAACTTTCGCTGACAATCCTTTAATAGGTCTGTTGGCTGGTACAGTGATGACCTGTGTTGTGCAATCCAGTACTGCCACGATTGGCATATTGATGGCGATGGCGGGTCAAGGGCTCATACCACTGGAAGGCGCTATTCCTGTTATGCTTGGAGACAATGTCGGTACTTGTATAACTTCCGTTCTGGCATCCTTGCGAGCTAACCGCGCAGCCAAGAGAGTTGCTTATTCGCATGTTTTATATAATTTAATTGGCAGCGTTATCTTTATTATTTTCATGGGGTGGTTCGTGGATTTTGTTCTATACATTTCACCGGAAGGGGATATAGCCAGACAGATAGCAAATTCCCATACAGCCTTTAATCTCCTAAGTACTGTAATTTTTCTGCCGATAGCAAGTCAGTTTGTAGCTTTCATTGAATTGTTGGTGCCAGGCAAAGATGTTGTGATTTCCAGAAAACCTCTTTTTCTGGATGTAAATATGCTTGGTACGCCGAGCCTTGCCATGCAGTTGGCAACCAAAGAAGTCGTACGTATGGGTAACATGGCTTGGCATAATGTCGAATTAGCTCTTAGCGCTATCGAAGACAGGGATAGCAAAAAGGTAGCATATATACTGGAACATGAACCTGTTGTTGATATTCTTGAAGAAGAGATAACCAAATACCTGACGCAAATGTCAGAGAAGCAAATGAGTACAGACCTGGCGGCTATACATACGGGCCTTTTACATGCCTGCAATGATATTGAACGTATAGGCGACCATGCTGAGACTATTGCCAAAAAAGTAAGAAACATGCGTGAGGATGGCGTCGAGTTTTCACCGGTCGCCCATGAGGAACTCAAGCATTTAAGTTCGCTGGTTCTGGATGCCAGCAGTAAAGCTTTGAAAGCGCTGGAAACCAATGACCGCGATTTGGCCCGTGCTTCGCTTGCTGCTTCTCATGAAGTAAAACTATACCAGAAAGAAATGCGCAAAAATCATGTGGCCAGATTAAATGATAAAATCTGTAATCCTGCTGCGGGCTTTGTCATGCTGGAACTACTGATCAATATGAAAAGGGTATCAGACCACTCAAAAAATATCAGTCAGCTAGTTTTAGGAGAATTTTAATTAAAGGTGTTGACAAATGGACCGTTATAATTTAAAATAATCTACGTTGTCAGTGACAACTGCGGAAATAGCTCAGCGGTAGAGCACCGCCTTGCCAAGGCGGGGGTCGCGAGTTCGAATCTCGTTTTCCGCTCCACTAGCACTTCAGGCTTCCTCTGATGAGGAAGCCTTTTTAGTCTTTGTGATTTCCATCAGTCTACAGCTAGCGTACCTTGTCAAAGATAGGACTTTGTGGTATGATACTATGAGCGGTTTTTATAGTGATTTACTAAAAACAGGCTGAATTTTCAGTCAAGAGATAAGTTTTAAGAAGTGACATATTATTAAGGAGGCTTTTTTAGATGAATGTATCTGTAGAAAGAGTAGCAAATGAAGCAACCATCAAAATTCAATTACCGGCAGCGGAAGTAAATAAGGGTTTTGCCAAAGCAGTACAAAAGGTTGCTGGTCAGGTAAATATACCTGGCTTCCGTAAAGGTAAGGCTCCTCGCAATATTTTAGAACTGCATGTTGGTAAAGAAGCAATAAAACAAGAAGCATTTGAAATCGTTGCTAATGATTGCTATCGCAAAGCTATGGCAGATGAGAAACTGATTCCTGTAAGCGATCCGTCTGTTAAAGAATCTACTTTCGAAGAGAATACAGATATGGAATTGGTTTTGACCATAACAGTAAAACCAGAACCTAAACTTGGCGAATATAAGGGTATTAAAGTAGAGAAAACTGAAGCGGTTGTAACTGATGAACAAATCGACACTGCAGTTGAAGAACTGCGTAAACGTGGCGCTAAAATGGTAGTGGCTCCTGATGCTGTTATCATGAAAGGCGATTTTGCAATTATTGACTTTGCAGGTACCGTTGATGGCGAGCCATTTAGCGGCGGTGAAGGCAAAGGTTATCCGCTGGAAGTTGGGTCCGGCAGTTTCATTCCGGGCTTCGAGGATCAACTGGTGGGTCTCAAAGCAGGTGATTCCACTGATGTTAATGTTACCTTCCCAGAAGAGTATTTTGTCAAAGAGCTTGCTGGTAAAGAAGCTATTTTCAAAGTAAACGTTCAAGATGTTAAACGTAAAGAGCTGCCAGAACTTACTGATGAATTTGTTGCTGCCAACAGCCAATGTAAAACTGTTGAAGAACTGAAAGCTGATTATAAAGAAAAAATGCAAAAACATGCTGAGGAACAAGCAGAAGCTGATTATGAAAGAGCTCTTGTTCAAGCGGCAGTTGCCAATGCTGAATTCGAAGTTCCGGAAATCATGGTTGATGACCGTATCAGCCAAATGATTGAAGAACTCAAAATGAATCTCGAAAACCGCAGAATGAATCTGGACGCTTATCTGAAATACACTGGCATGGACATGGAAAAACTTCGTGAAAACTACAAAGCGACTGCACTTGAAAATGTCAAAACTGACCTTGTGCTTGATGCCATTGCCAAAGCTGAAAATATCCAGGTAGGTATGGAAGATATTGATGCTGAGTTGGCTAATATAGCTGCACAAAATGGAGCAGATGTTGAAGAAGTAAAGAAAATAATTTCTTCTAACGGCAACATGGGCTTATTGCTTGCTAATATCCTGCGTCGCAAATCAGCTCGCGTTGTTATTGATGGGGCAGCAAAATAATTTTGCACCAAACATGTAAAGGGGTGTGAGTAATGATGAATTTTGTGCCTATCGTTGTTGAGCAATCCAGTCGGGGAGAAAGATCCTATGATATTTATTCCCGTTTATTGAAAGACAGGATTATTTTCGTAACAGGAACAATTGATGATAATATGGCGAATCTTATCATTGCACAGCTTTTATTCCTGGAGGCAGAAGATCCTAATAAGGATATACATCTGTATATCAACAGCCCTGGCGGCAGTGTGAGCGCTGGTATGGCTATTTATGATACAATGCAATATATCAAACCTGATGTTTCGACGATTTGTATGGGAATGGCAGCAAGCATGGCTTCTGTTCTTCTCGCTGCCGGAACCAAGGGCAAACGTTTCACTTTGCCTTACGCACGCGTAATGATTCACCAGCCTTTGGGCGGTGCTCAGGGCCAGGCCACTGAGATTGAAATTCACGCCCGTGAAATTCTTCGTATCCGTGACGAAATGAATGGTATTATGGCTAAACATACAGGCCAACCAAAAGAAAAAATCCAAGTAGATACAGAGCGCGACTATTATCTTACAGCTGTAGAAGCCAAAGCATATGGCTTGGTCGACGAAATACTTACCCGCAAACAATAAAGGGTTAAGCTTAGGATAAAATTAAGATGCGCAAGGAGTAAAAGATATGAACTTTGGCGATGGGAACGATAACAGCTATACCTGTTCTTTCTGTGGTAAAAAGCAGGGGCAAGTGCGCAAGCTTGTTGCGGGCCACAACGTCTTTATCTGTGATGAATGTATCGAGGTCTGCAACGAAATGCTGGCAGAAGAATTCAGTACACAGCCACAGTCTTTAAATGGCGAATTGCCGAAACCTCAGGAAATTAAGGCTATTCTTGACCAGTATGTTATTGGTCAGGATGAAGCCAAGAAAACACTGGCGGTTGCTGTTTACAATCACTACAAACGCATTAACTATGAAACACAGCATAAGAATGAAGATGTTGAACTACAAAAATCCAACATTTTGATGTTGGGACCTACAGGCAGCGGTAAAACGCTTCTTGCTCAGACTCTGGCGAAAATTCTTGACGTTCCGTTTGCGATTGCCGATGCTACGGCTTTGACCGAAGCAGGCTATGTAGGCGAAGATGTTGAGAACATTCTGCTTCGCTTGATTCAGAATGCTGATTTTGACATCGAACGTGCTGAACGTGGCATAATATACATCGATGAAATCGATAAAATTTCCCGTAAATCAGAAAATCCTTCCATTACCAGGGATGTCTCTGGTGAAGGCGTACAGCAAGCTCTTTTGAAGATTCTTGAGGGAACGGTTGCCAGCGTACCACCACAGGGCGGACGTAAGCATCCACACCAGGAATTCATTCAAATCGATACGACAAACATTCTGTTTATCTGCGGCGGTGCTTTTGCTGGTCTGGAAAACATTATAGGCGCACGTATCGGTAAGAAGAGCATGGGTTTTGGCGCAGAAATAAAAACAAAAGAAGAACAAAAGATAGATTCTTTGCTTAAAAAGGTGCTTCCGGAAGACCTTATGAAGTTTGGACTGATTCCGGAGTTCGCAGGTCGTCTGCCGGTAGTTGTAACGCTTGACTCTCTTGATGTAGATGCGTTAATCCGAATACTGAAAGAACCAAAAAATGCTCTGATTAAGCAGTATGAGCATTTCCTGGCCATGGATAATGTCGAGCTTGTCTTTGAGGAAGGGGCCTTGAAGGCAATTGCTGAAGAAGCAATGAAACGCAGTGCAGGAGCTCGTGGCTTGCGGGCAATTATTGAAAACATTATGCGTGATGTTATGTATGAAGTGCCTTCCAGAGCCGATGTAAAGAAATGCATCGTTACTGAGGAAGTCATCAGGGAGCATAAGCCCCCGACATTGGTGTTGGAAGAGAAGAAGACTGATTCAGCATCCTGAAAGAGATAAAGGGGAAAGGGCAGAGGCTCTTTTCCCCTTTTTGTTTATTTATGTTAAAATAAGAATAGAAGTTCGCTCAAACGATGTTAAATTATTTTTAGATAAAGACAGTTTGCTGTTGAGGAGGGTTAGAGATTATGGATGAAAACAGAGTTATTCCTTTGTTGCCGTTACGAGGCATGTTAGTATTTCCTGGAATGATTATAAATCTTGATGTTGGACGTGACCGTTCCATCAAAGCGGTTGAATCTGCAATGGCAATAGACCGCAAAATCCTGCTGGTTACCCAGCGTGAAGCAGGCACGATTGAACCAAGTGAAAATGACTTATTTACCTATGGCGTTATTGCCGAAATAAAACAATTGTTAAAATTGCCGAATGGCGCTCTGCGCATTTTAGTTGAAGGTTTATCCAGGGCTAAAATTGAGTCTGTACGCGATAACAAAGATATTTATTTTGAAGCCGAAGTGCTGGAAGTCCCCAGCATTATTGATGATAGTAATGAAGTAGAAGCGCTCAAAAGAATGTTGATTGAAACTTTTGAACAGTGGATACTCGCAAGCAAAAAAATAACCAGTGAAGTGCTTCTGACTTTCAAGGATCAGCCGGATCCGGGCAGAATTGCTGATATGATTGCCGGTTATCTGACTATCGGTATTGATGAAAAAGAGAGTGTACTGGAAGCAATAAACGTCAAAGACCGCATGAATTTGCTTTATAGTTATCTTTGCAAAGAACTGGAAATAGCAAATATTGAAAAAAATATTTCTCAGCAGGTTCGCAAACAGATAGAACAGAATCAGCGTGAGTATTATCTGCGTGAGCAGATGAAGGCTATTAACAAGGAACTTGGCGAAGGCGATGAGCGCCAGGCCGAAGTTGATGAATACAAGCGCGCTATGGCTGAGCTTGATATGCCGGAAGAGGTAGTCGAGAAGATTAAAAAAGAACTCGACCGTTTATACAAAATGCCTCCTATGATGGCAGAGAGCGCGGTAATTCGCAGTTATCTAGATGCCTTGCTGAGTCTTCCCTGGAATAAGTTTACGGAAGACAACTTTGACCTGAAACTGGCCAAGAAAATTCTGAATGAGGACCACTATGGCTTAGAGAAAGTCAAAAAGCGTATTCTGGAATATTTGGCTGTTCGTGCTCTGACCAAACAAATCAAGGGGCCGATTCTTTGCCTAGTAGGCCCTCCTGGCGTAGGCAAAACTTCGCTCGCACGTTCAATAGCGAAAGCCATTAATCGTAAATTCACCAGGATTTCCTTAGGTGGCGTACGTGATGAGGCAGAAATTCGCGGACATCGCCGTACGTATATCGGGGCGATGCCAGGCCGTATTATACATGGCATGCAGACCTGTGGTTGTTCTAATCCGGTCTTTTTGCTTGATGAAGTAGATAAGATGAATGCTGATTTCAGGGGAGATCCTGCTTAAGCTTTGATTGAAGTACTTGATCCTGAACAAAACAGCAATTTCAGTGATCATTATATTGAATTTCCTTTTGATCTCTCAAACGTATTCTGGATTGTAACTGCTAACACAGTAGATACAATACCACCAGCACTGCTAGACAGGATGGAAGTTATTCAACTGGCCAGCTATACTGATGAGGAAAAGGTCAAAATAGCCGAACTTCATCTTATACCTAAAGAACGTGAATTGCATGGATTGACCGAGAAAACAATTAGTTTTACGCAGGAAGCAATTTTCCGGACAATTAGGGATTATACCCGTGAAGCAGGCGTACGTAATCTGGAACGAAAAATCGCGGCTATCTGCCGGAAGGCAGCTCATCGTCTTGTTACTGAGAAAACTAAACGGGTTCTGGTAAATGCCAAGACTTTGCATAATTTCCTGGGGCCGGTCATTTTCCTGGAAAGCGATCTTACAGCTAAGTCTGAAATAGGTATTTGCACAGGTCTTGCCTGGACCAGCATTGGCGGTGAACTGCTGAAAGTAGAAGTCGCAGCTACAGCTGGCAAGGGCGGGCTTTTGTTGACAGGGCAGCTGGGCGATGTTATGAAAGAGTCAGCTCAGGCTGGTTATACTTATATTCGTTCGCGTGCTAAAGAGCTGGGACTCGACGAAAAATTCTATGAGAATACTGACGTACATATTCATTTACCTGAAGGTGCTATTCCGAAGGATGGGCCTTCCGCAGGTATTACGATGGTTACTGCTATGGTCTCTGCCTTGACAGGTAAACATGTAAAGGCGGGGCTGGCCATGACGGGAGAGATTACTTTGTCAGGGCGTGTACTGCCGGTAGGCGGCATTAAGGAAAAAATGCTGGCAGCGAACAGATATGGCGTTAAGACCATACTTTTACCGAAACTAAACATCCAGGATTTGGAAGAACTTCCGAAAAATGTGCGCAACGCAATTACCTTTATCCCTGTTGACCACATGGACGAAGTATTAAAACTAGCACTGGAGGATTAAGATGGCAATAAATCAATGGGATTTGATCAAGGCGAAGTATACTGCATCCGCGGTACGCCCTGATCAGTACCCTGCAACCTATCTGGAGGAAGTTGCTTTTATCGGCAGATCAAATGTCGGCAAGTCTTCATTGATTAATTCACTTACACGACGGAACGGGTTGGCGAGAGTCAGCGGTTCTCCAGGTAAGACGCAAACTATCAATTTTTATGAACTTGAAGGCAAAAGAATATTTGAAGGAACTGACCAACGCAAACAATTTTATCTTGTTGATCTACCTGGCTATGGATTTGCCAGAACCTCCAAAGACAATAAAGACCAGTGGTCTGGTTTTATCCGTAAGTATTTATCCGGCTCTGAACATTTGCGTCTGGTTTGCCAGCTGATTGACATCAGACATAAACCGCTGGATAGTGATATTGAGTGTTACCATTGGTTAATGGGATGTGGAGTGCCGGTACAGATTATCCTGACTAAGTCGGATAAAGTCTCGAAAAACATGGCAGCTTCACAGAAGGCTTTATTCAAACGTGAACTTGGCTTGGATGATGAACGCATAATGACTTATACGTCAAGCCAACATACCGCAAGGGGCGAACTGATAGCCAGAATTATGGAGTATCTGCAGCCGCCTGACGGTGAGGTATATAAAGAGGAACGGGAATGATTTTTCAAACAGCGCTTTTTGGACTTTCGGCAGTAATCGGCTGGCTTTTCAATCTTGCTGGTATGCCCATACCATGGCTTTTAGGTGCTTTGGTTGTTGCTCTTGCTGCTAAAACGCAATTTGCGGAGAAAGCCGCCTGGCCAAGGGTTTATCGTAGTGCGGGTCTGATAGTTATCGGTTATAGTATCGGTCGGTATCTAACCGTTTCGGCTCTGCATGAGATGCCGGGGCAAATTGCCGGTATGGTAGGTGCAACACTTTCCGCTGTCTTGGTAGCACTGATTATTGCTTTTTGGACAGCAAAAAAAGAGCAGCTTGATTTACAAAGCTGCATTATGGGAATCATGCCCGGTGGTTTTACGCAGATGGCGATAATGTGCGATGAAGATGACAGAGCGGATAAGAATATAGTTATTCTTATGCAGAGCCTGCGCCTGATGTCTGTTATTGTAGCGGTGCCGTTTCTGGTTATGCATTTTTTAGATGCCAGAATAGTCGGTACAACAGCTTCTTTGGCTGTAAATGATGGCGTGCCTTATTGGTATATACTGCCGCTAGCAACTATTGCCGGTATTATCGCCGATAAATTAAGAATTTCAACGCCTTATCTGCTGGCTCCGATTATAGTTGCTATGGCAGCTTCTTTGCAGTTTGGCACTCTGAATACAATTGACCCTGTTTTGATGATGGCAGCACAGATAAGTATCGGTCTTAATATGGGTATGGGACTGGATCCAAGGGAATTGCGTGAACTTAAACGCATTTTGCCTTATACCTTTGTGGGTATTATTGCGATGCTGATGGTCAGCATTGGCGTTGCCTTTGTTTTATCTGCGCATTATGGCTATAGTCTGGTGACTGCTTTTTTGGCAATGGCACCGGGTGGCTTGGGCGAGATGTGTTTAGTGGGATTAAGCCTTAATGAAA
>JAAYVM010000076.1 GCA_012517145.1 Acholeplasmataceae bacterium
AAGAATTTAAGCGACCGCTTATAGGCGTTTACCCAAAATTCACTAAACAATCTTTATCTATTTTTGATGCTGCAAAATTTTCTGTTATCCATACAAAGAATATTATGTTAGGTATGGTTAATGGTTTAATTAAAATAATTTCAGGCAAGGCTCCGGCTGAAGTTTCCGGTCCGATAGGTGTTGCGCAGATGGCGGGAGAGGTCGCGCAACAAGGCATAATGTCTTTATTAAACTTTGTCGCTTTTTTAAGCATCAATTTAGGCATTATGAATTTGTTACCAATACCTGCCTTGGATGGCGGACACTTTATAGTTCTAAGCATTGAAGCTTTGCGTGGGAAGTCTCTTAGTGCAAGGACAATGAATATTATTCAAATGATTGGTTTTGCGCTTATCCTAGCTATTACCTTAGCTGCAACTTTTATGGATTTAACAAAATAGTGTTTTAAGCTTGGAGGATAAAAAATGTATAGACGTAAAAGCCGTCAGTTAAAATTGGGGAATATGTTTATAGGCGGCGACGCTCCAATTTCTGTTCAATCAATGACAAATACGAAAACAGAAAATGTAGAAGCAACAGTTAACCAAATAAGAGAGTTAACAGCATTGGGCTGTGATGTTATTCGTTGTGCTGTTCCTGACTTAATAGCGGCACGGGCGCTTGCAGCAATAAAAGAACAAATTTCTATTCCTTTGATTGCTGACATCCACTTTGATTATAAGTTAGCTCTGGAAGCTCTTGATTCCGGCGTAGACGGTTTACGTTTAAATCCTGGCAACATAGGCGGTGAAGATAGAGTAGCGCAGGTCATAGAAAAAGCTTCAGTGCATAATATTCCAATACGCATCGGCGTTAATGCTGGTTCCCTTCCGAAAGACATATTATTTAAGTATGGCCATCCTACCCCAGAAGCTTTGGTTGAGGCAGCATGGCGTCATATAAAAATACTGGAAAAACTTGACTACCAAAACATTAAAATTTCATTAAAGGCGCACGATGTTCCTTTGACAATTGCTGCTTATAGATTAATGGCGGAACAATGCGATTATCCTCTTCACGTTGGTATTACAGAAGCAGGAACAGTGAATTCTGGCATTATTAAGTCTGCTGTAGGAATTGGAGCTTTATTGGCTGAAGGCATAGGTGATACTATACGTGTTTCACTAACAGGGGATCCTGCCAATGAGGTTCGAGTTGCTTATCAGATATTAAAAGCTTTGGGATTACGAGAATATGGTCCAACATTAATTTCTTGTCCTACTTGTGGCAGGACGCAGATTAATCTTGAAAAATTGGCGCTTGAAGTTGAAAAACGCTTAGAAAATATAAAGGATCCTATCACCGTGGCGGTGATGGGTTGTGTTGTGAATGGACCTGGTGAAGCCAGAGAGGCTGATATCGGTATTGCAGGCGGTATATCCGAAGGTTTAATCTTTAAAAAAGGTAAAATAATTAAAAAGGTTAGTGAAGAAGAAATTATTGACGCACTTTTTGCTGAAATTGATAAAATACTTATTGAGAGGAAGATTAATTAATGCGAGTTTCAAGATTATATGCACCAACATTACGTGAAGTACCTGCAGAAGCTGAGGTTGTCAGTCACCAATTAATGCTGAGGGCTGGATTCATGCGTAAGGCTGCTGGTGGTATTTACAGTTATTTACCGCTTGCCTTACGTGTTTTAAAGAAAATAGAAGCAATTGTTCGCGAAGAAATGGATCAAGCTGGTGCGCAAGAGCTATTAATGCCAATAGTACAACCTGCAGAAATGTGGCAGGAAAGTGGACGTTGGGATGTTTATGGTGCTGAAATGTTCCGTTTGAATGACAGGCATAATCGTAACTTCTGTTTGGGACCAACACATGAAGAGATGGTTACAACATTAATAAGAGCGGATATACGGTCTTATCGCCAATTACCGCTAAATGTATATCAGATACAAAATAAATTCCGTGATGAACGCCGTCCAAGGTTTGGTTTGATGCGTGGTCGTGAATTTATTATGAAAGATGCTTATTCTTTTGACCGCGACGAAGTAGCACTCGATAAATCTTACCAAGCAATGTACGATGCGTATACTAGAATATTTACACGCTGTGGTCTGAATTTCAGACCAGTTGAAGCTGATTCAGGAGCTATTGGTGGAAGTGGTTCGCATGAATTTATGGTTATAGCAGATAGTGGCGAAGCCGAAATTGTATTTTGTACTGAATGTGAATATGCAGCTAATGTTGAAAAAGCAGAGTTGGCTGCGATTTCCAGCGTAGATGAGCCTATGCAAGAATTAAAAAGCGTTGATACACCTAACTGCAAAACTATAGCAGATGTTTGCAATTACTTGAATTTATCAATTGAAAAAAGTGTTAAAGCAGTTGCCTATACAAGCGAGAAAGGCTTAATTCTGTGTTTTGTCCGTGGTGATCACGAGGTTAATGAAATAAAGGTTATTAATACATGTAATGTTATCAATCTGGAGATGGCTTCTGAAGAGGAACTCACAAAAGCTGGAACGGTTGGCGGTTATATGGGACCTGTCGGAATGGATCCAGAGAAAGTAATGATTGTTGTTGATAGCAGTGTCATGAATATGCATAATTTTTGCTGCGGCGCTAATAAGAGTGATTCACATTACCTTAATGTAAATCCGGGCCGCGATTTCACACCTACCTTTGTTGCTGACATAAGATTAATTCAAGAAACTGATGCTTGTCCGCATTGTGGTGGAAAAATTTCTAAAGCCCGTGGTATTGAAGTTGGACAGGTTTTCAAATTATTTACGAAATATAGTGAAGCACTTAAGGCGACTTACCTGGATGAAAATGGCAAAGAAAAACCTATGGTAATGGGATGTTATGGAGTAGGTGTTAGCCGCACAATGGCTGCTGCTATAGAGCAAAACAATGATGCTGATGGAATTATTTGGCCAGCTGCAATAGCTCCATATCAAGTTCTTGTTGTTCCGGTAAATGTGAAAGATGAACTATCCAGCCAAATGGCAGAAGAAGTGTATTCGAACCTGCTTAAAGCAGGAATTGAAGCAGCAATTGATGACAGAAAAGAACGTCCAGGTGTTAAATTTAAAGATGCTGACCTGATTGGCTATCCAGTCCGTATCGTAATAGGACCAAAAACATTAACGGAGAAACAAATCGAAATAAAAATCAGAAAGACTGGCGAAGTAATGAGCTTACCACTTAATGATGATTATGTGAAAGCAATCAAGGAATTATTATTAAAGCTTTAAAAATTTTGCTATAATAATTCTTTTTTGATTATTTGGTCTGGAGGAATTTATTAATGTTTGATTCACTTGATTTACAAATGCTTATGCGCTTGTTTTTGGCAGCTTTTCTTGGTGGCATTGTCGGCATTGAAAGAGGCAGCGGTGACCGGCCGGCAGGATTACGCACACATATTTTGGTTTGTACTGGGTCTGCACTGATTATGGTAGTTTCCATGTATGCGTTTGATGGGTTTGATGTTCCAAGAGATCCTGGAAGAATTGCGGCTCAAGTTGTCAGCGGAATTGGTTTTTTGGGTGCTGGCACGATATTACATGAAGGACTTACTGTTCGTGGGCTGACCACGGCGGCGAGTCTCTGGATGGTTGCCGCAATTGGACTTGCAATTGGCGGTGGCATGATAAAAATCGGTATAGCGTCAACCGTGATAATGTTAGTTACACTTGTTGTTTTCCATGGCTGGGAAAAAAAGTTTCCTGGAGCAACTAGGGTAGAAAGGCGTTATATTCATATCGTTGCTCATAATAATTCTGATGCAGTTAGTGAAATTTTAAAATATCTGACGGAGCAAAAGATCAAGGTAAGAAATATTAATCTTAAAAATGATGATCTGCAAGATACTATATCACTGGAGTTATTTTTAAAAATCAATAAGGATCTCAATACTAATGAAATAATTGCTGGTATTCAAGCAATAGATGGCGTTATATCATTGGAAAATATTGTTTAGTAATTTTTAGATAATCTACGGAGGAAAGCATGAAGGAGATAGTTTCTATTTGCCCGGATAAGAGTCACTTTTTTGCTTTTCTGAATGGTCAAGATTTTTTGGATGAAGAACTGAAGAAACTTGAACAAATAAATCCTTCTAAGGTTTTTATAGATTCGAAAGAAAAAAAGTTGACCATAGAATACCATTCTTCAGTTCAAATTGGTCAGGACCTGCTAGAAAAAATAGCTTTTACTTTAAAAAATATATGTGACTTAAATAGTGTCGATCTTGTTAATAAAGAAGCAATTATAAAAAAAGAGAATTCTTTTTCTTTTTTAGAACACAAGGAAGACATTATTGCTAAAGTTCGATTGAGGTGCTCAGAGGCAGCACCTCTTTTACGTGCTGCTGAATGGCTGGAAGAAAGTCTGAAGCTTAGCATACTTTTTACAGGAGATACAATTCTTGAGTATGTAAATGAAAAACATCTTGATGTTTTATTACGTGATATTTTTGAGAATGATTTTGCACTTAACAATGTTGAAGTTGAATTTTCTGTTTCTGAAAACTGCGTATGTGAATATAATAATGAAGTAGTCGATGAAGATTATATTCGGGCTTTACATAAAGAAGAGGCAAAAACTACCAATAAAATTACCGACGACATTATTTATGGTAAGAAATTTAATGGCAAAGTGCGACCTCTTTGTGATGTAAGTGAAGAAGAGAATAAAGTTGTTGTTGAAGCTACAGTAGTTAATTTTGAAGAGCGTGAACTAAGGACAGGCGCAATAATATTAAAGATTTCTATTAAAGACGATACCGACGGCTTGCTGCTCAAAATTCGTTTTGGCGACTTTAAAGGTGATAACGAAAAAAGCACTGATGCGAAAAAAGAATGTGATCAATTCAAGGCTAGACTAAAAAAAGGTATGAACATAAGAGTTTGCGGAAACGTTAAGCCAGACCGTTATGAGCATGATGAAATAGTAATGTTCAATCCTTATGGAATATGTGCCGTTCCGAAAAAAACCAGAATGGATACGGCGACGCTTAAGAGAGTTGAATTGCATTGCCATACCAAGATGAGCAGGCTTGATGCCGTAACGCCCATTAAAGACCTGATGAATACTGTCAAAAAGTGGGGACATTCAGCTTTGGCTCTTACAGACCACGGCGTTGTTCAGGCTTTTCCTTTTGCTTACGATGAAGTTGAAGATACTGATTTTAAACTTATTTTTGGCGTTGAAGGTTACTTATTGCCAGCCATAGATAGCCAGCGTTCTTATCATGTAATTATTTTGGCAAAAAATCCTGAAGGATTACGTAATCTCTATCGTTTGATATCTGTTTCACATTTAAAATATTTAGCTAAACAACGTCCTCGTATACCGAGAGAACTGATAAGCCAGTATAGGGATGGCCTGTTGATTGGTTCCGCATGTGAAGCGGGGGAACTTTATCAAGCAATTTTGAATGGCAGAACAGAGGCAGAAATTATAGAAATAGCACAATTCTATGACTACCTGGAAATACAGCCAGTTGCTAACAATATGTTTTTAGTTCGTGACAATGCTTTCCCACAGATAGCTAATGCCGCGGATTTAGAGGATATTAACAGAAAAATATATATGCTCGGGAAAAAGCTCAATAAGCTTGTAGTTGCCACTTGTGACGTGCATTTTCTAAATCCTGAAGATGAGATATTGCGGCGTATTTTGCAAGCGGGACAGGGATATAGTGACGCCGACCTGCAGGCTCCCTTGTATTTGCGTACTACTGAAGAAATGATTGAAGAATTCAGATATTTGGGCGATGAAGCTGCATTCGAGGTTGTTGTAACTAATCCAAATCTTATTAGTGAACAAATAGAAAAGTTCAAGCCAATTCCTGACCGTGATCAATTATATTCACCAATCATACCAGGCGCAGAACGAAAAATCAGGGAAATGACTTATCAAAGAGCGCATGAATGGTATGGTGATGATTTACCGCAGATTGTCAATGACCGTCTTGAAATGGAACTGAAATCCATTATTGGTAATGGATTTGCCGTTCTATATTTTATTGCACACAAATTAGTAAAAAAATCGTTGGATGATGGTTATCTTGTCGGTTCCAGAGGATCAGTAGGGTCATCTTTTGTTGCGACGATGATTGATATAACTGAGGTTAATCCATTGAAGCCTCACTATCGTTGCCCTCATTGTCGGCATAGTGAATTTATTACGGATAACAGTTATGGATCCGGATTCGATTTGCCCGAAAAGAATTGCCCTGAATGCGGAACACCTATGGTAAGGGATGGACATGACATTCCATTTGCCGTGTTTATGGGTTTTAATGGTGATAAGGTGCCTGATATCGATTTGAACTTCTCGGGCGTATATCAGCCACAGGCACATAAATATACAGAAGATTTATTTGGCCGTGACAATGTTTTTCGAGCTGGCACTATTGCAACAATAGCTGATAAAACTGCCTATGGTTTTGTCAAAAAATATTATGATAATAAGGGCAAAGAAGTAAGAAACGCATTTGTTGATGGTATTATTTCAGGCTTTTCAGGCATTAAACGCACTACAGGCCAACACCCCTGCGGCATTATGGTTGTGCCTCGTGATATGGATATTCATTATATAACCCCAGTTCAATATCCAGCTGATGATAAAAATTCCGGCACCATTACGACCCATTTTGATTATCATTCAATTAACGACAGGCTCGTTAAACTGGATATACTTGGCCATGATGATCCGACAGTAATACGTATGCTGGAAGATATGATTGGGATACCGGCAAAAAGTATTCCTTTTGGTGATCCTGAAACTATGTCGCTATTTTCTTCTACGAAATCACTCGGCGTTACTGCCACACAAATCAATAGTGAGGTTGGTACCTATGGTATTCCTGAATTTGGCACACATTTTGTCAGACAGATGATTAAAGACGTTCAGCCAAAGAATTTCAGTGATATAGTACGCGTCAGCGGTTATTCACATGGTACTGATGTTTGGTTGAATAATGCCCAGGATTTGATTAAATCTGGTATACCAGTTGATGATACTATCTCAACCAGAGATGATATAATGACATCATTGATAGCTAAAGGTGTTGATCCAAGTAAAGCGTTTAAAATAATGGAAGCCTGCAGAAAAGGTAAAGCTCATAAACAAGGACTTCCACCCGATTTATTGGATAGCATGAAAAAAGCTAATGTACCAGAGTGGTACATTGAATCCTGCCATAAGGTCCAGTATTTATTTCCGAAGGCTCATGCTGTTGCCTATGTAATGATGGCTTATAGAATTGCTTACTGCAAAGTGCATTATCCGAAAGAGTTCTATGCTGCTTACTTTACAGTAAGAGCTCCTAAATTTGATGCCGCGCTTGTTCTGAATGGCCTTGATTACATGAAAAAATTTGTTAAGGAAGTTTATTCATTAGGTAATGCAGCAAAAGTTAATGATAAAGATACAGCCACCTATATGGAATTGGCAATTGAAATGATAAGTAGGGGATATGAATTTGAACGCGTGGACATATACAAATCTGATCCGCACAAGTTCATTGTTACACCCAAAGGTTTGCTCCCTCCTTTAGCAGGACTTGCTGGCATTGGAGAAACTGCAGCCGATAATATTGCAAAAGCCAGGGAAGGCCAGCCGTTTATTTCTCAGGAGGATTTAAAAACGCGTGCTGGTATACCAAAGTCTGCAGTTGATGCTCTGGCGGCACATGGTTCGCTTGAGGGAATGCCAGAAACTGATCAAATAGGGTTGTTCGGTTAAAGCTAATACTACTTGTCATATCATATGTGTAATGTTATAATGTATAAAGATGAATTATGACTTAATTGGAAGAGTGGGTTTGTGACCCACTCTTTCGTCTACTAACAGCCTTTTTTAACAAATGTGCAGGGAGGTGTCTTTTATGCAAAAGGAAAAACTTGAAGAATTGATTACCGCATTGGTTTTGCCAATTATTGAAGGAACGGACTTAGATCTTGTTGACATTGAATATGTTCGTGAAAAAGAGTGGTACCTGCGTGTTTATATTGACAAACCAGGCGGAATTGAAATTGATGATTGTCAGTATGTCAGTGAGAAACTTACCAAACTTTTAGATGAGAAGGATCCCATCAAGGATAAATATTATCTTGAGGTGTCTTCACCTGGAATAGATAGACCATTAAAAAAAGATAAAGACTTTGTAAGAACATACGGCAAAAAAGTTGATTTGCTATTTTTTACACCGTGGAATGGTGCCAAGACAATTGAAGCAGTGCTTGTTGCTCATGATAATGATAATATTACCCTTTTGTTGAATGATAAAAGTGTAGTTATTGAACGCAAATTAATTGCAAGTATAAGACCGCATATTGATTTTTAAATTTTATTAACAGGAGGAGTTTTTAAGTGAACGCAGATTTCGTACAAGCGATATTTGAATTAGGAAAGGAGAAAGGCATCTCTCCAGAGCTTTTATATCAAGCTGTTGAAGAGGCTTTAATTACTGCATACAAAAAAAATTTTGGTTCTTCACAAAATGTGCGTGTAGATTTAAATAAACAAACAGGTGAGATTCATGTCTACGCAAGAAAAAGCATTGTAGAAAAAGTTAATGATTCAGCACAGGAGATAGACATCGCTGAGGCTAGAAAAATTAACCCAAACTACGAAGTTGAAGATATAGTCGAAATTGAAGTTACTCCGAAAAACTTTGGCAGAATTGCAGCACAAAACGCTAAGCAAGTTGTTGTACAAAGAATTCGTGAAGCTGAAAGAGGCATGGTTTTTGAAAAATTTTCCAGCCGTGAGAATGATATTGTAAATGGTGTTGTTCAACGTTTGGAGAACCGTAATGTTTATATTGACTTAGGCAGGGCGGAAGCTATTTTAATGCCGAATGAACAAATTCCAGGTGAAGTTTATCAACCCCATGACAGAATTAAAACTTATATAGTTGAAGTTAAGAAAACCAATAAGGGTCCGCAAATTATGGTTTCGAGGACACATCCGGGTTTACTGAAACGTCTTTTTGAGCTAGAAGTTCCTGAAATCCATGATGGCTTAGTTGAAATTAAGTCTGTAGCACGTGAGCCAGGTATGCGTTCCAAAATTTCTGTCTACACTAAGGATGAAAATATTGATCCGGTCGGTGCTTGTGTCGGACAGAAGGGTATGCGTGTTCAAACCATCGTAAATGAACTACGTGGTGAAAAAATTGATATTGTCAAATATAGCTCTAATCCTGAGCAATACGTTGCCAACGCACTTTCACCAGCTAAAGTTCTGATGGCTGTAGCAGATGAAAACGAGAAAATTTGCCGTGTAGTGGTGCCTGACTATCAGCTTTCTCTTGCAATTGGTAAAGAAGGACAAAATGCTCGGCTTGCAGCTAAGCTTACTGGTTGGAAGATTGATATTAAAAGTGAATCACAAGCAGTTGCCGCTGGTGATTTCTTAAATGTGAGCAGTTTAGAGGATAGTGAGAATAATGAAGGTTAAAAAAATACCGCAGCGTAGATGTGTTGGTTGTAATAATATGAAAGATAAGAAGGAATTGATTAGGGTTGTTCGTTCTGCCGAGGGAGAAGTTTCAATTGATAAAATTGGCAAAAAACCTGGTAGAGGCGCCTATGTCTGTCCTACAAGCGAGTGTATAACAAAGGCTGTAAAGGAAAAACGCCTTGAAAAAGCATTGGATGTCGCCATTGGAACTGAAATTTACGAGAAATTATTAGAGGATTTAAATGATGAACAATGATAGAAGTGTTATTTTTGCACTCGGGTTGGCGCAAAAAGCTGGCAAAATAGCATCTGGCGATTTTGCGGTAAAGGTTGCTCTCAAAGGTGGCAAAGTAAAACTTCTTGTAATTGCAAGTGATGCTTCTGATAACTCAAAGAAAGACTTATATTACATGGCTGACCTTTATGCTGTTAAAACTGTTGAAACCTTGGATCGTGAACAGCTAGGAATAGCTATTGGCAAGGCAAAAAGGACAGCTGTTGCTGTACTTGATGCAAATTTTGCCAATATGATGAAAGTTTAATGCCCAACAATATGTTTGGAGGTGGATGAATGGGTAAGTATAGAGTTTTCGAAATAGCAAAAGAATTTGATACCACAAGTAAAGTTATAATTGATATTTTAAGTCGCAATGATGTACAGGTAAAGAATCACATGAGCAGTGTTGATGATGATGTCAGAAAAATTGTTGCAAAAACATTTGAACGGAAAGCTGACAAACCATCTGTTAAGACAAATGTAAATACAACTGTTACACAGCATGTGAGTCATACAAGCAATTTAAAAAGCAGTGAAAAAATTAATTTTAATAAATCTGCAAGTACGGTAGTAGCACGAAATGATAGACCGGCTGATATGAAACAACAGCATAATACTAATCATGCTGCTATGCCAGTGGGCCAAAAGCCACAGCAACGCAGTAATGCAGGACAGAGCTTTGGCACGAGCACCCCGAATAACCGTTTTCAGGGTCAAAGACCAAATAATAATTTTCAGCAACGTCCGACTGGTGACCGTAATAACAGACCAAATGTTGCTTCTTCAGGTGCAGGTCAGCAATTTCAGCGGCCTCAGCAGAGTACTCAATATCACGCAAATGTGACAGGTGAAAATCGTAACACACGTACAGGGGGTAATTTTATAAGCCAAAAGCCACAAAATCCACAACAGGGTGGAGGAACAAATCGTCCTGTACAACAAGGTGGAGTAAATCGTCCGGCACACCAAGCAACTGCTGGGAAACCTGGCGGATTTGGACAACAAAAAACAGCTAAGGGTCCTCAACAAGGAACAAAACCTGCAAGACAACAATCAGGTGATTTCAATAAAAAACCGCAGAATAAGAGCCGTGCAGAAAATAAGCCTCAGATACAAGGTTCATATGCCACAAAGGGAAGCAGACCAATGCACAGCCAAACACATATGGGCAGAAGCAACAAAAGAACTGGAATGGCGCCAAAGGTGGTTCCTCAAAAAGTTATTGAGGTTGCTAAACCTACAAGAGTTGAGATTGGTGAAACGATAAACGTTAAAGAGTTTGCTGATTTAATTAAACGTGAAGTCAGTGAAGTTATAAAGCATTTATTCATGTTGGGTGTAATGGTTACAATTAACCAAAACATTGATTTTGAAACTGCTGTATTGGTGGGCTCTGAATTCAATGTAGAGGTTGCAGCTTTACCGCCTGAAGAAGATCCTACGGAAATTCCTGAAGTAGAGGATGATCCTGCAAAGAGGCTGCCAAGACCACCGGTAATTACTGTTATGGGTCATGTTGACCATGGTAAGACATCTTTGTTGGATGCAATCAGAAAAACACATGTCACTGCACGCGAAGCAGGCGGCATAACGCAGCATATAGGTGCGTATCAGGTAAATTATCAAGGAAAAAAGATTGTATTTCTCGACACACCAGGTCATGAAGCATTTACAGCGATGCGTGCTCGCGGCGCTCAGGTAACTGACGTTGCTATTCTTGTAGTCGCAGCTGATGATGGAGTTATGCCGCAAACGGTTGAAGCAATTAACCATGCTAAAGCCGCTAAGGTTCCTATTATTGTTGCGATAAATAAAATGGATCGCGAAGGTGCTAATCCAGACCACGTGAAACAACAGCTGGCTGAACTCGAGCTGATTCCGGAAGATTGGGGCGGCGAAACTATCATGGTGCCGGTTTCTGCGCATAAAAAGACGGGTATATCCGAGTTGCTTGAGATGATTCTACTTGTTGCAGAAATGCAGGATTTGAAGGCAAACCCTGATATTCCAGCTCATGGAACCATCATTGAAGCACAACTTGATAAGGGCCGTGGACCTGTTGCTACTGTATTAATTGAAAAGGGTACCTTAAGAATTGGTGATACCATAATTGCCGGCACATCGTATGGCAAGGTAAGAGCAATGATTAATGATCGTGGAGAAAAAGTTAAGAAAGCGACACCATCTACGCCGGTTGAAGTTCTTGGACTTAATGACGTACCAATGGCAGGAGATATTCTTGACGCTACCGATGAAAAAATCGCACGTTCAGTTGCAGAAAAACGTATTGCTAAAAAGAAAACTGAAGAAATTCAACAACATACTAAAGTTTCTCTTGACGATATCTTCCAACGTATTCAGGAAGGCGAGCTGAAAGAACTGAATATCGTTGTTAAGGCAGATGTTCAAGGTACAATTGAGGCTTTGAAACAATCTTTAACTAACATAAAGAATGAAGAAGTTAAAGTTGTAATTGTTCACGCAGGTGTTGGAACTATTAATGAATCAGATGTTATGCTGGCTTCTGCCGCAAACGCTTTGATAATTGGTTTTAATGTCAGACCTGATGCCAATGCTCGTAAAGCAGCAGAAACAGAAAAAGTTGATATTCGTACTTATCGTGTCATTTACGATGCATTGAATGACGTTGAAGCTGCTATTAAAGGAATGCTGGCTCCTAAATTTAAAGAGGTCATCCAAGGACGTGCTGAAGTAAGACAAGTGATTACGATTTCCAAGATGCTGATTGCCGGCTGTTATGTTTTGGAGGGAAAAATTACAAGTTCTTCCAAGATTCGACTGATTCGTGATGGTATAGTTGTTCATGAAGGTGAAATAGAATCATTACGTCGTTTCAAAGACGATGTTCGTGAAGTTGCCTCTGGCTTTGAATGCGGTATTACGCTCGAAAAATATCGTGAAGTCAAAGAAGGGGACATTTTCGAAGCTTATACCATGGAAGAAATTAAAGCATAATTGCGCTTTGAGGTGATATTGTGGCTAGACTCCGTGTTGAAAAATTACAGGAAGCGATCAAACAAGAAATAAGTAAGATCGTGTTAAATGATATAAAGGATCCTCGAATACAATTTGTTTCTATAACGGCTGTTGAATTAACTGATGATTTGAGTTTTGCAAAAATCTATGTCAGCCTATACGGCCCTGAAGAGACAAAAAAAGATGTTTGGGCGGCTCTTAATAAAGCAATAGGCTATATTCGTACCGAGATTGCAAAAAGGATTCGTTTGAGGGTAGCACCTACTTTAATTTTTTGCAAAGATAATTCTCTTGAATACAGTTCTCACATTCAAAGTCTTCTGGAAAAAATAAAGAAGGACGAGAAGATAGAAAATGAGTAAAAAATTAACTATGCCTGAAGTTGCGGCTTTATTTGAAGGTGCGAAAGACATTGTTATTGTTAGTCATATCAATCCGGATGGTGATGCCCTTGGTTCTACGCTTGCCTTAGCTGCAGGCTTGAGAAAAAAAGGTAAAAACGTAGTTATTTCTATCGACGATGAAATTTCTTCATACTATAATTTTATGCCAGGCATAGACCAATTCGTTCGCTTTAAACAAGGTGATGTAATAAATGCTGATTTGCTGGTAATAAATGATGCAAGCTCTTTAGATCGCATTGGCGTGGCTGCAGAATGTGTAAAGGCGCCTATGCTGAATATTGATCACCATGTTTCGAATACTGGGTTTGCAGACTACCTATATCTTGATGTTGACGCTGCTGCTACAGGTGAAGTTATTTTTCGGTTATTTAAAGAATTAAATATTGAAATTGATCTGCAAATGGCTTTTTGCCTTTATGTTGCGATAGTAACTGACTGTGGATATTTTAAATATTCAAATACAACGCCACACTGTATGAATTGTGCTGCTGAATTATTAGCTATTGGGGTTGAACCTGACGTAGTGTCTGACTTTTTGGAAATGAAATCACGTGATGACATCAAATTACTTTCCAAGGTTTTGGAAACTCTTGCCTTTGAGTTTAATGGCAGAATAGCTACTATTGAAATCAGCCATGAAAACTATAATCCTGATATCGCAACAGATAGTTTTATACACTATCCGCGCTATATAGATGGGGTAGAAGTTGCGATGATGTTTAAAGGCGTGGAAAAGGATGTTACACGCGTCAGCATGCGTTCACGCCGTCTTGATGTGAGTAAGATTGCTTTGAGTTTTGGTGGTGGTGGCCATAAGAGAGCGTCCGGTTGTACAATTTATAAAGATATGGCTGAAGCAAAAAAAATTATGCTTGCCAGTATTGTAGATGAAATGGGCAATTGCAATGGCTGATGGAATATTAAACGTTCTCAAGCCTTCCGGAATGACTTCTCATGATGTTATAGGCTATTTGCGCCGCGTACTTCAAACTAAAAAAATAGGACATTCCGGGACTCTTGACCCGGATGCTGCTGGAGTACTACCAGTTTTTATTGGAGCTGCAACACGGTTGTTGGAATATTCCGGTGAAGAAACCAAATCATATAGAGTAGAACTGAAATTTGGCATTAAGACTGATACAGCTGATGACAGTGGTAATGTTATTGATACTTCTGCTGTCTTAAGACCTGAACAGGAAAAGCTTGAAGCTGTCTTACAAAAATTCACGGGCTCTTTGATGCAGATTCCACCAATGTATTCTGCCGTCCGTCACGATGGAAAGAAGCTTTATCAGTTGGCCAGAGCGGGCCTGACGATTGAACGAGAGCCCAGACCTATAACTATTCATAAACTCGAGCTTATTCATCAGGAAGATGAATATCTTCTATTGGATGTAGAATGTTCTAAGGGCACATTTATAAGAACCCTATGCGAAGATATTGCTGAAGCTTTGGGTATGTGCGGCACTGTAAGTTTTTTGCTCAGAACAAGATCAGGCAAGTTTGTTTTAAATGATGCAATAACTTTGGAGGAAATTTCCGATGCACCTTTTGAGCACATTTTGCCTATTGAAGTTGCTGTCGAACATTTTCCTGAACTAATTCTTACTGATAAGCAAGCTTTAAGGATATCACAGGGTGTAGTTACTTCAATTTCTGGTGTATCCGAAGGTAAATATCGCTTGAAAACAACTGATGGAATCTTTATTGGTATTGGGAGTGCCAACAATGGGATGGTAAAAGCAGATAAAGTAATTAATCCTTCTACACAGATGTTATGAGGTTTTGCTAATGGAGATAATTAATGATTTTTGCGGGCCACAAATTGAACTTGGCCCAAGTGTAATAGCGCTAGGCACTTTTGATGGCCTTCATCTTGGACATTGCGATGTAATAAAGGCTGCACGTGCATATGCTGATAAGCATAATTACAAATTGTTAGCTTTTACGTTCAGCAATCATCCGCTTTCTGAGATTAAGCCTGAGGCTGTGCCGGCCAAATTAATTTCGAATAAAGAAAAAGAAAATTTGTTCGCAAAGCTTGGCGTAGATATTTTGGTAAATATCCCATTTACTCATTATTTCTCCCAGCTTTCACCAGATGAATTTCTGGAAAAACTGAAAATATTTTCTTTTAAGTGCTTAGTTGTCGGTGAGAACTATAGCTATGGTTTTCTTGGCAAGGGTGATACAAAAACATTAATGCAATCTGGACAAGAAGATAAATTTGATGTTATTGTACGTAAATTAATACAAATCAAAGGAACTGTTGTAAGCAGTTCTAAAATACGTGAATTGATCAAGAATGGCGAAATAGCTTTGGCAAATGAAATGCTTGGCAGAGCATATACGATTAGCGGTACTGTTGTTTCCGGAGCTAATCGCGGAGGCTGTCTTGGCTTTCCAACAGCTAATATAGAGTTCTCTGATGCAGATTTAATTGTTCCTGCTAAAGGTGTCTATGCAGCCAAGGTTCTGATGTCTGATATTGAACATTTAGGGATGGCAAATATTGGTTATAATCCGACTTTTGGAGACATTGACAAGAAACGCTTAGAAATTAATATTTTTGATTTTATTGATGATATTTACGGCAAAGAAATCACTGTAAGGCTTATGCATTATATTAGGGGTGAACGCAAGTTTAATTCCCCGGCCGAGTTGTGTGAGCAAATACAGAAGGACAAGGATATAATTTCTGCTTATTTTAGCGAAAAAGAAAAGTAGTTGTAATTTATGTGACGTTATGCTATACTTAACAAGCGTTAAAAGACCCTTGCTTGGAGATGCGACACTCCGACGCTTTCTAATGCTTGGGCGATTAAAAATTAATTGGAGGAATTTTATTATGTTGACACCTGAAAGAAAACAAGAACTTATTGAAACTTACCGCGTACACGAAGGTGATACTGGTTCACCAGAAGTACAAATCGCTATTTTGACCGAGCGTATTACTTATTTAACTGAACATTTAAAAGAACACAAGAAAGATCATCATTCCCGTCGTGGTCTATTGAAAATGGTTGGTCAACGTCGTGGCCTTTTGAATTATTTGATGGCTAAAGATATCGAACGTTATCGTTCAATCATCTCTAAGCTTAATATCAGAAAATAGTTGTAATAATATGAAAATGCCGCAGAATATGCGGCATTTTTTTGTGTCTGCTTCTATATTTATTCGGTTTAGTTTATGTTATGGTATAATTTATAAACAACGGCTAATTTAGTTTTTGGCAAAGAAGGTGAAGAATATGTCAGAAATTAGTGGTAACAAAAAGGGTATCAAAGACACGGTTTTGGATGAATTAGAAAAGCTTTATGAAATTAAGGTTCCGCAGGATCAAATCATAACTGAGGAACTCGCAGTGCAATTAGCTAAAATATCAGATAAAATAAAACGCGAAATTTCAATCTATATCACGAGAAGTGGACAGATAACAGATATTTCACTAGGTCACCAAGAAAGTGTTGAATTACCCCAATTTAAAGGCAGAAGAGGGGCAATAAGGCTAAGTGGTGTACGTTGTATTCATACTCATTTGAACGGGAATTCTGCATTAAGTGGTGTAGATTATTCTGCTCTCAAAAATGGTAAGTATGATGCAATGGCCGCAATAGGCGTAATTGGACCTGATTTTGCAAAATCGAGCTTTTCATTTGCTTTAATTGCTGGTATTGACGAGCACGAAGAATATATATGCCAGGAACATGGCCCATTTTCTTTATCTGAAGCAGTAGATATGAATTTTGCCAATATGGTTTCAACTATTGAAAAGATTATGCAGAAACAGACTGCTGGCTCAAAATCTGCTGCAAATCCGGAAAAAGCAATTTTAGTTGCTGTTGATACTGGTGGTCCTAGGCAGTCATGGTCTACGGAAGAATCATTGGAAGAATTAAAACAGCTTGCAGATACAGCAGGTGCTACGGTTGTAAGCACATTCTCTCAAAAAAGACAAAAACCTGATCCGGCGTTTTTTATTGGCAAAGGCAAAGTTGAAGAACTAGCCCTCTTTGTACGGCAAGAAGATGTTGACTTATGCATCTTTGACGATGAACTTTCGCCAGCGCAGCAGAGAAACATAGAGCTTGTGATGGGAGTTCGTGTTGTTGATCGCACGGGATTGATCCTTGATATTTTTGCACAAAGGGCTCGTTCCAATGAAGGTAAATTACAAGTTGAATTAGCTCAACTACAGTATACTCTTCCGAGACTTTCTGGAAAGGGTCTTGTTTTGTCACGTCTTGGCGGTGGAATTGGTACAAGAGGTCCTGGTGAGACTAAGCTTGAGATTGATCGGCGTCGCATAAGAGACCGTATTACTTTTATCAAAGAAAGCATAGCAAAAGTTAAGTCCGTGCGGACTCTACATCGTACTGGTCGTAAAAAAAATCAGATTGCCACAATAGCTTTGGTTGGTTATACTAATTCGGGAAAATCAACTCTATTAAATACGTTGACTGCCTCTGATATCTATGCACAGGACCAATTGTTTGCAACTTTAGATCCAACAACGCGTCATTTATCATTGCCGGATAAGCAAGAGGCTATATTAACTGATACTGTAGGTTTTATCCAACGTTTACCTCATCAGCTGGTAAGTGCGTTTAAATCTACTTTAGAAGAAGTCGCTGAAGCAGACTTATTGTTGCATGTAGTAGATATAAGTCATTCAACATACAAAAAGCAAATTGATGCAGTTTACGAAGTATTGAAAGAAATAGATGCCTCAGATAAGGAAATAATAACAGTTTATAACAAAATTGATAAAGTTGATCCAGAGAGTGGATTATTGGAAAAAATTAAGGGTGAAGAGAACAGCGTTCTGATTTCTGCTAAAAAAGGGATTGGAATGGATGACCTGCTTAATTTGATAGTCGACAATCTGAGTTTAAAGTCAGTTGAAACTGAATTACTGATACCATATGCAGATACCGATAAAGCAGCTAAATTACACAAAACCAGTACCGTATTAGAACAAGAATATTGTGATGATGGTATTAGAATCAAAGCTCGCTTATCTGAAGACCAGAGAAATGAATATAAAATGTACATTATGCAGATTCAATAGCAACAGGCACTTTGTTGCTTAAACCAAAATATAACATAGACTAAAGGTGGACTGGATGATAAATTTTGAAGAAATAGAGTTAAATGCTTTAAATGCAGTCAATAATAATTGTTTACCTTATGAAGAGGCAGCACTTTATAATACAAGAAAAGTTATTAAAGCTTTCCGTAAACATAAAGTTTCTGATTACTATTTAAAACCAACGACTGGGTATGCTTATTCTGATGTAGGAAGAGAAAAGCTTGATTTGATATACGCTGATATTTTTCATGCCGAGGCTGCGCTGGTGCGTTCACAGTTTGTTTCCGGAACTCATGCATTGGCAGTTGCACTGCTTGGTGTTCTTCGCCAAGGGGATGAAATTATTTCAGCTACAGGAACACCCTATGATACCATGCAAACTATTATCGGTTTCCCGGTTAAGACCCCAGGGTCTTTGGCTGATATAGGAGTTTCTTATAAAGAAGTACCTATGTCAGGAAGCAAAGTTGCCATAAAAGAACTGCAGAGTTTAATTACGCCAAAAACAAGAATGGTTCTTATACAAAGATCTTGTGGTTATAGTGACGCCAGAAAAACGCTGACTGTTGCCGAAATTGGTGAAATTTGTTCTGCAGTAAAGACTATCAACCCAGATTGTCTTTGTTTTGTTGATAATTGTTATGGTGAATTTATTGAAAAACAAGAGCCAACAGAGGTTGGTGCAGATTTAATCGCCGGTTCTTTGATAAAGAATCTTGGTGGCGGACTTGCGCCAACAGGTGGTTATATTGTTGGGCGAGAAGATTTAGTAGAATTAGCCTCTTATAGACTTACAGCACCAGGCCTGGGCGGCGAAATGGGAGCCACTCTTGGTGATACTGCCAGATCCTTTTACCAAGGATTGTTTCTTGCACCGCATGTTGTTCTGCAAGCAGTGAAAACTTCTATATTTGCCGCTGCAGTTTTTGCACAGTTAGGATATGATGTGAAGCCATCATGTAATGAAATCAGAAGCGATATAATACAAGCAATCAGACTTGAATCACGTGAGAGATTACGCGCTTTTTGCGGAGCAATACAAGCAAATTCGCCTGTTGATGCTCACGTTGTACCTGTACCTTCTGGATTGCCTGGTTATCAGGATGAGATAATAATGGCTGCAGGTACTTTTGTTCAAGGCGCTTCAATTGAATTAAGTGCAGATGGCCCGATGAGAGAACCATTTAATGTATATTTGCAAGGTGGATTAACTTTTGAACACGGCCGAGTTGCAATTATGTCTGCAGCTGAAATGGTAGGAATAAAATAAGTTATTATAAAAATAAAGCCCTTCTCATAGAGAAAGGCTTTATTTTTATACCAAAAAGACTTTAAATTATCATCTTAATGACACCAAAAAGACGTTACTATAAAAACAAACTAAAAATCAATCTTCATATTTGATGTATAACGCCTTCATAATAAAATGCGAATAGAAAGTATCATGAAACAATAAAAAGTTGCTTAAAAACGAAAATAAGCTAAATTAGAAGGCGTGTTACTATAAAATGCGGAAAACAGCAATTACTTTTCCCATAACCTTAATATTGGTACCAGTAATTGGTAAATAGGCATCATTTTCCGGTTGCAATCTAATTTGTTTAAGTTCACGAAAATATCTTTTTACTGTAGTTTCTTCATCGTCGATTAAAGCGACTACAATATCGCTGTTATTAGCATAATTTTGTTTACGCACAATAATATAATCATGATCTAGAATTCCAGCATTAATCATGCTGTCACCCTTGACTGAAAGCATGAAAACATCATCCTGACAGCCAATTAAGTCGAGCGGCAGGGGATAGGTTTCCTCAATGTTTTCCATTGCCAAAATAGGCAGGCCTGCGGTCACTTTGCCAACTAAAGGAACAGGAACTACAGTTTTTTGACGCCAGGAAGATTCCTGAGTCAATTCAAGAGCTCTAGGCTTAGAAGGATCACGCTGCAAAAATCCAAGTTTCTCAAGTTTCTGAAGATGTGAATGCACACTAGCACTTGAAGAAAGACCAACGGCTAAGCCAATTTCACGCACAGCGGGCGGATAACCCTTGCTATATACATGTTCGCGAACAAAATCCAAAATTTGCTTTTGACGCTCAGTCAGAGAAGACTCATCAGGCTCAACACATGAATCTAGCTGCCGGTTAGATTTTTTAATCATTACAAAGCAACCTCCAATCTAGTGATACAAAAGAATTACTTTAAAAGCGATAACATTATCATTTATGCAATTATAGCAAACAATATAAAGATTGTCAAACGTTTGTTCGTTCTAGGGTCCTATAATATATATTATGTAAAACGAACATAAAATTATATATTTAAATACCGAACGCGTGTATTGCTTTTAATAACCCAATTTTTTAAAACTAGAAATCGATTCTAAAAACTCTTTTTTGGATACATCATATTGCTTTTTATCTTTTGACGAAAAGTTTATTTGGTAACCTTTGTCTGAAGTAAATAAATAGCATTCGAGCATATTAGAAATTTCATCTTGACTGTTAATGGATTTTTCTATTAGTATTCCATTCAGTCCATTAATGTTAATTGGTTTATGAGTGATTATTGTTTGGTTTGTCGAATATTTGGTCATACGTTCCATAAACTGATTTTCTAATTTTGATAACTCCGGTTCTGAAGCTTTAGCATAGTGTGTATATTCGTTTGTTGTAAACGTTCTTATGCTGCCGGTAACTTGATTATCAGCTTTTTGCAGTTGAATTATGTTGTAAGTGTTTCCACTTTTGTTATGCCAACCATTTGGTAAATTTAAAGCATAGCCGGCTGCGATATTAGTGAAATAATTATTTCTAATGTCCTTTGCTTCATTAATCTTAACTGATTTTAATATTGATGCTAATAATTCTGCCGCTTTTTCATTTTCCGCATTTGGCGCAAAAGCAGAAATTACAAATACATTTTTATTGTTTATAAATATAGTATCAGCCAGAAACTTTTCCTTATTCGGGTTGTCTGCTGATTTATTTTCAAAAATTTGGTAAAGCAATTCTTTATTTTTATATTTTTGCCAGGAACTATTGGTATTTTGATAATTAATGTCAGCTATGCTGCTTAACAGCAAATTATCAAGCTTAATAATTTTATCGTTACTGCTTTTATTTTCTTCGTTCATTTGGAGCTCTGGTGGCAGGCTGATGATATTGCATTCGACATTTATATTGCCTTGTGCAAATCTGTAGGATGTAGACCCTTCACTAATTGGTATGGTATTTTCAGGTATGTTCATGCTGTAATTTCCATATGTGGATTTGTACTCTTTGGCATATGCATTATTATTGTTTGCAAAATTAATCATAAAGGTCATAGAAAGAACAAAATAGCAAAAACTAGAATATTTTTTCATGGATCTTCCCTCATTTCAACAATAATTATCCTAAATTATCCTAAAATGCAGATTCTGCTAGCAAACTAAAGTGAATTTAGAATGCTAGCAGATTAATTATAAAATATTATACTGTGAAGAATTTATTATTTATCTTAATATTTATTTTTGAGAGAGATATTCATCAATTGCTTTTGCAGCTTTTTTGCCTGCGCCCATTGCTGAAATTACGGTTGCTGCACCTGTTACGATGTCACCGCCAGCAAATACACCAGGCATAGAAGTTTGTCCGTTTTCGTCTGCGTTAATATTGCCACGTTTGTTTGTTTCCAAGTTCGGTGTTGTTGCCTTAATCAAAGGATTAGGTCCTTGTCCAATGGACATAACAACCATGTCAACAGGAAGAACGTATTCTGATCCGATAATTTCAACAGGTGAACGACGTCCGGAGGCATCAGGCTCCCCTAGCTCCATCTTTACACATTCCATGCCTTTTACCCAACCCTTTTCATCACCGATAATTTTGGTCGGATTGTTTAATAAACGAAGCTCGATCCCCTCTTCTTTGGCATGTTCAATTTCTTCTTTACGAGCTGGCATTTCATCTTCACTACGTCTGTAAACGATATATACTTTTTCCGCGCCTAAGCGTTTGGAAGTACGGGCCGCATCCATGGCAACATTGCCTGCACCAACTACTGCTACACTCTTACCGATGTAAACTGGTGTTGCAACCTGTGGGAATTTATATGCACGCATCAAATTTACACGAGTAAGAAATTCATTAGCTGAATATACCCCATTCAAATTTTCGCCTTCAATATGCATGAAATGCGGAAGACCGGCACCAGTACCGATGTAAACAGCAGAGAACCCCTCTTCATTCATAAGCTCATCAATTGTAAAAGTACGGCCAATGACAACGTTTGGCATAATTTTTACACCTAATGCTTTTAATTGGTCGATTTCATGTTTTACTATCTCTTTCGGAAGACGGAATTGAGGAATACCATACATCAGAACACCGCCAGGAGCGTGCAGAGCTTCAAAAATGGTAACATCATAGCCCATTTTAGCTAAGTCGCCTGCTGCAGTAAGACCTGAAGGTCCGCTGCCTACGATGGCTACTTTTTTGCCTTTTGGTTCCGCTTTGGCAGCATTTATGGTATCCAACCCTTTAATTCTGGCATAATCAGCAACAAAACGTTCTAGTCGTCCGATTGCTACCGGTTCACATTTTATTCCCAGTATGCAATTTTTTTCACACTGGCTTTCTTGCGGGCATACACGGCCACAGACAGCAGGCAAGGTATTCTTGTTTTTAAGAATGCGGATTGCTTCGTTAAGATTCTTTTCTTTAAGGGCTTGAATAAAATCTGGAATATCAACATTAACCGGACAACCTTGAACGCAGCGAGGATTCTTACAATTTAAACAGCGTTCTGCTTCGTCTATGGCGGTTTCAATTAAATAGCCTAAAGCAACTTCATCAAAATTTTTGTTTCTTACTTCTGCCGCTTGTTCCGGCATTTTATTTCTTAGTCCCCCACGCATTTGCAATGACCTCCGCATCCGTATTCCAAAGATTCCTGACCTTTGTACATTTGTTGTCGTTGTACCAAATTTGCGAAGTCTACAAGATGCGCATCAAATTCAGGACCGTCAACACAAGCAAATTTATTATCGTCGCCGACTCTTACGCGGCAGCCACCACACATACCTGTTCCATCGACCATAATGGTATTCAAGCTTGCTACAGTCGGAACTTTGTAAGGTCTAGTTGTTTCAGCCACATTTTTCATCATTATAACCGGACCAATTGCCAGTACCATTCCAGGCATATTGCCACTTTCAAGCATTTTTTTTATAGGATCAGTAACGAAACCTTTTTGACCAGCGCTGCCGTCATCTGTTGTAATAATCAGTTCATCACTAATTGCTGCCATTTTATCTTCAAAAATTATAAGATCTTTATTGCGGGCGCCTATGATTGAAATAACCTTGTTGCCAGCTTCTTTCAATGCTCTGGCTATAGGATAAACTGGAGCAACGCCTATACCACCACCGACACAAACAACCGTGCCGAAATTTTCTATATGAGAAGGCATGCCAAGAGGTCCGACAACGTCCAATATTTCATCATTATCGTTAAATGTTTCACATAGATGTTTTGTAGTATTGCCTACAGCCTGGACAATCATTGTAATTGTGCCTTGCTTACGGTCAAAATCAGCAATAGTGAGAGGAATTCTTTCACTTTCTTCTTCTGTACGAATAATGACAAACTGACCTGGTTTACATTTGTGAGCAACTAATGGAGCATCCACAATAAATTCATAAACTTGTGGAGCCAGATTTGTTTTTTTGAGGATTTTTGCCAAATTATTCCACTCCTAGAAATTTATTTAGTTAAACGCAAGCCACATTTATTTGCTTCCGCATAAACTTTTTCTTCATCAATAGTTAATAAGTTCCCATTCTCCATCAAGATTTTGCCATCGACAATGACAGTATCAGCATCAGACGAGTTTGCCGCATAAACAAAAAGGGAAGTTCTGTCATGGCGTGGATACCAATAAGGTTTGCGTGTATCATAAAGGACTAAATCTGCCTTTTGGCCAACTTTTATTTCCCCTACATCCGAAAACCCTAAAGCAAGCGCTCCCTGCTTTGTAGCGAGATTTAGCGCTTGTTTTGCCGGTATAACTAAAGGATCGCTTTTATTATTTTTGTGAAGCATAGCCGTCAAACGTGCTTCTTCCAGCATGTCGAGATTGTTATTGCTGGAAGTACCATCAGTTCCGAGACCAACAATAATACCTGCGGCAAGCATTTCCGGCACAGGAGCAATACCACTTGCAAGTTTCAAATTGCTTTGAGGATTGTGCGCTACACGTACATTCTTAGAGGACATTATTTCAATATCGGCAGGAGTAACGTGAACACAATGTGCTGCAAGAGTTCCCAAATCAAACAGTCCTATGCTGTTCATTAAAGCAATTGGTGTCATTCCATGCTCACGCTCGCATTCGCTTACCTCATAAGCAGTTTCACTCAAATGCATGTGAATTTCAGAACCAAGCTTGCCCGCTTCATCTATAATTCGTTTTAAATAATTAACCGGACATGTGTACGGAGCGTGAGGCCCAAACATCACTTTGATGCGACCATCAGCCTGTCCGTGCCAGTTATTATATAATTCAATGCTCTCAGTAATTTTTTCATTGGCATCCGGCACTAAGCCAATCATTCCTCGTGAAAGTGATGCTCTGATGCCAGTTTCCTGAACTGCCTCTGCAACTCTGTCCATAAAGAAATACATATCGGCAAAAGTTGTAGTACCGGATTTAATCATTTCAATGATAGCCAGCTTTGTGCCCCAATAGACATCATCACCTGTAAGATTAGCTTCTGCAGGCCAAATTTTGTTTTGCAGCCAATCCATTAAAATCATGTCATCCGCATAACTTCTTAATAGTGTCATTGCAGCATGTGTATGTGTATTAACCATGCCAGGCACAGCTATGAAGTTTTTACCATCAATTACATATGCATTATCAAATCCTGTTGGTGTTTCCTTGCCGATATAAGAGAAAACCTGGTTTTTAATGCCTATATTAAATATTTCATTATTTTCTTCAGATATGACTTCAACATTTTTAATTAAAATTGCTGACATTATTTATTCATCGCCTCCTTGCCTCTTACTATAGTGTTCAACATAAAAATTACGCAATAATTTTATATCATTAGTTGGCAAGGGAAAGCTTTCCCCTATTGATGCTGTTATGCAATAAACATGCGCAGATTTTTCCACAATTTCGGCAACAATTAAAGCTTCATCGAGGCTTTTTCCACAGATTACGGCTCCATGATTAGCCAATAAAACTGCATTTGACATGCCCATTGCTTCAACAGCGTTTTCCGCTAACTCTTTTGTGCCGGCCAATGCGTACTTAGCTACTTTTATTGAACCGCCGGATATTTGCGCCGTATCCTCGAGCAATGGCGGTATTTGTCTGTGCATTGCTGCGCAGGCACTGGCATATATGCTATGAGTATGTATTATTGCATTGAACGTTGGATATTTTTTGTAAATAGCTAGATGCAAAAACAATTCTGAAGAAGGGATGCCGGAACCTGCTAACTTTATACCATTTGAATTGACAATGACAATGTCTTCTTCCTCAAGAAGATCATATGGACGGCCTGATGGTGTAATTGCATAACAGTCTTTATCAATTTTCATGCTTATATTGCCCCATGAACCAGCGACTAATTTCCTATCAAGAAGTTTAAACCCAATTTCAATAATTGATTTACGCGCATCAGCAATTTTAACTTCCAACATTTTAACTACATCTCCTTTATTCTTGGTTTAAATAAAAGTTTTGTTCCTCCGTAAGTTTATCGATATTCAAACCTATGCATTCTAACTTTAAGGCTGCAATTTCATTGTTTAACTCATCTGGAAGTGTGTAGAGATTGTTAGAGAGCTTACCTTTGTTATCAAGGAGATATTTCATTGCTAAAAATTGCATAGCAAACGAAAGATCCATAATTTCGACAGGATGTCCATCGCCGCAGGCTAAATTAACCAATCTGCCTTCTCCAAGTAAATTAATTTTGCGTCCGTCTGACATTGTATATGTTCTGATATTTTTACGAACTTCATAAGAGGGTACAACTGAAAGTTCTTCTAAATCCGGAATATTAATTTCTACGTCAAAATGTCCGGCATTAGCAAGAACCGCTCCGTCTTTCATTACCTTAATATGTTCTTTGGTAATGACATCTTTGCAACCAGTTACAGTTACGAAGAAGTCTCCTTCTTTTGCTGCTTCATACATCGGCATTACGCGAAAACCATCGAAAACAGCTTCAATTGCTTTTATGGGGTCTACTTCCGTTACTATTACATTGGCACCCAGACCTTTGGCTCGCATGCTTACGCCTTTGCCACACCAGCCATAGCCGGCGACAACAACATTTTTACCAGCTATAGAAAGATTAGTAGTACGCATGATGCCATCCCAGGATGATTGACCTGTACCATAGCGATTATCAAACAGGTATTTACAATAGGCGTCATTTACTGCAATCATTGG
>JAAYVM010000077.1 GCA_012517145.1 Acholeplasmataceae bacterium
CGGCTGTCGATGTAGAAGATGCTATTTTGCGCTTAGCGCAAAAAGCCAGAGCTGCTGGAATTCATTTAATTTTGGCGACTCAGAGGCCTTCCGTAGATGTAATAACAGGCATCATTAAAGCCAACATCCCATCTAGAATTGCATTTGCGGTTTCATCACAAACTGATTCAAGAACTATTTTGGATATGGGTGGAGCAGAAAAGCTCCTTGGTAAAGGTGACATGCTTTTTTATCCAATTGGTGCTAATAGGCCACAAAGAGTTCAAGGTGCTTTTGTATCAGACGAAGAATTGGATAAATTGGTTAATTATATTAAGTCCCAATCGCTTCCTGTTGATTATTCGGAGGCTGTTACAACGCAAGAGCTGGAAAGTGACACGAAGAAATCACAAATTGGTGTCAATAATGATGGTATGATTGAGGATGAGTTATTTGAAGATGCAGTTCGTTTGGTGATGGATACACGTCAAGCATCTTCATCAATGTTGCAAAGAAAATTCCGCATAGGATACACAAGAGCTGCGCGTTTGGTTGATACGATGGAGGAATATGGAATTATTGGACCGGCCATGGGCAGTAAACCACGTGAATTAATAATGAACCAGTCAGAAATTGAATCAAGATTTTTTAATAAGAATCAGTAAATTGCCCAGGAGGTATTGAAATGTCGAGTGTTGGCGAAATTTTGAAAAATACTCGTGAAGCCAAGGGAATTACTATTGAGCAGGTAGCTGAAGCAACAAGTATCCGAGTATTGTATTTAGAGGCAATAGAAAATGAACAGTTCCAATTGGTTCCGGGAGAGGTTTATTTAAAAGGTTTCATTCGTAATTATGCTAATTATATAGGTCTTAATGGACCTGCTATGGTGGAAAAATACAAAGAGCAGGTAGAAGCCAACAAAAAACACGAGCATCCTGTTCAAGCTGAGACAAACGATATTAAGCATCAGCAAACAGAGAAAAGTGGCCATGGTAAAGCTAAATTAGCTAAGCCAAATACTTTTGATATTATGTCTTTACTGGAAAAGTTTCTTACTAAAAGGAATTTTGCCTTGTTAGCAGGCCTTATTTTAGTTATAGCGGCAGGAAGTTTTATTAACAGCTTTTTCGGAGATAAGGATAGCCAGCCGGCCAAGACTAAGCAGGCTGCAGTTGAGTCAGTAAAAAGTGAATCTGCTGATAAATCTCAGGTTGCTTCTGTTTCAAAAGACCAAAATGGGATTTATATTGTTAAGAATGCCGCGAATATTGAAGCACAAGTTGAATTTAGCGGCGATTGCTGGACAGAAGCATATGCTGATGGCAAAGAAGTATTTGTAGGAATGATGTCAGCTGGTAAGACTGTTAATTGGAAGGCTGAAAAAGAGTTGCAAATAAAAGTAGGTAATGTCCGTGTTGCAAAAATTAATTGCAATGGACAGCCAATACCATATGCGCCTGATGAAAATGGTATTGCAGTGCGCACATTTAAGAGATAGTTTTTGGAGGATAACTGATGAGTGAATTTTTGCCGACTACGCTTGAGGAAATTACACAGCGTGGGTGGGAACAAATAGATTTTTTATTTATTAGCGGTGATGCTTATGTCGATCACCCTTCTTTTGGCCCGGCAGTAATATGTCGGGTTCTTGAATCTAAGGGGTACAAAATAGCTATGCTTAGTCAGCCAGATTGGAAAACGGAAAGAAGTCTGGCAGTTTTAGGCAAACCGCGTCTTGGTGTACTTATTTCAGGTGGAAACCTTGATTCCATGTTATGTCATTATACTGCTGCCCGCAAATTACGCAAAAAAGATAATTATACGCCTGGTGGAATTATGGGAAAACGCCCTGACCATGCAACTGTCGTTTATGCGAAGCTGGCAAAAAAAGTGTGGCCAGATTTGCCGGTTATTATCGGCGGAATTGAGGCTAGTCTGCGCAGATTTGCTCATTATGATTATTGGGAGAACAAGTTATTGCCGTCTATTCTGGTAGAAAGCGGTGCCGACCTTCTCGTTTATGGCATGGGAGAAAAGCAGATTGTTGAAATTGCTGATTATCTTGCAGGCGGCGCAGATATCAGTTCTATTCATTATGTGCGCGGTACTTCATATATTTGTGATGATTTGGATGGCATTGCAGAGCAGTACGTGTTATTACCATCATATGAAAGCATACTTCAAGACAAAAAGTTGTTGGCAAAGGCATATAAGTTGCAGAGTAACGAACAAGACCCTTTTTATGGTAAGATCATTATTCAGCAGTTTGCAAATAGGTATGTAGTGCAGAACCAGGCAACATATCCATTAACTGAAGAAGAGATGGATGCTATTTATGATCTTCCTTATTGTAGAACATACCACCCAAGTTATGAGAAATTAGGCGGCGTGCCGGCAATAGAAGAAGTAAAATTCAGTATTATAAGCCAGCGTGGCTGTTTTGGTAGCTGTTCGTTCTGCGCTATTCATTCTCATCAGGGTAGAATTATTCAAGCCCGCAGTCATGAATCGATTTTGCGCGAAGCTAAGATAATCTCGGAACTGCCTGATTTCAAGGGTTATATTCACGATGTCGGTGGACCAACGGCCAATTTCAGACATCCTGCATGTGCAAAACAATTAAAGACTGGTGCCTGCAAACACCGTCAATGCTTATTTCCTGATGTATGCCCGAACATAGATGCTGACCATAGTGATTACATATCCCTATTGAAAAAAATCAGAGCTTTGCCTGGTATTAAAAAAGTTTTCATAAGATCTGGTATAAGATATGATTACCTGTTAGCTGATAAATATAATGAGTTTTTGGATGAACTTTGCCGTTACCATGTCAGTGGACAGTTGAAAATAGCTCCGGAACATATTTCACCTGGCGTACTTAAATGTATGGGCAAGCCTGGTAAAGAAGTGTATTTGAAATTTATGAGGGTTTTCAATAAGAAAAACCAGGAAATAGGTTTAAAACAATTTGTGGTGCCGTATTTCATTTCAAGCCATCCAGGCTGTACTATAAATGATGCTGTAGAATTAGCTGAATTTCTTCGTGACACAGGCCATTATCCTGAACAGGTTCAAGACTTTATCCCAACTCCAGGAAGCTGCTCGACCGCCATGTATTATTCTGGAGTCGACCCAGAAACTGGCAAGAAAGTTTTCGTTACTCAAAATCCCCATGAAAAGGCAATGCAAAGAGCGCTGATGCAATATAAGAACCCCAAGAATCGTGCCTTAGTAAAAGAAGCGTTGCAAATGGCAAATCGTCTTGATTTAATAGGTAGTGATTCCAAATGCCTGCTTCGGTTGTCACAGACACCTCATAGCACGGGATCAAGAGTTAAAGGGAAAGTGGTTCAAAAGGATAACGGACGTAAGGACACACGAAACTCCAAGCAGCGCAAGAGATAAGTGAGGGTTTATGCGCATGATTAAGCATAAAAGTTGGCTTTTACTCCTATTATTTTTCATATGCTTTTGGTTTTTGCGTTTTGACAGTATTCAGACTGGTAGCGTAAATGCTTCTTCTGAAAATAATATAAAAGTTTACTCAGTGTTGCCTGAAGATATGACCAAAGCTTTGCTAAATGAATATCAGGAGAAAAACAAAACTAAATTTGCATATAAGTTTGCCGAAAAAGGACAAACTATTTCTGCTGATGGGGAAGGCTTTGATTTAATTATTGCGCCCAGGGAAACGATGATTAAGCTGTCTTCTGATGGGAAACTGCTTAAACAAGATTCTCGCAAGGAAAATTTGCCGCTCGCATTACAGGATGCCGAAGGCTATTGGACAAGCGTTTGTTATGACCCATACGTGTTTTTGGTAAACTATGCATATTCGCGGAGGGTTGGACAAAAGAACTTGTTATCCTGGAAGGATATAGCTAAGCAAAATGATATAGTTATTAGTATGGAGGAGCTTAGCGGGACACCGGAAATGAGATATTTCCTTACGGCACTGGCAAGCAAGCAAGGCGAAGAAGAGACTTTTAGTTTTTTAAAAAATATTAACAGAAAAATTCCTCAGTATGCAAAGTTTGCTATCAGCCCTATTCGTCTAACTACAATTGGGGAAGCAGATTTGGCAATTACCTCAAGAAATAAGGTTATAAAGTATATCGAAAATGATTTTCCAGC
>JAAYVM010000078.1 GCA_012517145.1 Acholeplasmataceae bacterium
AATGAATACGCCGAGAGCACCCAAAGTAAGGCTGTGGCCAGGAATAGCCGTTGCTTTGCCATTAGCGTCATATTTACCGATACGTGGCCCAAGAATTTTAGCACCGATAAGTGCTGCAACGCCGCCGACCATATGAACGGTTGTTGATCCGGCAAAATCATGGAAACCCATTGTAGCAAGCCAGCCGCCGCCCCAGATCCAGTGACCGGAAATAGGGTAGATGAAAGCACTGATAAGAAGGCTGTATATGCAGTAAGCGATGAATTTTGTTCTCTCTGCCATTGCGCCAGATACAATTGTTGCAGCAGTTGCGCAGAAAACTGTTTGGAAAATAAGGTAAGAGTAAGATGTATAACCATCTTTAACGCCATAATCGTTCATAACGAAAAAGTCTGGTGTACCGATTATGCTGGCAATGTCTGTTCCGAACATCAAACCGAAACCTATTGCCCAGTAAACGATGGTACCAAGTGCAAAGTCCATTAAATTCTTCATAACGATGTTACCGGCATTTTTAGCGCGGGTGAAACCAGTTTCTACCATGGCAAAGCCAGCTTGCATGAAGAAAACGAGTACGGCAGCTAACAATACCCAGATTGTGTCGACAGATGAATACATGTTAAAACCCCCTAAAATTTATAGTGCTTGGATATTAATATAGAAAAGAGGCGCACCGCTGTTTTTGCGGTACACCTCTTTGTGTTAAGGTTAAAACTTATGGTATTGTTATTAGTTAACGCCAAACAATAATTGGCCGTAGGTCGGGTAAGTGAGATATTTTTCACTGATCATTGGCTCAAGTTCATCAGCTGCAGCACGGATGTCTAGCATTGCTGAGAAAACATTTTCATGATAATAGTTAGCAAGTTCTTCGCCGCCTTCAACAGTAGCTGCTTCGGACAGAGCTTTTTCTAAGCCGGCAACTTTTTGGCAAAGTGCAGTTGAAAGAGCGGTAATCTTTTTGACTGTTTCAAGTTCGTAAGTTCCTTCAACGTCAAGACCTGCCATCTTTTTGTTGGCAATTGTGGCTGCCAGATCACTAGCGGCTGCTGAAGCAGATGGCAGCAGATCTTTGGCAATCATTTCAGCTAAGCAGAGACCTTCAATTCTGATAGTCTTGGCATAATTTTCCAACAGAATCTCGGTACGAGCATGAATTTCAGCTTCAGTAAAGATACTGTGCTTAGTGAAAAGTTCAATGTTTTTCTTGGCAAGCATGCAAGGAATTGCTTCCGGAGTTGATTTCAGGTTAAGGAGCCCCCTCATTTTGGCCTCTTCTACCCATGCATCTGTGTAACCATCGCCATTGAAGATGATGCGTTTGTGCGCAGTGATGGTTTCTTTGATTAAAGCTTTGATAGCGGTTTCTTTATCAGCCGCTTTTTCTATGATATCTGCAAATTGTTCAAGTTCTTCGGCAACAATCGTGTTCAGAACGATGTTTGGACCGGAGATTGAGAAGGCAGAACCTAACATACGGAATTCGAATTTATTGCCGGTGAAGGCAAAGGGGGAAGTACGGTTCCTGTCGGTGGTGTCCTGAGCGAAGAGTGGGATAACATTGCCGCCGATTTGCATTAATTTCTCACCGTCGGAATTGTATTCTTCGCCTTTTTCGATGGCTTCCAGGATTGCGGTCAGTTCAGAGCCAAGGAAGGCAGAAACGATGGCCGGAGGAGCCTCATTGGCACCGAGACGGTGATCATTGCCTGCACTCGCAACAGACACGCGGAGCAGATCCTGGTATTCATCAACAGCTTTAAGAATGGCCGCCAGAAAGAGCAGGAACCGGGTATTTTTGTGTGGTTCTGAACCTGGGTTCAACAGGTTATCGCCTTCGGCAGTGCCGATGGACCAGTTGTTGTGTTTGCCGCTGCCGTTAACGCCGGCAAATGGTTTTTCATGCAGCAGGCAGACCAGATTATGTTTGGCCGCGACGCGTTTCATGAATTCCATCGTTAAGTGGTTGTGGTCAGTAGCAATATTAGTTGAAGTGAAAATAGGAGCTAGCTCATGTTGGGCAGGAGCAACTTCATTATGTTCGGTTTTGGCAAGCACACCAAGTTTCCAAAGCTCTTCGTCCAGCTCTTGCATGAAAGCCATTACGCGCGGTTTAATAATACCGAAGTAGTGGTCTTCCATTTCCTGGCCTTTAGGAGGCATTGCGCCGAGAAGAGTACGACCTGTATATACAAGGTCGCGCCTCTTTTCCCACATTGCTTTGTCAACCAGGAAGTATTCTTGCTCAGGACCAACAGTAGTGATAACTTTTTCAGTAGGAGTACCGAACAGGTCGAGAATTCTTCTGGCAGCAACGTCAATTGCCGACATAGAACGGAGAAGAGGAGTTTTCTTGTCCAAAACTTCGCCTGTGTAGGAACAGAAGGCTGTTGGGATGCACAGGGTATTGTCTTTAATGAAAGCATAAGAAGTAGGATCCCAGGCAGTATAGCCGCGAGCTTCAAAAGTAGCACGCAAGCCGCCGGAAGGGAAACTGGAAGCGTCTGGTTCGCCTTGAATCAGTTCCTTGCCGGAGAAGTCCATGATAATGCGGCCATCAGCGGTAGGAGTTATAAAGCTTTCGTGTTTTTCTGCGGTGATACCGGTCATTGGTTGGAACCAATGTGTAAAATGGGTTGCGCCTTTCTCTAATGCCCAATCTTTCATGGCATTAGCAATGACGTTAGCAATTGGCAGATCCAGATTTTTGCCGGTCAAAAGAGCTGCTTTATACGCCTTGTAGGTGGCGGTTGGTAGCTTCTCCTTCATTACGGTTTCATTGAAAACAAGATCACCAAAAAGTTTTGGAACGTTACTCATAACCTTTCCCCCTTAGAAATAATTACATAATCGCAAATAAAAAAGCAACAGCGCTGGTCCGGGCCTTAGCCCGCAACAACACTGTTGCTTATGAAAGCAGTATAATACAAAAATTGGAATTTGTAAATACTTTTTTTAGCATAAAACAAAATAATAATTTTTGTAACAGGGATAACGTTCGGAAAAATAGCCAAAATGACTCTTTTTTTACTAAATATAGGAAAAATATTCGGATTTAATATTGACATGATACCATATATAAGCTAAACTAAGAACGCGGTGAAAGCACATTTTAGCTATAATTCTACAGTTTTATTTTTTATGAAATTTATATAAATAACAAAAGGAAAGCAGGGGTTAATTTTATGGCAACTATGTTATATGAAGGTAAAGCAAAAAAGATTTTCACTACTGATAATGCTAACGAAATCATCGTCTATTATAAAGACGATGCGACTGCTCTTAATGGTTTGAAAAAGGGAACCATTATAGATAAGGGCATCATGAATAATACAATTACAACTTTCTTCTTTGATTTGCTTGGTAAAAATGGTATTCCGCATCATCAAATCAAAAAGCTGAGTGAACGTGAGGCTCTTTGCAAAAAAGTCACCATTATTCCGGTGGAAGTAGTTACCCGCAATGTTGCAGCAGGCAGCCTGGCTAAAAAGATGGGCGTAGAAGAAGGTTTGGTTCTGAAAAGACCGCTCGTTGAATTCTACTACAAGAATGATGACCTTGGCGATCCGATGATTAATGCTGATTATGCTGAATCCTTTGGATTTGCAACTGACGCACAGATTGCTCAGATGAAGGAATACGCACTGAAGATCAACGATATTCTGAAAGCCTTTTTATTGGAAAGAAAAATTCAACTGATTGACTTCAAATTGGAATTCGGTGTTGATTCTGAAGGAAAAGTAATTCTCGCCGATGAAATTACACCTGACACTTCCCGCCTTTGGGATCTGGAAACTAACGAGAAGCTTGATAAGGATCGTTTCCGCAGAGATATGGGTAATGTTGAAGAAGCTTACCAGGAAGTTATCCGCCGTTTGATTGGTAAATAAAATAAGTTGAAGTAAAAACTTGGGCCTGTGGCAATAGCCACAGGTCCTTTTTGCGTCTAAACAGGAATGCTCATGCATTTAAGAAAGTTGCGAATAGAAACTGAGAAAATTACGTGCAACAGCGGATAAAGGCCTGCCTTTGACTACGCAAAGCGTCTTGTTCATGTTAAGCCGGTCATCCTGAATAGGGCGGCAAAAAAGATCTTCCGAAAAGTTTTCACCGGTGCCGACAGGAACAATAGCAACACCTGCTTTTTGCTTAGCCCACATGATTGTTGATAATTTTGTGGTGTTTATACTGAGAATCTTGGGATAAACATAAGCTTCTTTGCAGACGTTTAAAAACAAGTTGGAGCAGCCGCGTGAAAGACAAAGAGGAACTTCTTCCAAAGAGTCCAGGGTCAGATGTTCCAGATCAGGCTGCAGCCAGGAGGAGTCTTTGTGGTAAACAGCTGCCAAACACTCGCTTTTGGTCATCAGAACCTCAAAACGGTGGGCTTGTTCCAAGGGAGCGTTGGCGATACCAATTTCCGTTATACCGCTCAAAAGCTGATGTGTTTGCTCCATAATCGGTACTTCATAAAGTTCATAATCTATGTCAGGGTTATCTTTGGCAAATTTGCTGAGGAAATTTTGAATAAAGAGAACAGACATAGAGGGAGAAAGGCTTATTCGCAAGGTGCCGGCGAGTCCGTTTGCACAAGCTGTGATTTCTCTTTGGGCATCATCCTCAAGGGTACAGAGAAACTTTGCTTTATTATAGAGAATAGAACCTGCATCAGTTAATTCAATATTGCGAACGCCGCGTTTGAGATGGAGCAGAGGTGCTCCATATTTTTTTTGCAACGCTTTGATTTGCGCTGTCAGCGCTGGCTGAGCGATATGTATTTTTTCAGCGGCAGCTGATAGGCTTCCGCTTTCAACTATGGTAATGAAATTTCTGTAATGTTCTAAATCCATAAAACGCCTCCTTTTTTCTTAAAAAGCTGTAATTATTATATAAAATATAACTTTCTCTTATATTTAATATAATAGCTAAAATTTCAGAAAGTGCAAGTAAGGTTTGTTTAAGCGAATTTGACAAACGTTGATTACAATAATGCGAAAATTACAGCCGTTATTTGGATGAATTGTAAAACAATTTTTCAAGAAAAAGGCATAATTATAACGTTTCGTTATATGTTTTATTAAATTTATATATTTTTATTATAAATTCCCTTGCCCTACAATAAAGACGAAGAGAACAGGCTTTATGATTCTAAGTAAAGAAGGGATGAGGAATGTTAGATCAGACAAGACTACGCAATCCAAAATTGTTTGAGAAAGTCGTTAGCCCGGAAAAGGCGGCGGAGCTGATTGAGGACGGTATGAACGTTGGGGTCAGCGGATTTACTCCATCAGGCTATCCCAAGAAAACCACCATGGCACTTGCCAAGGCAATAAAGGAGGGGAAAAAATGCAGGATTAATCTCTGGAGCGGCGCCTCGGTCGGACCGGAAATTGAAGAGGCGTTGGCGGTTGTGAATGGCATTAAAGGGCGAATGCCTTATTATGCTTATTCCAATAAGAGTATGAAGACTGCCATCAACAAAAATGAAATAGAATATCTGGATCAACATCTCAGTCATTTCGCGCAGCAAATAGATTATGGTTTTTTTGGTGACGTAGATGTGGCAATAGTAGAGGCTGCAGCGATTACAGAGGATGGTCATATTATCTTGGGCTCCGGTATCGGGAATACGCCTATGTTGGTCAAACACGCCAAACGAATAATTGTTGAGGTCAACACCAGTATTCCATTATCTTACGAGGGATTACATGATATTTATCTCGTCGGAAGACCGCCAAGACGGACGGAAATTCCAATCTATCACGTTAATGACAGGGTAGGAACGCCTTATCTGGAATGCGGCTTGGAGAGAATCAACTGTATTGTCGAATCGGATATTGTTGACCATGTGAGAAATTTGACGCCTCCGGATGATACGAGCGAAAAGATTGCCGAGAATTTGGTGGATTTCCTGGAATATGAGCAAAAGAAAGGGAGAATTCCGGCAAAAATGCTGCCTCTGCAATCCGGGGTCGGTAGTATTGCCAATGCAGTCTTATTGGGATTAGAGAAATCAAAGTTTGAAAACTTGGAAATGTATTCGGAAATTCTTCAGGATTCTGTATTCAAACTCATTAAGTCGGGAAAGGTTGCTTTTGCTTCAGGTTGTGCTTTTACACCATCGCCTACGGTAAAAGCTATGTATGAAGAAGAACCTGAATTATATAGAAAACATATTTTGTTAAGACCGCTGGATATTACCAATCACCCGGAAGTGATCAGGCGTTTGGGCGTAATTGCCATGAATACGCCACTGGAATTCGATATTTACGGACAAGCAAATTCGACACATACGCTAGGCTGTACGATGATGAACGGAATTGGCGGCAGCGGAGACTTTATGCGCAATGGTTATCTGACAATCTTTTCCACTGAATCTACCGCCAGAAATGGTGCTATCTCTCGTGTTGTACCTATGGTAACGCATGCCGACCATACTGAGCACGATACCATGGTTTTCATAACAGAACAGGGAGTAGCGGATATAAGAGGATTGACACCTTTGAAGAGAGCCAAGCTTATCATCAATAATTGTGCGCACCCAGATTATAGAGAGCAGCTGCTGGAATATTTGAACTATTCCAGTCACAACTTTCCTGGCCATGAGCCACAGGCTCTAGAACATGCATTTGATATGCAAAAGGCATTTATACAAAGCGGAACAATGCTGAAATAAGGGAGTGGAAAAAATGAGAATGGAAGATAAAGTAATACTTGAAGCTGGTTTGAATGAGTATGATGCAATGGTACAAAAAGCTATAGCTAAAGCTCCGGAAAGAAAAAAATTCGATGTAAAACCTGTTTACACGCCGCTGGACACTGAGGGTTTTGATTATTGCGAGAAACTTGGTTTCCCAGGGGAATACCCGTTTACTCGTGGTGTACAACCAACAATGTACCGTGGCCGTTTGTGGACGATGCGTGCCTATGCCGGATTCTCCACTGCCGAAGAAACCAATGCGCGTTATAAACTGCTTCTGGAAGCCGGTCAGACAGGTTTATCGGTAGCAATGGATTTGCCAACCCAGGTAGGTCTTGATTCAGACAGTGAGCTGTCGCATGGTGAAGTTGGCAAAGTCGGCGTAGCTATCGATTCCCTGGCAGATATGGAACAATTATTTGAAGGCATCGATTTGTCGAAAGTATCGACTTCCATGACCATTAACGGACCGGCAGCAGTACTTTTGGCAATGTATGTGGCGGTAGCAGAGAAACAAGGTGTGGCACCTGAACAATTAAGAGGAACCATCCAAAATGATATACTGAAAGAATATATTGCCCGCGGAACTTACATCTTTCCGCCACGTCCATCCATGAGGCTGATCAACGACACCTTCGAATATTGCTCTAAGAGCATTCCCAAATGGAACACCATCAGCGTAGGCGCCTACCACATCCGCGAAGCCGGTGCTTCCTGCGTACAGGAAATCGCCTTTGCTTTTTCCAATGCTATCGCTTATATCGAAGCGGCAATCAAATCAGGACAAAAGGTGGACGACTTCGCACCGGGCATTTCCTGGATTTTCACAGCAGGTTTGAACTTGTTCGAGGAAGTCGCGAAATTCCGTGCCGCCCGTCGCTTGTGGGCCCGCATCATGAAAGAACGCTTCGGAGCAACTGTTCCTAAGGCCCAGATGCTTCGTGTGCATGTACACACGGCAGGCAGTGTCCTAACCGCGCAGCAGCCACACAACAATATCGTGCGTGTAACCTGGCAAGCATTGGCAGCAATGCTAAGCGGCATCCAATCGATGGCGACCTGCGCCTATGATGAAGCAATCGCTATTCCGACCGAAGAAAGCGCAGTATTGGCATTGCGAACCCAGCAAATGCTGGCTTATGAAAGTGGTTGTACTGATACTATTGATCCGCTGGCAGGTTCCTACTATGTAGAAGCACTGACTGATAAGATGGAAAAGGAAGCTTATGAATATATTAAAAAGATTGATGCCATGGGCGGTGCGGTAGCAGCAATTGAGCAAGGTTATATGCAGGCAGAAATGGCAACCAATGCAGTTAACTACCAATACGCGATAGAGAAAAAATCAATCACAGTGGTGGGTGTCAACAAGTATGTAGATGACAAAGAGCTGGGAGAACAGGAAGTACTGAAAGCAGACCTTAGTGTAGGTCAGCGGCAGGTGGACAGACTTAATAAAATGAAAGGCGAAAGGGACAACGCAGCAGTTGAAGCTTCCCTTACCACACTGAAAAAAGCCTGCGAAGGTACAGAAAATCTGATGCCTTACATCATCGAGGCAGTAAAGGATTATGCAACACTTGGTGAAATCTGTGGTACTATGAAAGAAGTATTCGGCGAATACCGTCAGGATGGTTCAAATTTTTAATTCAAAAGCATGAAGACGGAGAATACCGATAAGAAAGAAGGTCAGAAGATGGCAACAAGAGAGTTGGCGGAATTTGCCGCAGCGATATCTTACGAAAAAATACCTGCTGCAACTATCCGTAAAACTAAACAATGTATTCTGGATTGGCTTGGCGTTTGCATAAGAGGCTCGCAGGAAAAACCAGTAAAAATAATTCGTGACGTTTTGCTGGAGGCTGGAGGTGCGAAACAAGCCAGTATTCTGGACGGCGGCGGAGAAGAGACCTCGGCTTTGCAAGCAGCCTTTTGCAACGGTGCGGCATCGCATTCTTTGGATTTTGATGATTTGCACAATCCTTCAATAATTCACCTGGCGACGGTTGTCATACCACCGGTATTTGCTATTGGCGAAGCAGAACACAAAAGCGGCAGGGATATGCTTGCCGCTGTCGTTGCCGGCTATGAAGTGGGAGCCAGAGTAGGTGAATCAGTCATTCCGGAATCATATTTCTATTGGCATACAACCGGAACAGCAGGAACCTTTGGAGCTGCGGCTTCCGCAGCGAATCTTCTGGGACTTGACACGGAAAAAATGACGCAATGTTTGGGCAGTGCCGGCACCCAGGCGGCAGGTTTATGGGAATTTTTGAAAGAGGGTGCCATGAGTAAGACTTTGCACGCCGGCAAAAGTTCCTATGCAGGTGTTTTGTCCGCCTATCTTGCACGGGAAGGATTTACGGCTGCTACCAAAATTCTAGAAGGAGAAAAGGGTTTCTGCCGTGCGGTTTCTTCCTTTCCGCATCTTGAAAAACTGACAGCCGGGATTGGAGAAGGATATAAGATAGATGAAAATTCTTTTAAGCCTTATGCTTGCTGTAAACACTCCCACGCTGGCCTTTATGCAGTGCAGGTCCTGCGCCAAGAGCACGATCTGAAACCTCGTGATATCGCCAAAATAGAACTTCTGGTAAATAATATAACCGATTTTTTAATTAATAATCCGAGTCCGAAAAATCCTTACGGCTGCAAATTCAGTATCCAATACTGTGTTGCCGGCATGCTGAAATATGGCAAAATGGGCGTGGAACAATTTGCCGCAAATGTTATTGATGATGCTGAAGTGCGGGAGCTGATGTCGTGTACAGAAGTAATCAAAGACGATGCCATTGAAGCTATAATAGCAAATAATCCTTCCAAGCTGGCTTCTAAGGTTGTTATTCATTGTAAAGACGGTCGAATTTTCGAAAAACAGGTGGATTATCCAAAAGGGGATCCACCCAATCCTATGACCTGGGAGGAAAGTGTAGATAAATTCATGAGCCTTGCTGCACCGGTGTACGGCAAAGATATAAGCATAAAGCTTTGCCGGTTGGTTGACAGATTGGATGAAAGCATGGATTTCGCGACTGATTTCAAGGAATGTATGGCTTGAAAAATTAATAAACTTTCTGCCTTGGCTATTGCTTATAAAAAGCATTTGTACTATGATAGGTGCTGTATTGATGTGTCGGGAAGGGGCAATGGCTTTGGCGAATGGCAAAGATTTTGTTACTAAGCGAATCAAGGAAATTTATGCTGATAATCATTTTGTAAATCTCTGCGGTATGGAAATAGAAGATATTGAGTGTGGCGGTGTTGTATTAGGGCTTGCAATCGACGGTAAGAAACATACTAATCATAGCCGTCATGCCCATGGAGGCGCGATTGCGGCTTTGGCTGATACGGCACTTGGGGTTTCGGCAGCCACTGTTTCCAAGCGTGTTGTTACTTCTTCCCTTCAGGTTTCTTATATCAAGGGTCTCCCAGAAGGCAGTTATGCAAGGGCACATGCTAAAATTATCAGCAATGATGGTAACTACATGGTTATTCGCGGCGAAATAATGAGCGCCGGTGAGCTGATTGCCGAGGTGATGGCAACTATGGTAATAGTTGGTGAATATAAGGAAATTCCTGCAGAGTGGTAAAATTTTTAATTGAAATATTAAAAATAAGGGAGACCGACGTATGTGATCTGCACCCAAAATGTCGGTCTCCCTTATTTTTTAGTTTATTCTGCTGGCAAGAAGCTCTTTCAAACGTTCTTCAAAACGACCAAGGTGATATTCATAATAGCTGATATGTTCATTTAATTCATGTATCTTGGCATTCAGTTGATCGTCATCGTGCAAAAGGCTGAGTGTCACGAAGGGGAAGGAATCGTTAAGCAGTTTTTGCTGTCCCTGCAAATCTTTGATTGCATCTTCCAGAGTTGTTTTATACTGTGAAAGCAAAGCCGGTTCAGTTGCTGAAAAGTCATTGGTATAGGCAAGAGCTTTTTCCATAATTTCCTGCAAAGCTGCCAAATCTTTTTTAGCAAAGGCTGTTACACCCTCTTTATAGAGATCGTTGGCTTCATCTGGTTGTTCTCTGTTGAGGTCCGGGTTGATGAGGTTGATAAGATTTTTGTAGACCGAGTTAAGTTCATCTTCCTCGACAGCCGACAGCGTAAACTTATCTGTTTGCGTAAGAGCTAGCTTCAAAAGGTTTTCTTGTTCCTGCAAAGTTGATTTATTTTCTTCAAAATCAATATCAAGGATTTTCTCCACGAATTCCAAATCCAGCACTCGATTATTGTCTATCAGTTCTTTCACAATTTCTGTTTTTCGTCTGACACGCAGGATAGCACATTGCGTTTTAAAGGACTTGAATTCCAGTTGCCCGATTTTTTCCATGTATTCTTTTTCCAGGTATTGGCTTTTATGAAAAATATTTTGATCGACTTCGAAAATTAATTCAGCCAGATTTTTGCGAAGGTCAGCAATTTCATTTTGCATTGCTTCAATTTTTTCTTTATTTGGCATTAATTTCACCCATTTCTTTCTTTTCAGGTTGATAACACTTCCTCATTATACTATAAATACACAATTTGAAAAGAAAAAATTAAGTTAAGAAAAAACGTCATCACTGTGAACAGTGATGACGTTTTTAATCTTGAACATTTTTTATTTTACGAGTTCCATACCTAACTGAATGGCTTTTTTATTTACTTCTTCTGTGCCTTTTGGTACGCGGTTGAGAACAGCTTTAATAATGGATTCCTCAGAAACGATTCCGGTCAGCTGGACGATAGCACCGAGAGCAATGATATTTGCAAATAAAGCTTTGCCGAGAACTTCTTTAGCTGTGTGGGTAATTGGCAGTTCATAAACTTTTCCGGTATGAGCTGGAAGAGTTTTAACGAAAAGGCTGTCAGTTACGAGTATGCCGGAAGAAGTTAAATCATGGGAATATTTTTGGGCAGCTTCCTGACTCATAGCCAGCAGCAAACCAGGATTAGTTACTTTCGGGAAGTGAATAGCCTGGTCGGAGATGATAACTTCAGATTTGCTGGCACCACCACGTGCTTCAGGGCCATAGGACTGGGATTGAATTGCCAGTTTGCCATCAAGCAAAGCAGCTTCAGCAAGAATGATGCCTGCCAGGATAAGGCCTTGACCGCCGGTACCGGATAAACGTAATTCTTTTTTCATGATTATTTACCCCCTTGTGCGGCAGCAATGAGTTCATCATAAGCTTCAGTATATTCTTTTACGCCTTCAGCTTTGTAGAGAACGCCGATAGGGAATTTGCCCGCTTTTTGTTCTTCGCTCAGCTTTTCGAAAGCAGCCAGCGGAAGAGCATGATCGCGCTGCCATTTTATCATGTCGGCAGGTCCGCCCATCTTGTTCTGACGACCGAAGGAAATCGGGCAGGCAGTGACGGCTTCAATCAGGCTGAAACCTTTGTGCTCAATACCTTGCGCAATCAAATCAGCCAGCATCGGAGCATGGAAAGTAGTAGCGCGTGCAACAAAAGTAGCGCCGGCTGCTTTGACAAGCTCAGCAATGTCGAAAGATCTTTCGATAGTGCCGTAAGGTGCAGTGGCAGCTTTGGAATGTTCCGGAGTCAAAGGTGAATATTGGCCGCCGGTCATACCATAAATGTTATTGTTATAAAGAACTACTGTCATGTCAATGTTGCGGCGGGCAGCGTGAATAAGATGATTGCCGCCGATTGCTGTCGCATCACCGTCACCGGTAACAACAATAACATTGAGGTTCGGGTCAGCCAGTTTGACACCGGTAGCAACCGGCAGGGCACGACCATGTGCTGAGTGGACTGTATTGAAATCGAGGTAGCCGGAAGCACGGCTGGAACAGCCGATACCGGAAACAACAGCTACATTGTCTTTAGGTAAATCTAATTTTGCTACAGCTTTGACTATACAGCCGGTGACAATACCGTTGCCGCAGCCCGGGCACCAAATGTGAGGCAAACGACCCGGTCGAAAATATTTATCTATCATTTCTTCCATATTCATGTAAAAATCCTCCTCTCAAGTGGTACTCTTATTATTTGAATGCTTCTTCCATTTTGGCAAATACTTCTGCAGGACTGGCAGGTTCGTTGTCGTATTTGGCAAAGAGCGTCACAGGGACTTTGCCGGCGACGGCACGTTCAACCTCCAGTACGTATTGACCATAGTTCAATTCATGAACCATGATGTGTTTTACTTTGCCAGCCAGTGCTTTCATTTGTTTTTCTGCGAATGGCCAGATGGTGATCGGACGAACCAAACCGACCTTCATGCCTTTGGCACGAGCCATGTCGACGGCTTCATAAGCTGCACGGGCAGCTCCGCCGAAAGCTACGATGGCATATTCTGCATCGTCCATTTCATAGTTTTCAACTTCGACGATATCGTCCAGGTTGTTATAAAGTTTATCATGTTGTCTGTTGGTAGCTGCCAGTGTAGCGGCAGGAGTTCCTTTTGGGAAACCGGTTTCATCATGCACAAGGCCGGTTACATGCCAGCGGTAACCGCTGCCGAAAGGCGGCATTGCCGGTACCAAAGATTCATCGGTAGCATAAGCTTTGAATTCTTCTGGAGGGCAGGTTGGCAGTTTGCGCTCTGCCTGCGGAATTTCATCATAATTATCCGGTAGTTCAATTTTTTCGCGCATGTGTCCGATTACTTCATCCATTAAAAGGATAACAGGTACGCGATATTTTTCACTTAAAGCGTAAGCACGTAAAGTAAGATCAAAACACTCAGGGACACTTGCCGGTGTCAGGGCAATTAACCAATGGTCACCGTGGGTTCCCCAACGCGCTTGCATAATATCTCCCTGAGAGGGGGATGTAGGTTGGCCGGTAGAAGGGCCTACGCGCTGTACGTTGACGATAACGAGCGGTATTTCGGCCATGCAGGCATAGCCAATCAATTCCTGTTTGAGAGAAAAGCCAGGACCGCTGGTCGCAGTCATAACTTTTTTGCCTGTCAAGGAAGCACCAATGATAGCGCCCATGCTCGCGATTTCGTCTTCCATCTGAATGAATTTACCGCCGACTTTCGGCAGTTTTTCAGCTAAAGACTCAGCTACTTCGGTAGATGGGGTAATAGGATAACCACCAAAGAATTTCACGCCTGCGGCAATTGCGCCTTCAACTACTGCTTGGTTACCTTGCAATAGAAGTATTTTAGACATAAGGTTTCACTCCTTTATTATTTTTCAACAAAAATAGCGTAATCAGGGCAGCGGGTTTCGCATTGACCACATTTTATGCAGTCCTGTTCGTTTACGATTTCAACTTTTTCAATTTCGTTTACTGCCAGGACCTTCTTGGGGCAGAAAGCGACACAGATGCCGCAGCCTTTACAACGCTCGATATGAATTTTCAGCATAAGATACCCTCCTTAAGTATTTATTGGAATAAATTTAAAAACATCAAAAAAATTAGGCTTTTTCAAGCCACATAATCTTGTATTAATTATACAGCAAATATTGTGGGCATTAAACCCCCGTAGATATAAATAGTTTATTGAAAAGTGCTAAAATTTAAGGCAAATGATATAATATAAAATATAGAGGGGAGGTTTATGAGTTGGAAATTGACAAATCGCTGCCAAAAAGTGAAAGGATTTTGTTAGCAGCCGCTGATGTTTTTTCACGTAAGGGGTATATGCAGGCGACTTTGGACGAAATAATTGAAATAGCAGATACGGGGAAGGGAACTGTCTATAATTATTTCAAAAATAAAGATAATTTGTTTTATACTTTGGTTTCCAAGATAAATGAGCCATTCGTCACTGCTTTACTAAAAATTGAAGCAAATGAAGAGTCACCTTTTCTGAAACTGGAACTATATTTAAAGGAAATGCTTGATTTCTTGCGTACAAATGATACCCTTTGGCAGGTGCTTTTCTATGAAATGATGGGGGCTAACAGAGGATGGTATTTTATCCATGATTATGCAACTAAGGAAAACCGTCTTGTTGTTAAATGGGGAGCGGGTCCTACGCAGGAAGAGGCAGAACGTGTGTCACGCTATTCTGAACTTATTGGTTCAAGCTTCCGGATTTTAGAAAATATAATGCAGGAAGGTGTCGACACAGGAGTCTTTAAACCAAGCCCGGAAAATAAGGGCGTTCATTATGCGGCAAGACACCTATACGGCGGTGTGGCTATGGCTGTTTTTTTTGGCAATGACAGGGAGGAATCTTCTGCGACTGTTGCTAAAATCATTGCTGACCGTTTCCTTTTTGGTTTTGCTAAGTCTGCAAAGTGAATAAGGATATTCCAATTTGAAAATATAGTTTGAAATATTCATCAAAATAGTGTATAACCATTGTTGAAGAGTGCAAAGTAGGACTCCGATATGCCACTAAAGTGGCGTATTGGGGTTTTCTCTATTTCGGGCTTCTTTTGCAGCACAAAATTTATTCAAAGGAGTTGGTGAAGTATGGATGACATCAAAAAAGAAAGTGGTGAAAAGGCAGGCTTTCTCAAACAGTATGGTTTTTATATTGCTTTAGCTGTACTGGCCGCCATAGTACTTATGCCGCCACAGGAGGGCCTTTCGGTAGCAGGACAGAGAATGATAGGCATCATGGTATTTTCTGTAATTGTCTGGGCGACAACAGCAATCTCTTATCCAGTCAGTGCAGGTGTTATTATGACGTTGATGGCCTTTTTGGTTGGCTTCTCGCCTAACCCGGCGACTGGTAAGCTTTATGGCACAGCCGGTGGCTTAGCGATGGGTCTGAGCGGTTTCGCCTCCACTGCCTTCTGTCTTGTCGCAGCAGCTATGTTTTTGGCAGCGGCTATGACAAAAACCGGTTTAGATAAGCGTATCGCCCTTGTTATTTTGTCTAAACTTGGTGCTAAGGCAAACAGGGTGGTAATTGGTGTAATTCTTTGCGGTTTCATTTTAAGTTTCTTTGTTCCAAGTACTACGGCACGTGTAGCTTGTCTTGTACCTATTGTTCTCGGTATGATCAAAGCATTTAACGTTCCGATGAAAAGCAGGTTTGCTGCTATGCTGATGATTACGGTTGCACAGGTAGACAGTGTCTGGAATGTCGGTATCAAAACGGCCGCGGCTCAAAATATGGTAGCTGTAAGTTTTATCAAAAGCCAATTAGGCGTCGATATCTCATGGCTCGATTGGTTTATTGCAGCTGCGCCATTTGCGATTCTGATGTCTGTATGTTTGTATAAATTAATGATGTATCTCTTTCCGCCGGAAATTGATGAAATTCCTGGTGGACAGGCTACAGTTAAAAAATTGCTGCAGGAGATGGGCGATGTAACAGGTAATGAAAAAAAACTGCTGCTTATTTCAGTTGCTTTACTGTGCTTGTGGACGACTGAAAAAACATTGCACCAACTCGATACTTCAACAACAACCATGCTTGCTGTAACCCTTCTGATGCTGCCGAAGATCGGTGTTATGAACTGGGAGGAGACCGTCCATAAGATTAACTGGGGTACGGTTCTGTTATTCGGTGTTGGTATTTCTCTGGGATCAGCCTTGCTTTCCACCAAAGCGGCAACCTGGATGGCTACCCAGATTGTAACAGGTTTCGGACTTGCTAATTCCACTACGCTTGTTGTTTTGGCAATCATGGCCTTGTTCCTGATCATTATCCATACTGGTTTTGCCAGTGCTACTGGTCTTGCAGCGGCAATTATCCCTATTATCATTTCTGTCTTGCAAAGCCTCAAAACTCCTGGCGTCAATGTTATTGGCATGACAATGATCCTGCAATATGTTGTCAGCTTTGGCTTCATCCTGCCGGTGAACGCACCGCAGAATATGATTGCTTATGGAACCGATACCTTTGAAGTGCGTGATTTTGTCCGCTCCGGTATTCCGCTTACCATCATCGGCTTCTCCCTGATTATGTTATTAGGTGCTACCTACTGGAAATGGTTAGGTCTGGTTTAAAAAATATTTATAGCTATATGCGAAGAAGGCTCGTCCAATTTGGACGAGCCTTCTTTTTGCATAGTAACGATATATTTATTTGTTTGTCCAGCCTGGAGTTACGGAACCTTTGAAATGGTCCGCGATAAATTTGGCATTTTCGTCTGATTGGTAAGCTTTGATGAAAGCTTTTACTCTTGGATCGTCTTTCATTTTCTCTTTGGTAACGAGAATATTAACAAAAGGTGATTCAGCAGACTCAATGAAGATAGAATCTTTAACCGGGTTCATGCCTGTAGCAATAGCGTAGTTGGTATTAATGACAGCCACATCAAGATCGGAAAGGCTGCGGGGAATGATTGCCGCATCGAGCTCTTTAAACTGGAATTTATGTGGGTTAGCGGTGATATCTTCCAAAGTGGCTCTTACACCGATGCCATCTTTCAGGGTTATTAATTTTTGCGCTGCTAACAACAGAAGAGCACGTCCACCATTGGTTGGGTCATTCGGAATGCCGATAGTAGCTCCATCTGGGATAGTTTCACCCTTTTTAATTTTTTGGGAATAGGCAGCCATCGGGAAGTTAACTGATTTAGCTACTTCCACCAAATCATATTTACGGTCCTTGACTGTATTATCAAGGTATGGACGGTGCTGCATGCTGTTCAGGTCAAGTTCTCCCTGGAACAGTGCGACGTTTGGTTGGATATAATCGTTGAATTCTACAACTTCGACTTTCAAGCCTTGTTTAGCTGCGATTTTTTTGACGTTGTCAAGAATTTCAGCATGAGGACCGGCTGTGACGCCTACTTTCAGGGTTTGCTCGGTTTTCTTTTCTTCGGCTTTTTTATCGCTGCCACCGCAGCCAGCTACTGCAAATGCTGCCAAAAGCAAGCCTGTAGCTAAAATGGAAATGCTTTTTTTCATAAATAAATCCCCCTATAATTTATTTTTATTTAATTTTTTGGATATGTAATTACCGCAAGATTGGACAATTTGTACCTGAGCAATCAAAACAACAACAGTTGCGATCATGATATCAACGCGGAAACGCTGATAACCATAACGGATTGCCAGGTCACCAAGACCACCGCCGCCAAGGGCACCGGCCATTGCCGAGTAACCGATGAGGCTGATGATAGCGAGTGTGACGCCCAAAACAATGGAATGCAGTGCTTCAGGGAGCAATACTTTGTTGATTATTTGCAGTGGACTTGCACCCATGGCCTGTGCAGCTTCGATAACGCCGTGGTCAATTTCCAGCAGTGAAGACTCGATGATGCGGGCGATGAAAGGTGCCGCGGAAATTGTCAGTGGAACAATAGCTGCCGTCGTACCGATAGAAGAACCTACAATCATGCGCGTCAATGGGATGATGGCAACCATCAGGATAATGAAAGGTGTGGAGCGGGTTGCATTAACTACAGCACCTAAAATGGCATTAACAGGGGTATTTTCCAGGATGTGCCCTTTGCGGGTTACGGTCAGGATAACGCCCAGCGGCAGACCAATCAATGTTGAGATTATTGTAGAAGCGGCAACCATGTAACAGGTTTCAACGAAGGACTTGATTAAAAGATTGATGATTTCAGGAGACATAGCCCATTACCTCCATTCTGAGATTTCTTTCATGCAGATAGGTCAGCGCAGCCTTGATAGAAGTGCGGACACCAGAGATTTCCACCAGCAAAGTGCCGTAAGGAGTATCTTTGATGCTATCGATATTGCCATACAGGATGTTGACATCGACGTCGAATTTTTTAACCAGGCTGGAAATCAAAGGATCTCCGGCGGAGGCGCCTATAAAGGATAAGCGGATCAGTAACTTGCCGCCTTCAATATATTCTTTGCTAAGCGGTACGTCTTTCAGAATTGCCGGCAGTTCGACATTGTTGATACTCTTGATGAAATCTTTGGTTGTAGGTGTTTTCGGATTGGTGAAGAGGTCGAACATAGTGCCTTCTTCAATAATATCGCCATTCTCAATTACGGCAACTCTGTCGCAGATTTCTTTCACTACCTGCATCTGGTGCGTAATCATCACAATGGTAAGATTCATGCGCTTATTGATGTCCTTCAGCAAATCCAGGATGGATTTGGTTGTCTGCGGATCAAGGGCGGAAGTTGCCTCATCGCAGAGCAGAACTTTTGGTGAGCTGGCTAAGGCTCTGGCGATGCCGACACGTTGTTTCTGCCCGCCGGATAATTGCGAAGGGTAGTGGTCGCGGCGGTCAACCAGACCGACCAGTTCCAACAGCGGCTCAACTTTTTTGCGGATTTCATCTTTAGACAAGCCTTGTATCTCCAAGGGAAAGGCGATGTTGTCATAAACTGTGCGGGAGGCAAGCAGGTTGAAATGCTGGAAGATCATACCGATATTCTGGCGTGCTTTCCTGAGTTCAGCTTCACTCATGGCTGTGAGGTCCTGCCCATCGACAATTACCTGGCCGCCTGTCGGTACTTCCAACATATTGATACAGCGTATCAAGGTGCTTTTGCCGGCACCGCTCAGACCGATAACACCGAAAATCTCCCCAGCGTTGATGGTCAGATTGGTTTTATGCAGGGCGTCGATGTCACCGGATTTGCTGTGATATGTTTTTTCTACATTATGTAGTTCAATCATTGTATTCCTTCTTTCTTAAATTTCGAGCATTAAAAAAGCCTCTTCTTTCAGAAGAGGCACGTAAAGTCATTTTTAGTACGGCTTCATCTGTCAGGTTTTTCCTGAAGGATTTGGCACCGTTCACGGTTGTGATGGTTGCCGTAGCGTCATTGGGCCATTCCCTCGACTACTCTTGATGAATAATTATGAAGTTATGGGATAATGATACACACATATTTGTTTGTTGTCAATAGGAGTCAAAAAAAATCTTGCAATTTCACATAATAAAGTGTTAAAGTATTAAATAAGAGGTAATAAAAAACTATACTAGATATTGAGGATGGTGCACTATGAGCATTACGAATAAACTTAAAGACGAGCTGACAGACCAATTATTCAGGGCGATACTTTCGCTGAAGACTGAAGAGGAATGCTATCAGTTTTTTGAAGATGTCTGTACAGTAAGTGAACTAAAAGCTATGGCACAAAGACTTGAAGTGGCAAGAATGCTGGATGAAGGCCGTATTTATGATGAAATCGTTGAAAAGACAGGTGCCAGTACGGCTACAATTTCGCGCGTCAAACGTTGTCTGGTTTATGGTGCCGATGGCTATCGCAATGTTTTAAATTCCTTTAAAAAAGGGGAAGCACGTAATGACTAAGAAAAAAGTTTTGCAGATCCCTTACGGCACTAAAGATGTTTTGCCGGGGGAGGCGCGTGTCAAAAGAGAGATAGAAAACAGCATCATTAATAATTTCATGGCATGGGGTTATGATGAAGTTGAGACGCGTACCTTTGAATATCTTGACACTTTTGTGGATGAAAGTACAGGACTTTTGTCAGATAGCTTTAAGTTTTTTGACAGAAATAACCAGGCTTTGGTGCTTCGCAGTGATATGACGAAGCCGATTGCCCGCATGGTGTCTACCAGACTTAATGATGGCAGGCAGATCAAACGGATTTCCTATCTTGCTAATATTTTTCGCTATGAGGAAACACAGGCTGGCCGTCAGTGTGAATTCAGCCAGGCTGGTGTCGAATTGATGGGTGCTGCTGAGCCTTCTGCAGATGCGGAAGTACTTGCGCTTGCTATTTCTTCGCTGCGTGTTGCTGGTTTGAGTGATTTTACGGTAAGTCTTGGACACAGTGATTTCATCACTGGCCTGATGGAAGAAGCGGGGCTGAATGAGGACCAGGCTGAAGAATTGAAGAAGAGAGTTCTTCAACATGATCTGGTGGGTTTGGAGGCACTCTTGTCAACGCTTCCTATGGCGGAAGAGCTGAAAGAAGTTTTCCAGCGTTTGCTTCTCTTGCACGGTGACGAGGCAATGCTTGACGAATTGCAGGAAACTGTAAAGAACGCTAAAAGCAGACAGGCGCTGCGCAATTTGTCGGAAATATTCCAATTAGCTAAAGAGTACGGTGTGGCAGATGTCATTCGCTTTGATTTGAGCCTGATCCGCAGCCTGGATTATTACACGGGTATGGTGTTCGAAGTCTATACCTTTGATATGGGTTTCCCAATTTGCGGCGGCGGCCGTTACGACAAAATGATGCAAGGTTTTGGCAAGTCCTGCCCGGCAACCGGTTTTGCCGTTGGTATTGACCGCATCATGCTTGTGCTGGCACGTCAGCAAAAACTGGAAACAAAAACGGAATGGGATTTCTTCATTGCCTGGAACTACGGCAAACTGTCGCAGGCGATTGCTAAAAGCGTTGAGCTGCGCAAAGCTGGCAAAACAGTAAAGGTGGCAACAACTGCCTCTACCAGAACAGTAGCAGAAAATGAACGCAAAGCGAACGATTGCAAAGAATTGATCTTTATTGAATAGAATCTTTCAATCACAATTAAAATAGTGCGAAAAAAGGCAAGGGCTGAAGAGTTCCTCTGGCTGCTTCCACACGCGACAAATCGCCTGCAAGCAGTCGGTCGCTGATGTGCAGCAAGCCCGTCGCTTCTTTAGCCCTTGTCTTTAGATACTCTCGTTGGTGACTCGGCTGATGTACTAGAGTGTGCCAAGAAAGGCAATGACTAAAGAGTTCCTCTGGCTGCTTCCACACGCGACAAATCGCCTGCAAGCAGTCGGTCGCTGATGTGCAGCAAGCCCGTCACTTCTTTAGCCCATGCCTTTAAATATATTAATTGCAACTAATAGAAATCTTTATTGAATAAAAGTTTGACATTTTATTATAACCATGGTAATATGTTAATACTTTAACGTAATAAAGGAAGTGCACAAATGGATTATATAACAATTGCCCTGCCCAAAGGAAAACTGTTTGATAAAAGCGTCGACCTTCTGGCACGTGTTGGCTACAGTGCTGATAACGTGACTGAAGACTCTCGCAAATTAGTCATTACTAATGAAGAAAGCAAGGTTCGCTTTATCATAACGAAGACGGTAGACTTGCCGACTTATGTAGAGTATGGCGCAGCCGATATCGGTATTATTGGTAAGGACGTTTTGCTGGAGGAGCAAAAGAATGTCTACGAACTTCTGGATCTGAAGTATGGACGCTGCCGCTTGATGTTGGCAGTACCGGAACATATGCAGAAGCCGAACTTATCAGATTATGCTCATTTGCGCGTAGCAACCAAATATCCTAATTGTGCTAAGTCTTATTTTTTAGGACTCGGTATTCAGACCGAAATTATCAAGCTGAACGGCTCTATCGAATTGGCGCCGATGGTTGGTTTATCGGAGTTGATTGTTGATATTGTAGAAACAGGCCGTACGCTTAAAGAAAACAAGCTGGTGGAAGTTGCTTCCATTTATACGGCGACGGCACGTTTAATTGCCAATAGGGTCAGCTTCAAACTTAAGTTTGACCGTTTGAATAAACTAGTAACCGATTTAAGGGCTATTGTGGAAGAGGAGAATGTGTAATGAATATCATTGATGCGAGAAAAATGACGGCGAGTGAAATTGCGCAGCTGATGAAAAAGCCGGCTTTTGATGAATGCACACTATCTCCCCGTGTACAGGCTGGTGTAACGGCTATGTTCGGTGAACCACTCACTGCTGCCCAGGTTGTAGATAAGATTGTTGCCGATGTGCGTATGGCAGGCGATGAGAAATTATTATATTATACAAGCCTTTTGGACAAGGCTGACTTGGCTACTTTTTCTTTAAAGGTAACCGAAGAGGAATTTGCATCTGCGCAGGCAGTTGTTAAACCTTCTACAATGGCTGCTATCAAAAGGGCTATTGCTAACGTCAAAAAATTTCACGAAGAGCAAATGCCGAAATCCTGGCTTACCAACAGGGAATTCGGTTCGATGCTGGGTCAAAAGGTGACGCCTGTTGATTCTGTCGGTATTTATGTGCCGGGCGGTACAGCCTCGTATCCTTCTTCCGTTATCATGAATGCCGTACCAGCGAAAGTTGCCGGTGTACAGCGCATAGTGATGGCCGTACCACCGGGACAGGATGGCAAGGTCAATCCGTATGTATTGGCAACGGCTGCGGAAATTGGCATCACGGAAATCTATAAAATGGGCGGTGCACAGGCTGTCGCTGCGCTTGCGTTTGGTACGGAAAGCGTGCCAAAGGTTGAAAAGATAACCGGCCCCGGCAATATCTTCGTTACTCTGGCGAAAAAGGCTGTTTACGGTCACTGCGACATTGATATGCTGGCCGGTCCGAGCGAAATATTGATTGTGGCTGATGAAACGGCAGATCCAGTCTATCTGGCGGCCGATCTTTTGGGACAGGCGGAACATGACCCGCTGGCCAGTGCCATTTTGGTTACCGACGATTTAGCTGTAGCGGAAGCAACCGTTAAGCAATTGGAAGTGCAGCTGGCAAAACTGCCGCGCGCTGAAATTGCTGCTTTGTCGCTGACTAACCAAGGAAAAATAATTGTTGCCAAAGATATGGAAACGGTTATTGAAATGGCGAATTTGTCAGCACCTGAGCATCTGGAAGTTATTACCAAAGAGCCTTTTGCGCTTTTACCTTTTATCAGAAACGCCGGAGCAATTTTCCTCGGTGCCTATTCACCGGAACCCCTTGGTGATTACTATGCCGGACCGAACCATGTCCTGCCGACTGGTGGTACAGCAAAATTCTATTCGGTGCTTAATGTGGAAACATTTATGAAAAAAACCAGTATTATTGCTTATACAGCACAAGCTTTTGCCGCTGTAAGTGAAGATATCATCGAAATGGCTGAGGCAGAGGGCCTAAGAGCCCACGCTAATGCTATCAGGGTTCGCGTAGGAAAGGAGTAAGCCGATGACTGCGTTCAAAGCACGTAAGGGTCTGGAAGAAATTGAAGAATATACGGTCGAACATATAGATGCCGATATTATAGTTAACGCTAATGAATGCAACTGGGGTTTGCCGGCATCGGTACAAAAAGAGATTGCTGAGGCTGCCGAAGATTTTGCATTTAACCGCTATCCTCCGATGAAGGCTGAAGGACTCTGTCGGCTGATTGCCGCTGATTTTGGCGTGCCTGAAGCAAATGTACAGGTTGGCAACGGGTCCAGCGAGCTTTTGCAGATGGCCTGCTATGCTTTTGGTGGCAGCGGACGCAAGATTGCTTTCCCTTATCCTTCGTTCTCTATGTACGGGGTTTATACAAAACTTTCCGACAGCACGTCTCTGCCTTATAATTTAGATAAAGATGGTTATATTGATGCGGAAGCTGTGATTGCTTTCTGTAAACAGGAAAATCCTGCTTTGTTGATTGTTTGTAATCCGAACAATCCAACTGGCAATTATAATTCTCTTTTGCAGATGGAGAAGATTCTGGCGAACGTTGATTGCCCGGTAATCATGGATGAGGCTTATATGGAATTCGCCGGCGGGTATGATGCCGATTTTGCTGGTTCCACGATGACGCTGCTCACGAAATATGATAATTTTATCTGTTTACGTACTTTTTCCAAGGCTTATGGACTGGCCTCTATGCGTGTAGGCTATGGGGTGGGCAGCAGATCATTAATGAGAATTCTTGGCAAGGTGCTTTTGCCGTATCACGTTAATGCATTTTCTTTGCTCACTGCAGAAATAGTTTACAAGAACAAACAGCTATTCGTTGAACGGACCAATCAGATTATTGCCGAAAGAGAAAAAATGCGGACAGCATTGTCGGAACTCGGTTTTAAAGTCTGGGATTCGGCAACTAATTTCTTAATGTTTGCAGCGCAGCCAGAACTGGCGGTTAAGCTCAGCAAATTTGGCGAAAATGAGGGATTGGTAACTGAGTCAGGCACAGCACGAAAACTTGCAGGACAAACTGTATTCAGATTTTTGGCGAACAAGAAAATTCTGGCACGGGATTTTACAAGAAATCCTGCTTTAGAAGGAGGCATTCGGTTAACACTGGGGACTCCTGAAGAAAATATTATAATCCTTGCAACGATTAAAGAGGTTTGCAAAAACGCAGGAGGGATTTAATGATGAGAACGGCTGAAATCGAACGTCAGACATTGGAAACCAGTATAGAGCTTAGTTTGAACCTTGATGGTGAAGGACAGGCGGAGATTTTTACCGGTATAGGCTTTCTTGACCATATGCTTGTGCTTCTCACCAAACATGCTTTTCTTGATCTTAGCATTAAGGCAAGCGGCGACTTGGAGGTCGACTCTCATCATACGGTTGAGGATTGCGGCATTGTGTTGGGACAGGCTTTGAAAAAAGCTGTTGGCGATAAAACAGGAATACACCGTTATGGTAATTGCTTTTTGCCGATGGATGAAGCGCTGGCACATGTTGCTCTTGATTTCAGCGGGCGTCCACTGCTTGTTTGGCGGGCAGAAATCCCCAAGGTTGTTTTGGGCAATCTGGAAACAGAGATGATAGAGGAATTCTTTCGCGCTGTTGCTGCGGAAAGTGGCATGACTTTACATGTACGTTTGCTTTACGGACAGAACACGCACCATATTATTGAAGCAATTTTTAAGGCTTTTTCCAGGGCACTTGCTGAGGCCGTGGCAATAGATGGCCGCGTTAAAGGTGTTATGAGCAGTAAGGGGAAATTATGAGCGAAAAGATTGTAATCATTGATTATGGTATGGGCAATCTGCACAGTGTAAACAAGGCAATGAAATATGTAGGTGCCGAGGTCGAGGTGACTTCTGAGGCGGCAAAGATAGCCAAGGCTGACAAAGTGATTCTGCCAGGCGTCGGTGCTTTCGGCGATTGCATGCTGAACCTGGAAAAATATGGCTTGGTGCCTGTTATTAAAGAAACACTTGCCAGCGGCAAAACTTTTCTGGGTATCTGCCTGGGCTTGCAGCTTTTATTCGAAGGCAGCGAGGAAGCCCCCGGTACACAAGGACTTGGTTTCTTCAAAGGACAGGTGGAAAAGATCAAGACGGATTTGAAAGTACCGCACATGGGCTGGAACAGTCTTATTTTGAAAACACCTTCGCCGCTGCTTGCAAAGGCAGCTGATGGCTATGTGTATTTTGTCCATAGTTTTCACGCTGTGCCTGAAGATAAAAGCATTATTACGGCCGTATGTGATTATGGCACGGAGGTTACTGCCGCAGTGGGCAGAGCGAATGTGCAGGCGGTGCAGTTCCATCCTGAAAAATCCAGCAAAGTAGGCTTAGGTATTTTACAATCCTTTAAGGAGTGGCAGCTATGATTCTTTTCCCTGCAATAGATATCAGAAATGGCCTTTGTGTGCGGCTGACGGAAGGCAAATTCGAGTGCGAGACCGTTTTTGCGGAAGATCCGGCAGAAATGGCGGTGCGCTGGGCAGATGCCGGCGCTGAATACCTGCATGTGGTTGATCTTGATGGTGCTTTGGCTGGTCAGAGCAGTAACACCGAGGTTATCAAAAGAATTTTAGCCAAGGTTAAAATACCGGTACAGGTCGGCGGCGGTATCCGTACGTTGGCTAATATCGAAAATATGCTGGCGCTGGGAGTTACACGCGTGATTTTGGGTTCGGTAGCAGTTCGCAATCCGGAGCTTGTGCGTGAGGCTTGTCAAAAATTTCCCGGTCAGGTTGTGGTCGGTATTGATGCCAAAAATGGTGAAGTTGCTGTTGAAGGCTGGGGCATTGGCGGCGGTATCGGCGCCGAGGAATTGGCAAAAAAGATGGCTGCTGTCGGTGTAGAGCATATTATTTTCACCGATATCAGCAGGGATGGGATGCTTTCAGGCGTGAACGTCGAAGCGACCGCCGAACTTGCCAAGGCCAGCGGCGTTAAGGTAATTGCCTCGG
>JAAYVM010000079.1 GCA_012517145.1 Acholeplasmataceae bacterium
AAGTAACCGATTCAGGTTACTTACTCCTATTTTTGTCCTTGTTAGTCTAACAGAGTTTTAAGTTCTGTTAGTTTTTCCTTAAATTTCCTTAATGTGTACTCGATTGGCAGTGGCGTATTTAAGTCTACACCAGCTTTTTGCAGTAAAGCAAGTGAATAGTCGCTACCGCCTGAACTTAAAAATTGTAAATATTTTTCCTTGGCGTCTAATCTATTTTGGAGAATTAAATCAGCAAAAGTAGTAGCAGCAGAATATCCTGTTGCATATTTATAAACGTAGAAAGGTGTATAAAAGTGCGGGATGCGCGACCATTCGGCACTGAGTTCCTGATCTAAAGCAAGCGATTTACCATAGTATTTTTTATTCAAATCAAGCCACAATTCTTCAAGATTCTTGGCAACCAGGGTTTTGCCAGCACTAATTTCTTCATGAATACACTTTTCAAACTCGGCAAATTGTACCTGGCGATAGACGGTTGTGCGGACTGCCTCCAAAAATTGGTTGATAAGGTAAATCTTCTGCTCTTTATTAGCATTTTTAAGCATATGCTCTAAGAGCAATATTTCATTAGTTGTTGAAGCAACTTCTGCACAGAAGATGGAATAATCAGAATTGATATATGTCTGGTTTTTACTGCTCAGGTAACTATGCATAGCATGACCCATTTCATGAGCTATAGTAGAAATACTGTTGTAGCGCGGTTGATAATTTAAAAGCACAAAGGGATGCACGCCATAAATGCCCCAGGAATATGCTCCAGAGCGTTTGCCCTTATTTTCATATACGTCAATCCAACCTGAGGAAAAGCCTTCTGACAATTTCTCGCAATAGGAGTCGCCTAGAGGAGCAAGAGCAGTTTGCACGATTGTACAGGCTTCAGGATAGGTATAAGAGAAAATATCGGTATTTTCTTTAGCTAAGGAAACATATAAATCGAAGGCGTGGAATTCGCTGAGAGAAAGTTTTTCTTTTTTTAATGTAATATAGTCGTGCAAAGGCTCTAAGTTGGCGTGAATGGCATTTATTAAATTGTCATATAAGCTTACTGGAATATTGTCTTCGGCCAGACTGGCTGATAAGGTATCCTGGTAATTGTGGATTGTTGCATAAAAATTAGCACTGCGACAGTTGCCGGCAAGTGAAGCGGATAACGTATTGCGATATTGCCTATAAGTGCCCATCAGCGATTTAAAAGTATTTTCACGTAATTTTCTGTCGCGGGAAGTCATGTTTAAAAGATAGCTGCCTTCGCTAACGGCATGACTCGCGCCTTCACTGTCGGTTGCAGGTGCAAAGCTGATATCGGCACCAGTCAGAATTCTAAAGATGTTTTCAGCTGCACTTGTCGATAATCTACTTTTTGAAAGGATTTCTTCTTCTCGTGTAGGCAAGACATGTGGTGCCTTGCGCATTAAATCTTCCAAATAGTGTTTGTATTGGCAAAATTTAGGATTAGTTTTCTCAAGCCAGATAAACGACAGCTCTTTTTGCGCTAAAATTTCTGGTTCGATAAAAGATGTTGCATTATAGTATTCAGCAGTTATATTTTCAGCTATACCTACAAGTTCCTGAAAGTTTTGATCCGCGTTGTCGGTATCTCTTTGCAGTCGCGTATAGGCATATATTTTTTCAATACTTTGTGATAATTCATCACGCAAAGCAAGGCAATTAAAAAGTTTTTCAGTTTCGTGAAGCTTACCTTTAAAAGCTGACAAATCATCTAATCTGCTTTTTAATGTTTTGCAGGTTTCTTCCCATTTAGAAAGGCTTGCAAAAATATCTTCTATGTGCCATTTTTGTGTTTGCGGTATATCATCTCTTGATATGTCACTTCCGTGTTTTGGCACTGTGTTAGAAATAGTCATATTCTTATCACTCCTTGCAAAAATTACTGGACAATACTATTATTATAGCACAGAGAACGAATATTTTATTTTGGAAGGACAGAACAATGCGAACACTATTAGTTGCCATTAACAGCAAATATATACATTCATCATTAGGTATAAGATCGGTAAGCTATTACAGTAAACAAAAAGGATTCGACATAGATTTTTGCGAACAGACCATACAAACACCGTTGCTTGCCTCTTTGGCTGAAATCAGTTCTTATAAACCTGATATTATCGGGTTAGACGTCCATATTTGGAACAAAAACTATGTATATTCATTAGTAAATTTAGTGCGCAAGGTTATGCCTAAGTGCATTATTATTCTTGGTGGTCCAGAGGTTTCTTTTACTGCTGACAGTGCTTTTTGTGAATGCCCGGATGCTGATTTTATTGTGCAAGGCGAGGGTGAAGTAATTTTTGCTTCACTTCTGAGTGATCTGGAAAAAGGACGAAAGGTTATATCCAAAAATGTTGCCTGGCTTGATGACGATGGGTGTATTCAAAACGCCGGTAACCTAGCCGTTATAGAAGACCTGGCCGTTTTACCATTCCCGTACGATGACATAAATTCCTTTAAGGAACTTCATAAGATTGCTTATTATGAGTGTACACGTGGTTGTCCTTTCAGTTGTTCTTATTGTTTGTCGGGAATTTCACATTATGTAAGGAGAAAGCCTCTTGACAAGGTTTTGAAAGAATTAGATAACTTTATTGATGCGGAAGTTCCTTTGGTTAAGTTTGTGGATCGCACATACAATTTAGGAGAAGAATACTTTTTACCGATAATGCAGCATCTTGCTGATAAAGAGACCAAAACGCTTTTCCATTTTGAAATAAAGGCTGATTTACTTTCACAAAATGTCCTTAACTTTCTAAAAACAGTACCTAAAGGAAGGTTCCAGTTTGAGATTGGTGTGCAAACAACCAATCAGGACACTTTGAAGGCGATAGGTAGAAAAGATGACTGGCAATCTTTAGTGAAAAATGTTATAGAAATTTTGACTTTCGGCAACATACATTTGCATCTTGATCTTATTGCAGGACTCCCTTATGAAGATATTCTTAGCTTCAAGGAATCTTTTAATGATGTTTATGCTTTGCGCCCTCATATGCTGCAACTTGGTTTTTTAAAAGTGTTAAAGGGATCGTTGATGTCGAAACAGGCTGAAGAGCACGGCATTATTTATATGGATGATACTCCTTACGAAGTTTTGCAAACGAATTACGTTTCATATAAAGAAATGCGGTTTTTGAAAGTTTTGGAAGATGTTTTTGAACATACATATAATACAGGAAAATTTGATTATTTTTTAGAACACATAATAAATGAATATTATAAAGCTGATGCATATGCGTTTTATGAGGACCTGAGTATCTGGTGGGATAGTAAAGGATTATATCCGGAAGGTCATAATATCAGAAATGTGACTTTATTGTTGAAATCGTTCTGTGAAGAAAAATTTCCTGAGCATGCAAAGACTTTAAATGAAATTTTGCGTTTTGATGTGTTTTTAAAGCAACCTGGCTGGCAGCCCAATAATTTTAAGTGGCATGGCGAAGAAATCAAAGAAAAGGTATTAGAATTTTGGCGTAATGAAAACATTATAAAAAAATACTTGCCATCTTATGACTTTTCAACATGGCGAAAGGTGCGCAAGTATCTGCCTATTGAACGATTCAAATGGCATCCGGATAAGGGTTTTAATTCTGACTTTATCGTGCTTGCGGATCTGACTGGATCGGAAGTTCATTATTTAGAGATAGAAGGTAAAGATTTTTATGACAAGCAGATATAATAATTATTCGGATTTTCTTAAAAATAAATATGGGGTAAAAGTATACAAGCTTCCAATAAGTATCCCTGTAACCTGCCCAAATCGAGATGGCACATGCGGATTTGAAGGATGCAGCTTTTGCGGCGATATAGGGGCTGGTTACCAGCATATTCCTGAAACAGTAGGTATTAAGGAACAAATTGGCATGCACAAAGGGCATATTATAGAAAAATATAAAGCTAAAAAGTTTATTGCTTATTTTCAAAACTATTCCAATACATACTTGCCGTTGCCAGTTTTGGAAAATTATCTGCTTGAGGCTTGCGATGAAGATGTTGTAAGAATTGCCTTAGCTACGCGTCCTGATTGTGTAAGTGATAATTATTTGGAAAAATTAGCTGATATTAAAAACAAAAGGAAAGTTGACATAACCATTGAGCTTGGACTGCAGACGGTTAATTATCATGTTCTTGAAGAAATACGCCGTGGACATTCCTTGGCAGAATATCTTGATTCTATGCAACGCATTAACAAATATGGACTTGAAAGTTGCACACATGTGATATTAAACCTGCCAGGCAGTGACAGATTGGACGTTATAGAAACTGCTAAAGTTTTATCTGCAATGAAAACGACAGAAGCCAAAATACATGCCCTTTATATAATAAAGGGAACGACAATGGCTGATGAATATCTTGCAGGCAAGCTGCAACTTGTTAGTATGGACGAGTATATAGAGAGAGTTATTTTGTTTTTAGAATATCTGGATAAAGATATTGTTATGCAGCGGTTAATAGGTAGAGCACCAGCTTCTCATACAGAATTCAGCAATTGGGGAGAAAAGTGGTGGAATATTAAGGATAAAATCGAGAAAATACTTGATGAACGTGATAGTTATCAAGGACGTTTGTGCGATTATTTAAATGGAAAAGCTTTAAAAAAGTTTGAAATTGTATAAAATATTTGTGCCTTATAAAGTTACTATTTATGCCATTTGTTAATGCAACGCACCCTAGTGTTTCCTTGGAAATATTAAAAAACTTACAAAAAGAGGGCGTGCAATCTGGGGTTACAAGTGATACTATATAAGAGCTCCACTTGAGGAGCGAGTATCACACAGAAGACTTCAAAAAAGTTTTACAAGAAAAGTGTTGACAGCCTCAACGCGAAGTGATATTATAGTCAAGTCGCTGATAACGGCGAGCAAGAACCTTGAAAACTGAACAAAACCAAAAATGAATGTGCGGGTCGAATCGGAAGATTTGACCGAGTCAATAATTTCGAGATATACATCGAAAAAAACAAGTCA
>JAAYVM010000080.1 GCA_012517145.1 Acholeplasmataceae bacterium
AACAGGAATATATATGCTGATTTTCAGCCTATTTCTGGTTGCTTTTTCCTGTGCAAGTTTTTATGTCATTCTGATGGCTTTTGCCAGTGAAGAAACAGAAAATATGCTTGAACTTGTTCGACATGAAGGTGAGGAATATCTTGAATCACGGGAATTACCTGTTAGTGAGCAGGCTATTGCTTCCGGACAAACTTTTTCCTATATGTTGTCGCCTGATGGTGTAGCTGTCATTGATCAGCTTACAGAATCACCCTATGCAAAACACATTATTACTAAGCAGAATCAATGGCCGGAAACGGATGAGGATGCATCTTTTCTCATTTTTGCGAAAGATGATGGCGACAGGGCTTTGTTTATAGTTGCGCGCAGCGAACTGATTAAAGATGGCAAAGTTCTTGGAACTCTATATATGTTTAGAAATTTAACCGTATACTATCAGGCTATCTTAACATCTGCAGGCATAATATTTCTTTTAGTATTGTTGTTTTTAGCTATTGCAGGGTATGTCGGTTACTATTTAGCGGGAAAGAATTTAGAACCTATCAAGTCAGCTTTTCAACAGCAGAAGGAATTTGTCGCGGATGCTTCGCATGAGCTGCGCACGCCTATGACTGCCCTCACAATGGCTGCAGAGGCCCTTAGCGGTGATAAAGAAAGCAAGTACAGTGATTTCGCACTGCGTGTCGTAAGGGATATTAAGTTTGAAACCAAAAAGATGAATAATCTGGTTGAAAATTTATTGACCCTGGCACGCGGAGACAGTAAGGCCTGGAAGTTGGATTTATCTTGGTTTTGCCTGAATGATGAAATTGAACAAACTTTGCTTAGTTTAAATTACTTAGCAGAAACAAAAGGGGTTTATTTTTCATGGCAATTGGCTGAGGAAAAAATAGATATTTTTGCCGACAGGCGGATGTTGATGCAATTGATTACCATATTAGTCGATAATGCTGTCAAATATACAGAAGAAGGTAAGAAGGTTTTCTTAAGCTTGAGAAAGGAAGATGAAAAAGCAGTCATAACTATAACCGATGAAGGTATTGGCATGACTGTCGAGGACCAGACCAGGATATTCGAGAGGTTTTATCGCATAGATAAGGCACGTCCACGTACTAATGGCGGATTTGGGTTGGGCCTGCCGATTGCCAAGCTTATCGTTAAAAAGCATCATGGTAATATTTCAGTAAGCAGTACATTGAATGTTGGCAGTAGCTTTGTGGTTAAGCTGCCTTTGAATTTTAAAGAAAAATAGAGAATAGTTTTAAAGCCTGTTCAGCAATTTTTATTTTCAACTTTTGCTGTACAGGCTTTTTCAGTTACTTTTCATTATTATCCAGTATTATTACCCTATGAAATAGTTTCTTTTACTTAAGAGGAGGATTTTATGCCTAAGAAATACTGGTTTGGCCTTTTTGTTGTGGTATTAATATTGCTTTTTTCATATAACGGTTCCTTGCTTATTACTGATAGTGTGGAATCAAACTATGCTCTGACTGCTAAAGAAATGGTACAGAGCGGTAATTGGCTGCCTCCGCAAATTTATGGCAACTATTGGTATGACAAGCCTGTTATGTTTTACTGGCTGACGGCAATCGCTTACAAGGTATTCGGGTTTACTGAGTTCGCGTCTCGTTTTTTCCCAGCTGTATTTGGTGTTTTGGCAGTCGCGCTAGCTGCTTTCGGTGGTAAAAAACTTTATTCAGAAAGAGCAGGCTTCCTAAGTGCTGTTGTTTTGGCATCATCGCTGGAATTCTTTTTGATCAGTAAATCAATCATCACTGATTCCGTACTGTTTTTGTTTTTTAATGCGGCCCTCCTTTTCTTCTATTTGGGCTATCGTGAGCATAACGGCAAGTACTACTATGGAACTTATATCTTTTGCGCATTAGCAACCTTAACCAAAGGGCCAATAGGGTTTTTACTACCTGGCCTGATTATTTTTCTTTTCCTCCTGACGGAAAATTCCTGGCGTGAGTTAAAAAACATGAAGCTGTTTTCCGGAACATTGTTGTTTCTGGCAATCGCGGTTCCTTGGTATTTGGCTATGTATCTGACCCACGGCGCTGATTTTATCAATGTTTTCTTCGGTACGCACAACTTTTTGCGTGCTACCGTTTCAGAGCATCCACGCGATAATGTAATTTACTTTTACACACTGGTTCTCTTATTAAGCTTTTTCCCTTGGATAGGGCTATTGCCAGCGACGATCAAACACTATTGCAGAGATGCCGGCAAATGGGTAAAACCGCCAAGTCAGGAGAAATTCCTGCTCATCTGGGCTTTTACAATTTTCTTTTTCTTCCAAAACATGGCGACTAAATATTTGACGTATACCTATCCTATGCTGTTCCCGCTCGCTTTACTAATTGGGGGCTGGCTTGACGCTAAAAGCAAAAATTCTACCTTAGGAAATACTTTATTATATAATTTTTCCTTTTACCTTTTGCTGGTAGGTGCGGCTTTCTGGGCAGACAGAACTAAGCAATTTGATGTACATTCCGAATGGCAGTTACTGGTAGTGGCTGTTATAGGTATGGTTGGCTGCGTTTACTATTATATGCTTGGCAACAGGAAAGTTGTAATTATGGGGATAGCTTTGACCGCTGTCGCGTTTAATATCGCCTTGTTACGCAATGTTTGCGTACCTCTTACAGAGCTTCGGTCGGCCAAAGAAATAGCTTTAGAACTCAAAAAAGAATACCCGGATAAGCAAGTAATAGCAAGTTATGGCGACTATTCAACATCCGCAGTCTTTTATTCCGACAAGAAGATTGTTAAACTCCTGTCGAGCGATAAGGTTGATGGTTTCAGACCGCAAGCCTACAGCTGGACAAGCAAAAATATTATGCCCTATATTGTTATGGAAGATTTGCAGAAATCCGATGATTCAGTTATCATTGTGACAAAAAAAGAATATAACAATTTCAAGAAGGCCAGCGGTGACCGTTGGACTATGGTAGAAGAAATAAACGGCCATTATATATTTAAGGATTAGGGTGAGGCTTTTAAAGTTTCTTGGCAGTTGATTCAAAATTTTTTGATGATATGCCAAGAAACTTTTTATTTTTAGCGTTTTAAAGCAGGTATATTAAAAGTTTTGCCTAATATATACTTTCTGACAATACATGAGCTTGTTGTTATAAAAACAATGATTATTTTTTGGAGGTAGCATTATGCCCAAATCAATTAACCAAAAAGCAAAATTGTTGTACATACAAAAGTTTTTGCTCGAGGAAACAGACGAAAACCATTCACTGACTGTTAATCAGATTATAACCAAACTGGCCGGGTATGGTATCAACGCAGAAAGAAAAAGCATTTACGATGATATAGAAACTTTAAGAAATTTTGGACTTGATGTTATCTGTACCAGAAGCCGTTCCAATTCTTATTTTGTTGGGGAGCGTTCTTTTCAATTGCCGGAGTTAAAGTTACTAGTCGACGCTGTGGAAGCGTCCAAATTTATTACTGGCAAAAAGACCATGGAGTTAATCAAGAAATTAGAAGGTTGTACCAGCAAATATCAGGCTGGATCTTTGCATAGGCAAGTTATTGTCAAAGATAGAATAAAGAATATGCATGAGAGCATTTACTACAATGTGGACAAACTTCATCAAGCTATCGCGGATAAAAAGCAAATCAGCTTCAAGTATATGGAATGGACGATAGACAAAGATGAAAAATTCCGCAAAAACGGTATCAAGTATGTCGAAAATCCTTGTTCCTTGTGCTGGGATAATGATAATTATTACCTGATAAGTTATAATAGTAAGCACAAGAAGAACTTACATTATCGCGTTGACCGCATGGCAGAAGTAACTATCCTGGATATGGCCTGTGAAGGCTGTGAGGAGAGCGAATCATTTGACGTGGTTAGCCATGCCCAAAAACATTTTGGCATGTATGGCGGTGAAGAAACAAATGTCGAGATGCAGTTCGATAAATCTTTGACAGGAGTTGTTATTGACAGATTCGGTAAGGATGTTGCAATTAAAAAAGCAGATGACAATAATTTTATTATCTGTGTTGATGTTGCCGTAAGTCCTGTCTTTTTTGGCTGGCTGATGAGTCTGGGTACCAAGGTGAAAGTTCTGGGCCCGTCTTGGGTAAAAAGAGAATTGGGGAAGAATTGCAAAAAGATTTTAAATTATTATAAATAGTGAGGTTGAACATGGAGCAAGATAACATTCTGAAAATCAAATATCCACATCCGCATTTTAAGCCACAGGCTAATTATTCAGACGAAATTGATGAAGAGGGCTGTGTTGACAGTGATATAGGCTATCTGGAAGGCGAGTTCTCCGACGAAAGACCTTATCGTGTTGAGTGCTGGGCGATTGATGATGTGAGAATGGCAACCATCTATTTTTCTGACCGTAACATAAAGAAAATGCACAAAGATGAGCTTATAAAGTATCTGGAAGACGAACACCTTGTATGCTGGCTGCAAGATAAAAAAAATATCCAGTGCCGCCATATAAAAGATGATTTAGATATTTCCATGTGGGCAGTGAACGTCAAACTTTGTGATGCTAAAAGCAAGTATGCGGAAATACAGGGCGAAATAATTCCCTACGAATGCATTGTTAAGAAAAAAGACTAAGCAGGCACTGAGGAGGAATAATGGAGCTGGAAGAATACAGAGAACGAATCGAAAAATATTTAATGCAGGAAAAATATATTAATATTGTTATTAAAAAAGAAGAATTAGAAAATGAAGACATCGAGCGTTATCTCGCTTTGTTGGCCATTCTGGGAGAGAAAAAGGAATATGTGGAAAAATATGCCGGTAAAATGTCTGTCAGTTTCGAAGGTTATGAGTCAGGACCATTCATAAACGAGAATTTGATAAAGGTTGTAAAGCGTTTTTGTGATACCTGTCCTTATCTTTTCTATTTTTTAGATAAAGAAACAGCAACTATCAAAGATTTTACTATAGCTTATTGTGGAACAGGCACAGTTGACGGTGATGATCATGCTGTAGATAGAACAATCTTTGAAGCTTTTTTGAAACATCAATTGCAAGGAATGGTTGTGTTGGCTGCCAAGCATAATCTTCACCCAGATAAACTTGAAGAGGCAGTAAAGCAAGTTTATGATTATTTCGGACTTAATTAAGTTTTTATAGTTCGTATAGCAGAGGATCATGTATGAAATAAAAAATCCATCATAAGCAAAGTTATTTGCCTATGATGGATTTTGCATGTAAAGAAAGATTATCACCAGACAGAAACAACCGCCTACGAGGGGTTCGTAAGCGGCTGCTTCAAGGGAAAGTTGTTTATGATGATTTAATGGGAAGGGTATAGCAAGAGGGGGTAACTCTTACTATGTTTAGAGTATAGAACGTAAATTTGACAAACAAAGGGCAAATCTATGAAAAAAATGTGAACTATACTGAATTATAAAATGTTAAAGATTGTTGGCAAAAATAATGTATAATGAAATAAAAGGTTAAAGGCTTTAATACATTTTAGTGGGAGGCATACAAGGTTGATAGTAGATAAAAGTGAATTTGACAAAGGTATAGAAAGTATCAATAGTTGTGTGCAAAAATTTGCCGCAGCTCTGAATGAAATGGATCAAAACGAAGACCAAAAAATCATAGAAGCAGGTAATTGGTTTTATGAAAATCTTAATGAAAAGTTACTGCCATTAAAGAAGGGTTTAAGGCAAAAAATTGATTTATGTCTTGATGAGCGAGATTATGACAGTGTTTTAGTTTTACTCGAATGTCTTAAGGAAGTTGATGAAGTACAGGATGCGGTGACGGGACTGAGAAAATAATGAGAACTCATAAAGGACCTACTGTAACTATAGGAATATTGCTTATTGTAAGCTTTGCTCTTTTGGTTAGGGGCGTGGCATGGGATCCTTTTTGCTTGTTTTCTGGTTTGAAGCTAGTAGTTTGGCTGGCGTTAATATCAATATGGGCCAAACAATTTAGTGACGATTCGATAATACAGAAAGTTCTTGTTGGCTTTGGCGAAGTAAGTTCACTATTAGCAGGTGTTCATCTTTTGGTGCCATATTTTTGGCCGACAAGTTTTGAAAACGGACCTTATTTGCTTGCGTTTTTTATTTGTGCCGGCCTGGCTTGGCTTTACTCTCTTGCTTCTTTTGCTAAGGAAGATTTCGGCTGCCGGTCTTATAAATTGTTTTTCTATTTGCCTTTAGTTGTCTTCATAGGCGCTTCTTTGGCAGTAACTGCTTTTGCCGGTCCTTTATATGCAGCTTTTCTGTTTGCCTTTTATTATCTTATTTTGGGGGGCATATTTTTAAAAGAAGGCCTCTTGTTGGCGAGAACAGGTTATTTTAATTTTGGCTTAGTTTTAGTATTGACGGCTATCTTAGGAATGGTTGTTGATCTGGATTATATGAAATATTTAAGCTGGCAGATAGCAGCATTGTTTGTCGGTGCAATTTTATTAATGAATGTTTGGTTTAAGATCAGAAAAAGAAAAATGAGGAGAAGTAAAAAATGAAATTGATTTCTTGGAATGTAAATGGTCTACGCGCTTGTATGAACAAAGGATTTCAAGATTTTCTCGCCAACTCTGAAGCAGATATTTTTTGTGTACAGGAAACAAAGATGCAAAAGGGGCAGGCTGAGTTTGACTTTTCCGGTTATGAAGAATACTGGAACAGTGCTGAGAAAAAAGGTTATTCTGGCACAGCGATATTTACTAAAATAAAACCTCTGAGCGTCAGCTATGATATAGGAATTGCTGAACACGACCAGGAAGGCAGGGTTATTACAGCAGAATTCGATGATTTTTATCTTGTAAATGTTTATACGCCCAATTCGCAGCGTGAACTTGCCCGGCTCGACTACCGCATGCAATGGGAAGATGCTTTCAGATCTTATATCAAACAACTGGACGAGAAAAAACCTGTAATTATTTGCGGTGATCTCAATGTTGCGCACAAAGAAATAGATTTGAAAAATTTTAAAACAAATCATAAGAATGCTGGTTTTACGGATGAAGAAAGAGCTAAAATGACGGAGTTGTTAGCAGCAGGCTTCACTGATTCTTTCCGCTATTTATATCCTGATAAGGAAGGGATATATACTTGGTGGTCATATATGTTTAAAGCCAGAGAAAAGAATGCCGGATGGAGAATTGATTACTTTGTAGTATCCAATCGTCTTGCTGATAGGATAGCAGATAGTCTGATTTATACAGATATTATGGGCAGCGACCACTGTCCTGTGGGTTTAATCCTGAAATAAGATAAGACCTGAGTTCCTTCGAACTCAGGTCTTATTTTTTCGTGCGAATCAATTATTTTCTTTTCTTAGAAACAGGTTTTGGATCTTCTTCAGGTTTTTTACGTCCTACCCATACGAAGAGAACAGCGGCAACGATAATGAAAGCTAAGCTTGTCGCTTGTGCCGATTTCAAACCGAAAAGGAAAGGTTCCGTGTAATCGCCTCGTAACATTTCCAAACCAAAACGTACGGCGGAATATAACATCACATAAAGCAGTGCTACCTGACCGCGTGCATGATTGGTAGTTCGAAAAAGCAGCAGTAAAGCAAAAATTACAATATCAAGCTGTCCTTCCCAGACTTCTGCTGGCCAGAGCGGGGCACTTCCGTAAGTTCTGTAGGCAAGAGTACCTTCTGGATAGACCAAGCCGAAGTTACCACCTGTTGGTGAGCCAAAAGCATCACCGTTTAAAAGATTGGCCATGCGACCGATAGACTGCCCGATAATCAAGGCAGGTGTAACGATATCCAAAAGTGCGACAGCATCAATTTTGTGCTTTTTGCAATAAACAAACCCAGCCAATACTCCTGCTATCATACCACCTTGGATAGCCATGCCGCCTTGCCAGACAAAGGGGATCTCCAAAAGATGGTGGCTGTAATAATCCCAGTCAAAAAAGAATACATCCCACAGACGTCCGCCGATAATGCCGGCAAAACCTCCGTAAATACCTATATCAGCTACATGCGTGTGCCAACGTCCGTCTTGTTTGGCCAAAAAGTAAGCAACGCCTGTTGCCAGAAAAATACTCATGCAAAGTACCAGCCCATACATGCGGACAGGAAAATCTCCAATGTGAAAAAGATATTGATGCATAATGCCTCCTGAATTCTGTTATTTCAAGAAAGAAATAATCTGTTTAACAATTTTTTGTACGTGTTCTTTTTCTTCCGCTGACTTTGCTTCGCCGCAAAGACAGTCTTTGGCATTGTTTTCCAGTAGATAAATGCCAATTTTTTCGATAGCAGAGCGGGTGGCTGATATTTGCACCAAGATGTCAGCACAATTTTCTTTGTTTTCAACCATGCGTTCTATGCCGGCAATATGACCTTTGACAGTTCTTAGTCTTGTCAGAATTGCTTTTTCTGTTTCAGTATTAAGCATTTTGCTTCCTCCTCTACCCACCCCCGCCGGATGGGTCTTGAAACATTATACTATATTACCTGAGGCATTTCCAGTATGAAAAATCAAGTAAAACAGGCCTATCAGGTAGACTAATCCTAAGCGATATTGTATACTTTGAGTAACAAGCGAAAGGAGGAATAGTTTTATATGCTGAGAATTGAAAATTTATCCATTGCTATTAATGATAAAGTTATTCTTCATGATATTAACTTACATATACCAAAAGGTGAAGTACATGTGCTGTATGGGCCTAATGGGACCGGTAAATCTACTTTAATTGGAACAATTATGGGTTTTGAACGCTACAAGGTAACGCAAGGAAAGATCTATTTCAAAGGCCAGGATATTACTGAGATTCCGCTCTATGAAAGAGCTAAGCTTGGTATTGGCGTTATGATTCAACGGCCGCCAACGATCCGAGGCTTGAGCTTGCGCCAAATGGTGCAGATTTGTGGAGCAACTCCTGAGGAAGCAGAAATTATGGCTGATTGGATGGGACTGAGTGAGCATCTGGACCGTTCAGTTAATGATGGTTTCTCCGGCGGTGAGATCAAACGGTCGGAATTGTTGCAATTGATGGCACAAAAGCCTGAACTTTTACTGTTGGATGAACCTGAGTCAGGTGTCGACGTAGAGAATATAGCATTAGTTGGCCGTGCGGCAAAATATATCCTATCCGGTAAAGGCTGTCAGTGTGAAAAAGGCTGTTGCCCGCATTTCGGCGGTAATTTGCCTGGCAAGGTTAATCCTCTGGAAGAAAGCCAAAACTCCGGTTTGATTATTACACACCTCGGACATATTTTGAAATATATTCCAGCTACCAAAGCACATATACTTTTTGATGGGACATTATCCTGCAGCGGAGATCCGATGGAGATGTTTTCCTGTATCTGTCAAAAAGGCTATGAACACTGCATCAATAAAGGCTGCGGAGGTGGATTATAATGGCTGACAAGAAAAAGATGGAAGCAGCACTGGAGAAAAAAGCCCTTTATGGTGAAGATATTGATTTAAGTAAATATGACGATAATGACGAGGCCAGAACCAAAAGTACCGAAGATCTGACAGCAGGCGGTAAATCAAAACTTGCTAAAGTAGGTATAGAACTTGACGGAGAAGGCCGTAGTGCTACTTTCATCCAGGTCGACAATACGCCGGTACAGGTTGAAGTAGATAAAGAGACTCCACTGGAGCTTATGAATACCGGCGATGCAGCAAAAAAACATCCGGAGCTTGTTGAAAAATACTGGTGGAAAGCAGTTGCCCCTGATACTGATAAATATACTGCGAAAACAGCAACGGAAAGAGAACAGGGTTATTTCATCAGGGTACGTGCAGGACACAAAATAAGTGCTCCTTTGCAAGCCTGCATTTTTATCGGGCATGAAGATCAACTGCAAAGAGTGCATAACGTAGTCATTATCGAAGAAGGTGCGGAACTCAATATAATTTCCGGTTGTGCCAGCGATCCTTCTGTTGAAAATGGCGTGCATATTGGTATCAGCGAGTTTTTTGTGGAAAAGGGTGCTAAACTATCCTTTACCATGATTCATAATTGGGGTGAAAACGTAGCAGTCCGCCCGCGTACAGTTGCTATTGTAGGTGAAGATGCCCAGTACACGTCTAACTATGTTTGTCTGGAACGTGTTAAAGATGTGCAAATGTATCCAACTACAAGATTAGTAGGCAAAGGTGCCGTAGCAAGGCTGAATTCCATTTTAGTTGCTCCGAAGGGGTCCCATCTCGATATAGGCGGCAAGTCTATTCTGGAGGTTCCCGGCACCAGAGCAGAAATAAGTACGCGGTCATTATCAACCGGCGGCACTATTATCAACCGCGGCTTGCTGGCTGGTATGTCTGAGGGTGTGCGCGCACATCTGGAATGTAATGGTCTGATGCTCAGCAATGAGGGACGTATCTATGCCATACCAGAGCTTGATGCGCATACAGGTAATGCGGAACTCAGCCATGAGGCGGCAGTGGGTCGTATTGCACCGGAAGAGATCGAGTATTTGATGGCCAGAGGCTTGAGTGAGGAAGAGGCAACGGCGATTATTGTGCGTGGCTTCCTGAACATAAATATCGAAGGCCTTCCTGAAAGCTTGGCTAAAAAGATTAATGATACCCTTGATGCTTTCAGCTTGAATAAGGGTATGTAAAAATTACAAAAATTAAGCGCAGCAAAATTTATTGTTCTGCACCCAAAATGTTGGACAGGTTATTAAGCAGCTAATTTGGAATGAGTTCGGTATTCTACCGGACTCATTCCTTTTAGTTTTAGCTTGATTCTCTTATTGTTGTAATAAAAAATATATTCATGCAGTTTAGTTTC
>JAAYVM010000081.1 GCA_012517145.1 Acholeplasmataceae bacterium
CCTCGCAAAAAAAGACATGGAAAATGCATTTATAAAACTTGGTAAAGGATCTTTGGGCGGTAAGGCACGAGGTGTTGCCTTCATGAATGCCATGATTTCAAAGGCACATATGGCTGACAAATATGATGGCATAATAGTAAAGGTACCTCGTTCGTTTGTAATAGGAAGTGAAGTTTTTGAAAAATTCATTGAACAGAACAACCTTTATTCATTCATAAATTGTGGATTATCAGAGGCGGAGATTGCAAACAAATTTATTGAGTCGAAACTGCCTGATGATATAGAAGAAAATCTCAAAGTACTTACTCAATATATAAAGTGCCCACTTGCAGTTCGTTCATCAAGTATCCTTGAAGATTCCAGGATTCTCCCATTTGCGGGAATTTACAAAACCTATATCGCTCCAAATAGCAATGCTAATAAAGATGTATGCTTCAAGCAGCTTACGGATGCTGTTAAATTGGTTTATGCATCCGTATTTTACGAAGCGCCATTAAGATATGCGCAAAATGCTGACATCAGAATTGAAGAGGAAAAAATGGCAGTTCTCATTCAGGAGCTTGTTGGTGAACACTATGGCGATCATTTTTATCCGGCTATCTCGGGCGTTGCCCAATCCTATAATTTTTATCCTTATTATCCAATGAAACCAGAGGATGGCATAGTAAGTCTGGCACTTGGTTTTGGAAGAACGATTGTTGATGGTGGCCGAGTATTTAGATTTTCACCCGCATATCCTAAGTTGAATCCACTGGTTTCCAGTTCACAGGAACAGATGAGAAAATCACAAAATCTATTTTATTCAGTTAACCTGAAGAAAACTGCGGATATTACTTTAAGTGCTGATGAAAATTTTATTTATGAAAAAGTGCCAGTGAACCAGGCGTATAAAGATGGCGCTTTGGACTATATAGGCAGCACTTATTCTTCTGAAAATGACTGTATCTATGATAATGTAAATTATTCTGGATTAAAGTTGATTACTTTCGCACCCATTCTTAAATATAACAGATTACCTTTGACTCAAATTATTCAGGACTTGATGCTTATGGGCAAAAAGGCCTTTGGTTCAGATGTTGAGATCGAGTTTGCGGTAAACATTCCCGAAGATAAGAACAAACCAGCTGAATTTAATTTTTTGCAAATACGGCCAATTGTTGTAGGAAGAGAAGCGCATCAGGTAAATTTAGAAGAAAGAAATGATACGTGGTGCTTCAGCAAGCAAACCATTGGCAACGGTTACTACGATAACATAAGAGATATTATTTATGTTGATCCTGCAACTTTTGACATTAAGGACAGCCCACAAATTGCAAGAGAGATTGGCGAACTTAACAAAATATTAGTAAAAGAAGGACGTCGCTGTATTTTGATTGGTTTTGGACGAATTGGGACATCTGACCGATGGTTGGGAATACCACTAGCTTGGGAGCAAATGTCGCAGTCTTTGATAATAGTAGAAGTTGATCGTAGTGATCTTCGCCCGGAACCATCGCTTGGCAGTCATTTTTTCCACAACTTGACGGCTACAGGTATGGGCTATTTTCATATACCGTTCGCAAGTGAGCAGGGAGAAATTGACTGGCAGTGCTTGCTGAGCCAGCCGGTTTTGCATCAAACAAAATATGTAAAATTGGCGAGAAGAGAAGACCCGTTTATTGTTAAAATTGATGGCAGGAATTTCCAAGGGATTATTTATAAATAGTGTTTATTAATGAAGTTTTTTAAAATTTCTGTTCAACTTTTTCGTATACAAAATACAAAACGAGCGTTATAATGAAGTTGGAACAAATTAGTACAGAACTACCGGTGGTAACAAAAATTTTGGGAGGGTTGTGCAATGACAACAAGTGCTCAGAAGTATTGTGATGAACTCTATCGTAGAGTGGTAGAAAGAAATGCTAATGAACCAGAATTTCATCAAACTGTAAAAGAAGTTCTAGGCTCGTTGGTTCCGGTTCTTGAGAAAAATCCCGAATATATTGATTTGGGGATTATGGAACGGATAGTTGAACCTGAAAGACAAATCATTTTCAGAGTTCCGTGGGTTGATGATACTGGCAAAATAAGAGTTAACCGTGGTTTCCGTGTTCAGTTTAATAGCGCGATTGGACCTTATAAAGGTGGTTTGCGTTTCCATCCTTCTGTAAACCTCAGCATTATTAAATTCCTTGGGTTTGAACAGACTTTTAAAAATTCGTTAACAAGTCTGCCTATGGGCGGCGGTAAGGGCGGTTCTGATTTTGACCCAAGAGGCAAATCAGATGCGGAAGTAATGCGTTTTTGCCAAAGCTTCATGACAGAATTATATAGACATATTGGTCCTAATGTTGACGTTCCTGCTGGTGACCTTGGGGTCGGAGGCAGAGAAGTTGGCTATCTTTTCGGACAATATAAAAGAATTAAAGGCGCTTATGAAAACGGCGTTATCACTGGTAAAGGTTTGTCCTTTGGCGGCAGCTTGACTCGACCTGAGGCTACTGGTTTCGGTATTGCTTATTTCTGTCAGGAGATGCTTAAGGCAAAAGGGACTTCATTTGCTGGAAAAACTGTCGCAGTGTCAGGTTTCGGCAACGTTTCCTGGGGTACTGTTATCAAAGTAACCGAATTGGGCGGCAAAGTTGTTACTATTTCCGGACCAGATGGTTATGTATATGACGAAAACGGTGTCAGCGGTGAAAAGATTGACTATATGCTTGAGATGAGGGCATCTGGACGCGATTGTGTAGAAGACTATGCAGATCGTTTTGGCGCTAAATTTTATCCTGGCGAAAAGCCATGGGGATGCAAAGTTGATATAGTTATACCTTGCGCAACTCAAAACGAAATCCTTATTGAAGATGCCAAGAAAATTGTTGCCAACGGCATAAAATTCGTATGTGAAGGTTCAAATATGCCTAGCACAAATGAAGCAATAGATTATATGTTAGCAAATGGTATTTATCTGGGACCATCAAAAGCTGCTAATGCCGGTGGCGTTTCTGTGTCTGGCCTTGAAATGACGCAAAATAGCATGAGGTTAGCATGGAGTTTTGAAGAAGTTGACGCAAAACTCAAAACAATTATGCTTAATATCTATAAAAACTCCAGTAAGGCAGCTGAAGAATATGGACACAAAGACAATTTAGTCGTTGGTGCTAATATTGCTGGATTTATTAAAGTTGCTGAAGCGATGAAAGCACAAGGGATAGTTTAAATACTATTTTACAATTTAAAATGAAAAGATGGGATGTCATGGTATAAGCCTTGGCATTCCGTCTTTTTTTTGCATAAAATATCTGTCGGTATCATTAAAAAGTATTTAAATTTCAAGATTAATGTC
>JAAYVM010000082.1 GCA_012517145.1 Acholeplasmataceae bacterium
GTGTAACCTGTTTGCTGTTAAAAGGATTAACGACCGCGCAATACCCTGCCTCTATCCTTCTTGCGAACCACTCGGCGTAAAAAGCCGGTATGTCTGTACGCCTGCTTGCGCTGATGATCATCCTCATTACCTCACTAATTACTCAAAAAGAAAGCATCTATTTTTTTGCAAATGTGTCCAACCCGAGTTCAATCTTGTCCGGATGCACATCCTTAGCGATCCAATATTAATCCTCGCTTATAGGATATCTTGAAATAATCAAGATAATCTTTGAATTTATCCTGCGCTGCCAGGCACGTATCCCTTAGAAATCCTCTTTCATCCTGCCACTCCTTAAGACCCCTATAGTAGAACATTTTTAATTCTTCGTCGATGATAAAAGGCACTATATTATTTCTGAGGCACTCTTTGAATAGCAACAGCCGGCCGATGCGCCCGTTCCCATCCTGAAATGGATGCAAGCATTCGAACCTATAATGAAAATCAAGTAGTTCCTCCAGAGTTCTTTCTTTCTTAGCGTTATAGGCAGCGACCAATTCTTTCATTTTAGCAGGTACTTCCTTTGGCAACGCAGTTACCTTGCCGCCGACTTCATTCGGCAATTTTTTGTAGCCGCCAACCGCAAACCAATCTTTCCTGCTGTCAGAAGTTCCGTTTTTCAACATAGCATTAAGCTGCTTAATCAACGCTTCACTGATTATGGAACCCGCACGATCAATTATCAGATCGATACACCTGAAGTGATTGGCTGTTTCCACTATGTCATCCACATTTAATGTTGTTTCCTGTACTCCAATGGTATTTGTCTCAAAAATGTAACGCGTCTGGTCGTGGGTTAATCGACTGCCTTCCATGTGATTGGAGTTATAAGTAAAATCGATTTGTACCTTGTGATAAATTCCACCCGGCAGCCTGGATGCTTTCTCTGACTTTAGTACTTCAAGCAGCGTACGAGGTAGCGCGCTATGCTTATTTACTCTTTCGGGCTTTTGAGCGTTTTCCGGAAGATACCATGTCTTGCCTTTTAGTAAAGCATTGGAAATTCTCCCCTGCGCACAATAGTTCCGCACACTTCGTTCCGATATATCCCACCGCCTGGCTGCTTCTGAGACTGAAAGGTATTTCATAGCGCACCTCCTCTCTTAAATTCACTTATATTATACCATTTTATCGGCAATATTTCTATTTTAATTATTGATTAATACGTTGTATTTTTGCCGATAATAAACTGAGCAGGCTGCCCTAAGTTCAAATGTTTGCAATACCGTATCTTCATAATTGGCTTGTGCCTTTCGGAGCTTAGAAATATTGACTTGCCAGGTAACCTCACGCCATATCTCTGCCATCTTGTAAAGATTATTGCCGAAGCATATAATAAAAATTATAGAATAAGAGTATCAAAATAACATCTACCGCGGATATTACTTTGATAAAAAGGAGATGTATCCATGAAAAAGATTTTTGTTTTTCTCTTATCTTTTGCTTTGTTAACCCCTATTTTTTTCGGTCCTGCGGCTGAAGCTCGTGCAAGCATTAATAAACCGGCGGCAAACCAATCAACGCAGTCAAAAATACCGATAATAAAAACCATGCCTACCGATGACGGTTGGTTGGGTAATATTGACAACGGTTTGCAGCTTGCCCAGCAGCAAAACAAAAAAATCATTCTATTTTACGCGCTCTATTTACACGGTCAATATGGGATGACACAAGGTTATGCTGCGACCTACTATGTCGAACAGCCGGAATTCAAAAATGCCGTCAAGGACAAATATATTTTGGTCTATTATACGCAACATACAGCCGACCAAACTCTTAAAAGCAAATATAACATTGACGAAAATTCACAGATGGATATGCTGATTCTCGATTCCTCAGGAAATGAATTGGCAAGAGAACAAAAAGCGGTGTCTGTTCAGCATCTGGTAGATTTCGTTAATTCCGTCCAATAATTATCCGATTCCTACTTAGCTCACTGAAGGAGGCTCTTTGATGAAAAACCGAGGCATTACTAGACTAACCGCTGTTTTATTATGTTTGGTCTGTTTGTTTTTGATACAAGCCCCGCCTCTTGCCCAGGCTGCCAATAAGAAATCAAATGATGTAACCTGCACGGACTTGTTTTTTTATGATTTTGAAACTCAAGACGGTAATTTATTGTACCAGGCAGGAGCAACATTCACTAATAATACCAAGAAAAAGTTAAAGGTTACCTATTACTTTTTTTTCGTGAACGGTAATAATGAGGAAACAGAAGTATGGGCAGATACTTTGATGCTCCAACCTTTAGAAAGTAAGAGAGACTGTTTTTACGAAACTATGACTCCTGCCACACGAGATAATCTAAAAAGCTATATGGTCAGATTCTCTGTAAATTAGCAGAAAAACGACATTAATAAATACCCTCAGTTGTAGAATAACAAACTATGACTGAGGGTATTAGCATGTCTGGACAAGAAGTAATGCAGTATGATGATGCTTAGCAAGAGAAATTGTCATGTTTGCAGACGGCAAAACAATGTAATTCATAACCTGAAAAACTGTTGGTTTAGGCAAAAACAAATCACACTTCTTAATGGTTTCTTCGCGCTAACACCACCACAAATTTCACCAGTTTTTTCTCTATAACCATAATAATATCTCATACTGGGCACTAATTATTAAGTATCATATCCCACCGTTCTTCTATTACACCACTTTTCCATGTATCACTTTCACTTTGTTCGGTTACTGAAAAACCAAAATTTTTATACAAATGCCGTGCTGCCTTTAAATCTTGAACTGTCCACAAATACACCTGTTTATATTTTTGCCGTTTACAATATTCCATCGCTGTTGCCAATAGCTGCCGGCCTAGCCCTACACCGCGATATTCCGGTTCTATCAAAAACCATCTAAGTTGCGCTATCCCTTCCTCTGTACTGACGATTGCAATTGACCCAACAATGCGGCCATTATTCTCTGCTACCCAAACTTCTCCCTCAGGCTTTTCGTCAATATATTTGGTTAAGGCATCCATTACATACCGTTCGAAAGTTCCGCTAAGTCCGTATTCTTTTTCGTAAAGGACACAGTGTCTATAGGCTATGTATCCGGCTTCACCGGGCTTAAGGGAACGTATAATATAGGTCTTATCCTGCTTTTTATCCAAAATATTCCTTACTGAAACCATATGACTAATAAGTTCTTTTTGCTCTTCATCTGTCAGTTTCTCGAGAATCTTAGCCGCTTGTATTGTTGAATCATCGTAAAGCTTATTAATAACTTGCTGCCCTTTATCTGATAGTGTCAACACCTGGGCACGACCGTCAACTGTTGATCGAACTTTAATAATAAGCTTATCCTTTGTAAATTTTGAAAGTATGCGGCTTAAATAACCAGGGTCAATCTGCAAAAATTTAGTCAAATCGCTAGCATTACACTGACTAGCATTATCAATTTCAAGCAACACTCTGGCCTCTGCAAGTGAGTATGGACTATCAAGTATTGTTTTATCCATCAGGCCTATTATATTTGTATAAAACCGATTAAAGTTTCGCACTTCTAAAGCACGCCTTGCTATTTCTTTTTCCACAAATCGTCATCCTTTCCTACTTATTACATAGGCAGTATAAGACATTTGTTTGACTATGTCAACTAATTATTTGATTTTGTCAACTATACTCGGCGGGTTTCTATTTAAATATCTCTCTCGCCATTCTTGACAGCGATTTCAATAAACCTTTGCATGGCGATAGTACTGCCGCCTTTTTTGCGATAGCAGATAAATTTATCCCGCAGAGCGTACTTGCCGGCAATTTTATAAAAAACAAGACTACTATCTTTATGCACATCATCAATCAAAGTATTGCTGAGAATAGTTGCTCCCAACCCATACTTTGCAAAATTATATGAGATGGCCGATTGTTCTGCTTCCAGTATAATATTCGGCAAAAGTTGCTCTTCCTCAAACAACATATCTGTGCACAAGCGCAAATAATTATCCTTATGCAGCAAGATTAACGGCACATCGGCAAATTCGGTTGGAGACACGCATTTGTCAGCAGCTACCTTGTCCAGTCCTCGTTCAAAATCACCTGCGGTCAGCTGCTTGGCCTGCAGCGATTCATTGACGGCGAAGTCCCTGGGCACCGCCAGCAGCAGATATTCATGGTAAAAAAAGATCCTTTTGTACTCGTCAGTATTCAAAGGGCGATTGGTAATGATCAGATCTATCTCCCCAGAATCCAGTAAATGCTTTGATTGCAGGGTGCTTGTCTCCAAAATACGCAAATTAATATGCGGATAAGCTTTTTTGAAATCACAGATTACCTTAGGAACAATATTCGCTATGCTCAGATTGCTGCCGCCAATAGACAAGTCCCCGCTTTGCAAAGTATCCAGCTCGTAAGCGATATTCTGGATGCGTTCCTGAATTCCGCAAATCTGTTCCGCGCCTCGTATATATTCCACTCCAAATGCGGTCAGCGAAACCGGTGTGGTTTTACGGTCAAAAATCTGGGAACCGGCCTTTTCTTCTATCTTTTTTACAGTAGCGCTGAGGGATGGCTGGGAAATACGCATTTTTTCCGCTGCTTTGCTGAAGCTGCATTCCTTATATACACACAAAATATATTCCATATTTCTAAACATCTGTAATCCTCCGCTCATCATTATAGATTTGTATCTATGTTTATATTTATACATTTATATTTGACTATATGTCAAGGGTATTATTAAATAAAAATGTACAGAATTTTATTTCAAATAGACACAGGTAAACACTTACAGCGAATTACAGTATTGCAAGTGTATATTGCTATTATCAGGGAGGCTTAATATGAAAATCATTGACTTAAGAAGCGACACTTTGACCCTGCCTACTCAACCGATGCTGGCGACCATCCTTACTGCCGAACTTGGCGATGACGGGCGTTTGGACGCCAACGGACGCGGTGAAGACAAGACCATCAACAAATTGGAAGATATGGCCGCCGCACTCACAGGCAAAGAAGCAGGTTTATTTTGTTGTTCCGGCACATTGGGCAACCAGGCAGCATTATTCACCTATTGCAGGCCTCACGGTCTTGTTCTGGTGGATGAACTCCAACACCTTTACGGCAGTGAAAAGACGGCTTTTGACAGCCGCTTTGGTCAGATGGAGCCGCTCTTCTACAAATTTGATGCCGACTTTATGCCTGATTTGGCAGACTTAGAGGATAAGCTGAAGAATAATAATGTCAGTTTGTTATGCCTGGAGAATACCCATAATTTTACGGGCGGTACTTGTGTCAATTTAGACCGCTTAGCCGCCATCAGAAAACTGGCAGACAAATACCAGGTCCCGATTCATATGGACGGTGCCAGACTCTTTAATGCCGCTGCTTATCTAAAGGTTTCTGTCAAAGAAATCTGCCAGTATGTTGATTCCGTGATGTTCTGCGTTTCCAAGGGATTGGGCGCACCTGTGGGCTCACTGCTTTGCGGTACTAAAGCTTTTATTGACACGGCAAAAGAAACCCGCAAGCTTTTGGGCGGAGCATTACGTCAAGGCGGCATTGCTGCAGCTCCTGCTATTTATGCTTTAGAGCATAATATTGAAAGATTATCCGAAGACAATGCCAATGCTGTCCATTGTGCATCCTTGCTGACAGACCTGAAAAAGATAAAAGTGCAAGCAAGCGTACAAACAAACATCGTAATGCTTGATTTGGCAGATGCGGGAATAACGCCGGTTGATTTCTGCGCTAAAGCCAAGGATCTGGGGCTGTTAATCAGACCTATCCTTAAAACATCGGTGCGTTTAGTTTTTTATAATGCGATTACCGCAGACGATGCGTCAGAAGCAGCGAGCATCATTAAAAAACTTGATAATGAATTGTGATCTTAAAATTATAATTTTTTAATAAGGAGGGCACGCAATGACTATCAGAGGTAAAAAACTATCTTTGGCTACGCAAATCTTTATCGCCATGATTTTGGGAACTCTAGCTGGTTTACTGGTCGGTAAGCCAATCACGCAATTCACTTTTATCGGTGACGTTTGGCTCAACTGCATCAAAATGATCGTCGTACCTATGGTTATCTGTACCATAGTAACAGGCATTATTTCTCAGAGCAGCTCTCAAGCTTTGAAACGCATCAGCACCCGTATCATTGTCTATTATGTGCTGACTACGATTTTGGCCTCTGCTGTCGGCTTACTGATAGCCAGCTTGCTCCAGCCTGGTCATTTTGCTAATTTTACTGGTATGGCGTCCCAGAAGATTACCGGTGGTACCAGCATTACCCTGGCAAGTTTTGTCAAAGGTTTATTTTCAACTAACATGGTTAAGACCTTCGCCGACGGCAACATTATCCAAACCCTTATTATTGCTATTTTCATTGGTATTGCCATCTTAAAGATGAAAAATGAAGAACATAAACAAACCATGGTCAACTTCTTCAATAGCGCCAGCAGCATGGTATTTTCCCTCATCGGTATGGTAATGGCTGCCTCTCCTATCGGCGTGTTTTTCTTGATGGCCAACTGCTTTGGTAAATATGGTACCAGCATTTTCACCAGCATGGCGGTTTTATTAGGAACTTATTACCTTGCCTGCCTTGCGCATGTAATTTTTATATACGGCTTTTTCTTAATAGTTTTCGCCAAAGTGAATCCTTTCAAATTTATTAAAGACAGTGCCGAGCTTTGGATATATACAATTTCGACTTGCAGCTCCATTGCTTCTATTCCGGTTAACATCAAAGTCGCTAAGGAAAAATATAATGTACCGGACAGAATTTCCGGGTTTACCATTCCTTTAGGTTCACAAATGAATTCTGACGGTTCTGTTTTGCTATATGCCTGCGTTATTACATTTATCAGCCAGATGATAGGACAGGATTTGTCCTTGGCACAGTTGATCAATATCATCTTTGTTTCCACTATCATGTCCATGGGTGGCGGCGGTATACCCGGCAGCGGCATCGTCAAACTGATGGTTGTTGTCCAAGCCGTTGGTCTTCCTATCGAAATAGTCGGCGTTATCGCGGCATTCTACCACTTGTTTGATATGGGTACGACAACCAACAACTGCTTGGGTGATTTGGTTGGCACCATCATAGTATCGAAGACGGAAGAAAAATATGCAGCCCCCAGTTTAGAATAGTTTGCCAAAAGACGGTTCCCCTTTTGAGGGGGAACCGTCTTTTTTTGGTACAGAGGGGACCGTCCCCTTTGTACCACCATCATGAAAATGCAAAGAAAAAATTCAAGTTTTTGCAAAAAAATGAAAAATTAATGAATAAAATATAAATAAAACGTTTTTTATATTTATTTTTATAAATTGTTATTTAATTCTAAAAACCAAAAAGGATTTTACAAAAAAATGGCGTATTTATTTCAGGACGGTTGCCATTTTTAGTGATGATTTATGTTTAAGCCATATTATATGCTAAGACTTAGTGACTAGAGTGGGCAAAAGTCAACAAATTTAAAATGGGAGGCTTTATTATGGGTGTACTTAAATTAGGTATGTTTGAAACATTAGCCCTCGCAGTCTTAGCAATCTATTTTGGTGATTATATCAGATCGAAAATGCCGATTCTTAAGAAATACTGCTTACCGGGCGCTGTTGTCGGCGGCACACTTTTTTCCTGTATATCTTTAGCTTTGTATTATGCTGGTATTGCTGAACTCCGTTTTGATTATAAAACAGTAAACACGTTATTTTATTGCATATTCTTCGCAGCCAGCGGTGCTGCAGCTAGTTTGAGCCTCTTGAAAACAGGCGGTAAATTAGTCGTGATTTTCGCAATTTTAGCAGCTGTATTAGCATTTTTACAGAATGTTTTATCAGTAGGACTTGGTGTAGCAATGGGAATGAACCCGCTTATCGCTCTTATGACAGGCAGTATTCCTATGACCGGTGGTCATGGCAATGCGGCTGCGTTTGCACCTTTAGCTGTAAGCGCTGGTGCCCCTGCTGCTTTGGAAGTCGCTTTAGCCTCCGCAACCTTTGGCTTGATTTCCGGCTGCATTGTCGGCGGACCATTCGGCAATTTTGTTATTAAACGTTTCCATCTCGAAGATCCTGCTCTGGATGGCCAGGAAGAAGCCGCTAAAGAAACCGGCAAAGCTGTGGGAACTTTGGTATCCAAAGCAAATGTCGTCAGTGCTGTTTTCATGATGATGCTAGCGCTTGGTATGGGTCAAGTATTCTTCTTAATACTGAAAAAGTTCGGTATTAATTTCCCGATTCATGTTTGTGCTATGCTGGCTGGTATTTTGATCAGATTGTACCTGGATTCCAAGAAAAATACCAGTGAAGCTGTATACGCAGCAATTGATACGGTTGGCGAGTTCTCTTTGGCACTCTTTGTTTCTATGTCGATTATATCAATGCAATTATGGCAGTTAGCAGGATTGGCCGGTCCGTTGGTAATATTACTGATGGCACAGGTTGTCTTCATCCTTATTTTCTGCTATTTCCTTACTTTCAAGCTTTTGGGGAAAAATTACGACGCTGCCGTCATGGCGGTAGGACATATTGGTTTCGGTTTAGGCGCTGTGCCGGTATCCATGACCACAATGAGCACCGTATGTGCAAAATATAGATATTCCAGATTAGCTTTCTTTGTAGTACCGGTAATTGGCGGTTTCTTAAGCAATATTACTAATGCCATTATTATTTCTGGTTTTATTAATTATTGCGCAGCCATGATAAAATAAATAACTTTCTTTAAAATAGCAAAACATGCAAAAGACGCACGGAAAACCTCCGTGCGTCTTTCTTATTTATAATACATTTCATTTTCTGGCAAAGGTGTTCAGCCACAGTTCCGGCTTGTCCGGGCGTACATCCTTGGCGACCCATTGCTCAATAATTTCCAGTGACCGTCCGCTCTTTTGCAGGAAGTCGGCAAAACGTGCTTCGTTAAGGTCCGTATAATATCTGCCGCCGCGTTCGCCTTCGTAGTCACCATATTTGAACGACATATAGAAGACAGCACCGGGCTTCGCGAAATCAATTACCTTGGCCAGTATGCCCGGCAAGTCTTTTGAATGAACATGCAAAAGCGAGGCGCTGGCCCAAATCGCGTCGAAAGAGGCCACAGGCAGGACCAGATCCTTGAAATCCGACACGACAACTTCCTGCCCGATCAATTCACTGGCAAACTTCGCCAATTCTAATGAGCCATCCACCGCCGTGACCTGGAAACCTTGCTGCAGGAAGCACAGGCTATCCCGGCCGCTGCCGCAGCCTAAGTCCAGAATATGCGCACCCTTTGGCAGGAGCGCAAGAAACTTCTCCTGCGTCGCGGACATATCCGCTTCCAGCGTGGAGGCAATGAACTCTTCCGTATTTTTGGCATAGTATTTCAAAGTATTGTCCAAATCGGTCAACTCCAGATCTGATATTTATTTCAGCTTTTTCTTTTCAACTTCGCGTTCAATTTGTTTTATACTTTTTTCAGGTGTAGGCAAATCTTCCGGCATAGTACCGCCAAGCTCTTTAATAGTTTTTCTTACCTTTGCCCCTACATCGAAATGAGTCTGGTTTGCTTGTTCTTTACCATGAATATTATCTCTACGCAATTTTTCTTCGGTTTGAGTAGCACGGAATAAGTTGGCAGCTAATTCAGTACTTCCCATGTGATCCAAAATCTTTTGGCTCTTTTTTAATCCTTTATGTTCTTGAATTGCTTTCATATCCATGCCGCCATATAAACCTTTATAACCGTAATTCTGGAAAACTGCATATTCGACAGGTGCTTCAACACCTGCTTTTTTCGCTGCATCTGCCAGCGCTTTGTTGTGATTAACTATTTCATTTCTGATTGCAAGACGCTTTTGTGCTTCACTAAAACTATCGTAGTTCTCTATTATCTCTTGCTGTCTTGTTTTGACAGCGAAATAAGTCTGACCCAAAGCAATAATTTCTTTACGCGGATCACCGTTCATAACAATCAAATAACAAGCGTATCTGGACAGCATAATATCATCAATTTCTTTGTCGGCAACACCAGCGCGTACCATTTTGTTGACGTCAACAAAATGGTCTACGACTAGATTTCCGCTTTGTTCACAAGCAATTTTTGCTTTATCTATTACGCTGTTGAAGTTTCTCCATTCAGCATACTCCAAAACCTTCTGCAGTTCTCGCGCATGCCAAAACTCTTCGCCATCTTCATTTACCTGCTTAATAATATCAAAAGTATCAACGCTATACTCAACAATGTCACTCACAACCAAGACCTCTTCTCATTATCATCATTATAATCCTACTTTATTATTATAGTTCTAAATCAATCAATAATAAATGCCGCAATTGTACTTATTGCATAAGCAAAGAGCAGGGAACTATCCCTACGCTTTATCATAAAGCAAATGCCTTGTCAAAGCTTCTATCGGCAAAAATGAATATTCAGCACAACAAAATAAGCTGACAAAACAAAATAGAAATGCGTGAAATTATACTTTTATAAAGGAATAAAATCTAACCATATTTTGAGAACGGAATAAATAAAAGAAAGTAGCATAGATTCCTTTTATAAGTCTTAAAAGGGAAAATCCTCGAACTTAATGTCAGGATACATTCTAAGCTCTTCTTCAAACTCTTTCCACCAAGTATGGCTTTCATCCCAAATAATTTCTTCTTTTAACTTGTCAATTATTGTTTGATTCCCTTTTTGCAACCCTTTTTTTATGTAATTTTTCAAAGAATATTGTATGTTAACCTTGTTAATAGAACAGATTTTACTCCAAAAATACCCATAAATATATGCAGTTTGATCTTCATCATTACTTTCAAGTTTTCCAACAGTTCTCTCCGTCCACTTTGCTATACTACTGAAATGTTGAAAATGTTCCTCTGTTATCCAAGTAGCTAGTGATCCTTGTATGCCACATCTGTTTGTCAGACTATTATATGTCCCGTTAGAGAAATCTTCAAATAAAATGCCCTCAATTCTTAATCTAACTGCTTTTTCAATTTTTCCCCATAGCGCACCAGGACATATATGTACTAGATACCGGATGTCTTCTTCGCTTGTTGTAGTCTTCAGTTCATCACTGATTACCTTATATGTACTTGAAATTTCAGCACCATCTAACTTAGAGAAGAGAGCTTCAAGAAAAAATCCTAAAGCATATATGTCACCTTTTTTTCTATTAAGAATTATTGATATTGCAATATTTACTCGTTGTCTTGCTGGAATTTCTGAGACGAGTAAATTAGAATATTCTTCACTTTTAACATAATATTTATCGAAAATACGTTGCAAAAAGTCATCCTCTTCAAAGCTTAATTTTGATTGGTCTATCAAGTTCAACAAGTAGTTAATAAACAAAATTATTGCATCTGACTCAGCTTTTTTATCATGTATGGCGTCGTGACTCCTTGGATTCCTAATAGAAGTGTATATACCCCTTAAGATTTCTTGTATTCCTTTTTGGACATCTTTTTCCGAATCTGTCTGAAGTTTGTTTAATTTGATTCTTGGATTATCACCGCCAAATGCTTGACCTATTAAGCTAGCACCATCGCCTTCAAGGCCTGTCTTGTTACGGATTATATCGGTTAGCCTAAAAATTGCATCAAGAATTGAACCAGAGTAGTTTTCAGCCTCATAATTTTTTTTGATTATATTCCATAACTCAACATCTACCTCATGCCTGATATCCACAACGTCACCTCCAAAATACGATAGAAGCAATCTATATTTTTAAAATATTTTCCCTTTAGGACGAGTTAATCAAGTATACATTTTTGCTTCAAATCAAATCAAAAACCACTGCAAATATGACATTAATTAAAAAATCTACCATATCATGCTGACCACAAACTGCTGAATTCTACGCAACGAAGTCTATCAAAAAACTTCGTCCGAAATCAAAATAATGAATAGTAACATCAAGTCCACAAGGAATCATATATAACATTGTCTTAACTAAAGATAGGTTTATTTTGTTATCTTTGGCACTCCCAGCAATTATTTTTATTTCAGCTGCGTATCTGTAACATGTTTTTCTTTGTAAGGAAAAGCCTTGTCAAATTCTTCGATGTCCTTCTCATTCACGTTGAAAGCCTCATCTTCATAGAAGTTGCCTGTTATACCCTGCAGGCTGCCTTCCGCTAACTCCAATGCCATGAAATAATCAAAGTTCTCGCCACTCGCAGTTATGATGCCGAATTGCTCCGCATTCACGAAACCAAAGCGATGATAATAAGCCGGATTGCCGTAAATCACAATCCCCTTGTAACCCAGTTCACGTGCCTTGTTGATGGCGGCCTTGATCAGCAGCGAACCGATGCCCTTGCCCTGATATTCCGGCAGAACAGCCAGCGGTCCCATACTCAGGACTTCGAATTCTTGCTTCTCATTAATTACTTTCGCTTTCGAACAAACTACATTGCCGACAATTCTTTCTCCGTCACAGGCAACCAGATCGAGCTCCCGCACAAAGCCAGACGCCAGGCGCAAATTATGCAAAACAAGATGCTCCATGCACCCAGGATGATATACATCCCAGAAAGCCTCTCTGGTGATATACTCTGTCTCGAAATAATCTTTGGCATTTTCCGGACATATCGTTATATTCATCTTAACCATCCCTTTAAAATTTTTATTATGATCAGGTGGTAATGTTCAATTGGCACGCACAGCATTACGATATTTTTATTATAGCACAATCGTCATTTGCCTTCTTGCTTTGCACTTGTAATGTTTAGTAATCATCAGCCTAGATTCCTCCGCTACTCTTCGTTCAGGTCGGAATGACATGATGATAAGCAGCTAGTTCACCAACCTTTCACACTTATGTCGAAGATTTTTCCAATTTCGGAGTTATAATCGTGCTCAAAGGATGTGATTTAGTTGCTAATATTAGAAAAACGTAATTTAAAGGGAATTAAATCTACCGGTTTTTCCGGAAAACATTTAGGAGTGAAATTGGAAGGAAATGTGCTCATTGTCTTTTATAACATTCCGGAATCAGTGCATCAAGCACTACTATTATCAAAAGAACCTCTGGCGTATCTAAATTCTTTGAAAACAAAATTTCGTTGTGAAGACTATGGTCCGATTGCGGTAGGCGGCTAATATCACTATAACAAAGAAACGCACAGGAAAATTTCTCCTGTGCGTTTCTTTGTTATTTAAGTTGAATAGATGAGAGTCCCAAATGACCTTCATATCTTTGTGCCGTTCCCTTTGAGAATCATATTTATGACAGCCTGACACGCCATGTCCATGACTGAACCCTGCTCTATCTTTTCCAGTTTGCCAGGGCTCTTGACAGCATCAGCAAACTGATCATTCATATAAAGGATCATTTCATTTACTATGTAGGTATCGTCATCAATATAGTATTTGATCTTATAGATGTCATCTTCTTTATCGGCTGGTGTTACCGATGCTAAATCAAAAAGGATATATTCCTTCGTATACCTGATATCGGTCTTATCGATATAAAACGTAGAATTTCCTTGCTTGGTATTAATACTTTCCCATCTTTCCGGATGAATTGTAATAACGCTGGCAGAACAAATAGAACTCATGGATATCAGGAGGGCGACCAGGATTAACAGCACTTTTTTCATCAGAACACCGCCTTCTGTATTAATAGTAACACTGTGTTTTTGGTACAAAGGTGACAGTCCCCTTTGTACCACTTTACTTCGATTCGCTAGTTTCTAACATTATCATATCATTCTCGTCAAATGACCAGTACGGATTGTAGGCGACTTCCCAATAGTAACCGTTAGGATCTTTGAAATAGGCGCTGTATCCACCCCAGAAAACCTTCTGCGGCTCTTTCGCGATAACCGCGCCTGCCTTTTTCGCAAGTTCCATGACTTCATGCACTTCGGCCTCGCTCTTCACATTATAGGCCAGTGTGATGCCGGCAAAGCCAGCTGCAATCTGCGGCGGATTGTTCTCATTAATATCCTCCGCAAGTAATTGCAATGGATACAACTCGAACTTCGTACCGGTAGTGTTGAAGAAAACCACCTTGGGATTATTTTCTTTTTCGTCAGTGCTGAAGCCAAGCCCATCACGGTAAAAACGGATGGATTCCGCCATATCCTTGACGCCCAGGCAGATAACGCTGATTCTGTTCATTTCAAATCACCCCACTTCCGTCTCAGATTTTGGTTACATCAATCGCATATTCGATCTTGTCTGCGACTTCCTGTGCTACCGCCGCGCCAAATTCTTCCCTCAATATATAAAGCCCCAATTCAATACCGGAGCTTACACCGGCAGCTGTAATGATGTTGTTCTCACGCACAACTTTTTGCGGTAATACATCTACCGAATATGCCGCCAATTCTGCGAACGCAGTGTGATAAGTAGTCGCCTTTTTGTTCTTCAATAAGCCAGCTTCGGCAAGCAAAAACGCTCCTGTGCAGACAGAAGTAATATATTTCGCCTTTTGCGCCTGCTGCTGAATGAATTCCTTGATAGCAGTATTTTTCATCGCTGCGTATCGGCCTTTGCCGCCGGGAACTACTAAAATATCCAGCTGCGGGCAAGCAGCCATGGTCACATCCGGTATTATTTTCATGCCGTTAAAGGCTTTAACCGGCTCCGCTGACTCAGCAATCAGCAACACCTTCGTGCTTTCCGGTCTTATTTTATTAATATAGCTCAAAATTTCGAACGGCCCGACAAAATCTAATTCTTCCACTTGCGGAAACAACAAAATACCTACGGTTAACATCGGCGTCACTCCTTTGATACGTTTTTTAGTCAATTTTCTTCCATACCAGTTGATTGCTATCGAAAGAAGCGGTTAGCCTGCCAGTGTCACTCAGCCACGACAGGTAGGAACGGATTGTGCTGCCAACCAAAACGTACTGTTCAAAGTTCATAGTCAAGCCATATTCGTCAAAAGCCTTCTTCAGGATGACTTCAAAAGTAACGGGCTGTTCACACCACCCAACCAGATCATCGGCAATTGCCAAGACTTTATTCTTGTTAAATTCTGCCAATTCCTTGATGTCACTTGTAGCCTCAGTATGCGAAGGCACGAAAACATCAGCCTGCATGTTTTCCACCTTAGTTAAAGTATCCAGATAACCGGCAACGTCGTAGATAAAAGGAATGCGGTATTTGTTCAGAATTTCCTCACTGCTCAGGCAATCTGCCAGAAAAACTACGTTGTCCGGCGTGCGGATGCCGATCATGTCAAAAAAATGACCCGGCAAAGCAATTACTTCCAGCTCTTCGGGAAAATCCTGGTGAGGTAAATCAAGCACATCACTCTCTGCCGCCATCAGGAATTTGTGCCGCAAAGCCTTGCATGGATAGCCGCCATACAAAAATGATGGTTCCAGCAATGGGTATCTGGTAAAGGCTGCGTCTATTCCCTTGGCGAAAATTTTGCAGCCCGTTTGTCTCTGCAGATATTGGTTGCCGCCGATGTGGTCGGCATTGGAGTGAGTGTTAATTATGGCCTTGAGATGCCATCCTTTTTCATCCAAGATTTTACGTATTTTGCGGCCGGCATCTTTATCGCTGCCGCTATCGATCAAATACACATCAGTTTCGGACACTTTGTAAACGCCGATTTTTGCCGGGCAGTCAATATAATATGTGTTGCTGCCTACTTGAATTAATTCAAACATTAGTTGTTGCCCCCTCATAATTTCTTCTATATATTAACCAATTTTGCAGAATGCAATATGCCTACAGTGTGTATCTGTTCTGGCCATGCTTTTCAAACCTTAAATATTAATATGCAAAATTTCATTGCCGTGTTTCTTGATTATGGCCTCCAGATCCTGCGGTTTCAATAAGACTGTTGCGGTATTTTCATTTGGATGCACACCAATCTGTTCAAATGACAAAATATCCTGATCAAAAACTACAGTTACTTTGCAAATGCTGTCATTAAGCACGCCGAACGGTGTAACCGCTCCTTTATTTAATCCCAGATATTTAGCCAAATCATCTTCTGACGCAAAGCCAAGTGGTCTGCAGCTCAATTCTGCTTTTATTCTTTTCAGATCAACATGTTTATCCTTTTGCAGAACGATTAAAAAATAGTTACGCTTTTTGTCATCGCGCACAAATAAATTTTTAACTATGCTTTCCTTATGAGAAATAGTAAGCTGATCCATCTCGTCTATCGTGTAAACGGCTGGATGCTCAATGACTTCATAAGCAATGTGCATATCTGCCAACGCTGCAAAAACTTTTTGACGAACACTATTCATGATTTATTGTTTTACTCACTTTCTCATATTATAACTTTGCTGACAGTGGAGACCGTCTCTTGACGAAGATTAAATTGTTTATATAAGTCAAATAATACTCCACGAATGCAAAAATTACCAGCGCAAAAAAGAAGCATAAGCCCCATTAAATGCACAACATTGATTATTGCGCTATAATATACTTGATATTTTGAGAGGATGTGATTTTATGCCTATGATAATTTGCGCGAAAAAAGATTATGATGGCCCGACATAGAAAAAACAACTGAAAGAAGATGAAAGCAATGCAGCCAGATGCTAGCAAAATTTATCCAAGAACAAACGATAGCACTATTTGCTATCTTAAGAATATAATTAAAAACCCCAATATCATCGTAGGAGATTTCACCTTTTACAATGATTACGTACACGACCCCAAGGATTTTGAGAAGAACAACGTCCTGTATCACTACCCCTACGTCAATCACGACCGCCTGATCATCGGCAAATTCTGTTCAATCGCTTGTGGTGCGAAATTTCTCTTTAACAGTGCCAACCACACCTTGAATTCGCTATCTACCTTTCCCTTCCCTATCTTCCCGGAAGAATGGGATGAAAGCATGACAGTGACAGATGCCTGGGACAATAAAGGCGATATCGTCATTGGCAACGACGTCTGGATAGGTTATGAAGCGGTAATCATGGCAGGAGTACATATCGGCGACGGCGCCATTATCGGCACCCGCGCTGTCGTGACAAAAGACGTACCCCCTTATGCGATTGTCGGCGGCATTCCCGCCAAAAAAATACGCAGCCGCTTCGACGACGAAACAATAAATCTGCTGCAACAATTAAAGTGGTGGGATTGGGAACCAGCAAAAATCAGCGAAAATTTGGACGCGATCAGAAAAGCTGATATAGCAGCACTGAAGAAACTGCTTTAAGATGATTTAAACTTATATGAAAAGAGGCAAGTCATCTATCAAACGACAGTTGACTTGCCTCTTTATTTAACCCCGATTGCTTTAAGGAAACAAAATGAACATCACCTTGTTTCTTTCTATTTGTGTTTCCAATGAAACTTCTATGATATAGCCATAAACAAATTTGAATTTGTAACTAGGGAGAATGCAAAATGAATTTTAAATTAGTACCTGTATGCGAAGATGATATTAGTACCTATATAAAAGATATGCAAGAAGCATTTCAAATGGGAGCTGGGAAAGAATTTAATGCTTTGAATGAAGAAATATTGCCAGAAGAGGATATAAATCAATCTCTTGCTGAAAAAGGTTCCATTGCATATAAGGCCGTTGTTGATGATGAAATGGTTGGGGGCGCAATCGTGGTAATAGATGAATCCACACAACATAATCATCTTAATTTTTTGTATGTAAAAAATGTTGTACAAAGTAAAGGGGTCGGGCAAGAGATTTGGAATGCAATAGAAAAATTGCATCCAGATACAAAGGTGTGGGAAACGGTAACCCCCTATTTTGAAAAGAGAAATATTCACTTTTATATCAATCGCTGTGGCTTTGCTGCTGTAGAATTTTTTAATCCACATCATAAAGACTTAACAATACCTGATGATATGGTTGGAGGAGATTACTTCTTTAGATTTGAAAAAGCAATGAAATAGTGAGAGGCACGTCATCCGTTGTTTGATAGATGACTTGCCTCTTTATTTAATATCTAAGTTGCTAATCACAATAATGATTATATAGTTCAAAATTGCATTTATGAAAGGTAACAAGTGTCCATTCTTCAAAATTTGCTAATTAATACTTTAACCAATCCAATTCAGTTTTAGGTGTTTTTGCTAATTCCTCCTTATCTGGCAACTTATATTTTACAATGTCAATTAAGGCTTCTTCGACTTCCACTTTTTTCGTTTCAGGTACAAAAACATAAAATGCTACTTTATCAAAAAAATCATCGTATTGTTTTTGTGGTAATAAATCGCCAATGTCCTTATCTCCCTCATTAATAAATACGGTAAAAATTTTATCTGCTGAATAAGAATAAAATTTATTTGAACGTGGAACTATGAATATATCACCCATGCTAAGATTGCATCTATGTATTAATTCAATTGCCAAATATCTACGATAATCATAATCATCTAAGTTGCACATTTTTTCTTGTAACTCTTTGCGTAGTCCAATATCTGGAACGTTAACTGTCATAAATTGTTTATATTCATAAATTGTTTTCCATAATGGTTTTAAGAATTTCCGTTCAAACAGCTGAGGACTGATTTTTTGTGTATATGCACTTGTCTGGCTGAGTATTCTAGTTTGTTTCAGTTTGCCATATAATTCTGAGTCCGATATTAACTCTTCCCCTATAGCCTTACATGAAAAATAATCATCCGGGTTTAGTTTGTCAGAATATCTATTTTTACTTTCATAATTTACGATAAGATGTTTTAAGAAGAATTCCATTAAGAAATCAGTATAGACTGTAATGTGATGATTATAAACCCAAAGATACATAGAATCTCTTGCTTCTATAATATTTTGCAAAACTGGTATTGCCTGAACATTGAAAGTAACATTATGCCTACTTGGGTTTACATTAATATTGCGTGCTAACCGATTCACATCAATTGGAGGCACCCCAGCTCTAGTCATTATAGCATCCCGGACCAAATAATCTAATTTATCTATATCTATCGTTGATGAATTTAACAATTCAATAATTAAATTTTCCTTCCATAGTGCTCCTTGCGTATATTTTACTCCAGTTATACAGCGACATATTAATTCATAGTTTTCTGTCTTTGATTTAATGATATCAGAATAATATTTTAATATAATATAACAAGACATGATTTCATGCCCTGCTCCCTTTGAGAAAACACTTTGGTCCACACATATATTTTTTTGTTTTAAAACATCGTTAATTTCTTTTTTTATTTTTGGTATCACATAATATCTTTCACCTAGATGAGAATACGGTGCATGTCCCACATCATGTAATAATGCAGCGATGCGTAAATTTATTTCTAATTTGTCTAGCTCTTCTTCAGATAAACTAAATTTGTCTTTTTTGAGTACTTTACGTAACTGTTTAAAAAATTTTATTGATAATTCAAAAACACCAAGTGAATGTTCAAACCTATTATGTGTAGCTGATGGGAATACATGTTGTGCAGTTAGCTGACGAATATCCTTTAACCTTTGAAAGTGTCGGGTATTTATAATAGACTCCTCAAATTCATCAATTTCAATATAATCATAAACAAGATCCCTAATAATTTTCATCTTTTATCACTCCACTACTAATATTCCTGCCCTAAATAATTTTGGCATATTTGTAATGATCATTATTGAGACTATGATTCCAAATTAATTGCTATTTTACATATATTTTCTAATTTGCATTTTTTGCTTTAATGAAATTACTTCAATAATGAATTACGTTTTATTATTATATATTTATAAAAAAAGCGACATAGCTAACCGTCACGTATAACTGCGTGATGGTTAGCTATGTCGCTCTGCTTATGAGTTTGCTTATTGTATTTATGCATCGGAACTCATCTCCGCTTTAAGAATACTCTTTAAAGACAACTGCCTGAATGTTTCCAATAGCTATTACAGTGTGTAATTAATTATTTATACAAATAAAATAATACTCTAAAAATTCAAAATTTACTAGTGTTTGAATAAAAAACTGAAATGCGACACCTTGAATTTCTCAACTACCCATCCTTTCTCCATCTTGCCGGAAGAGTGGTATGAAAAGAGCCAAGTCTTATAACTCTCGATATATGCCTTGACTTTTCCTGTGTAAAAAAACATTTTAAATTATAATATAAGAATTTTTAATTTGATTGTTTGAGCAGCGTAGCATACATTTAAATTGTACAATTGTAATTTTATTAAATTTGCTTTTTAATTCACTCTCATTAATAGTGCAAAGTTTATCTATATTCGTTCTCCTCTTGTAGCATTTTCATATTCCTGTTTACTTTTTAAACAATTGAAAGTACGTTGCGTTCTAAGCATATGGCATTCCATCCTCATGAAATATTTTAAATAATACAATATTGCCATGTATTACGTTTCCGCTTTTTAATTATTTTTACATATATTTTTATTATCATCTAATTTTTTAAATGTTTTATACATCTTTTTTCCTTCTCATTTCATTCTCGTATTGACTTTTTAAAATAGCAGTAATATAATTTATTTTGCAAAGGAGGTGTGATTGTGGAATATAATTTTAATTGGTCAGCCGTCTCCGGTGGTGCTCCATATATTACTTTTTCATCTTTAGGAATTGCTTTTAACAGCGTTGCTATTGAAAAACTAGGAACCCCAGTGCAAATCCTTATAGGTTTCGATGAAGAACATTGCGCCATAGGTATAAAAGCCTTTAATAACGAAGTAGGAGTAAAACCTTACGAATTTGCTAGCAGAGTAAAAAACGGTTGGATTCGTATTGGCTGTAAAGATTTCATAAAGTATCTTCAATCAATTTCACCACTTGATTTTACTGTTTCCAAAAAATACGTAGCACAATTTGATTCAAACTCAAAAATACTCTCGGTCAAACTATTGGATGATATTTTAGATAAATAAAATAATAAAGCAAAAATATTTTTAAAATATGTATACTTTACAAAAGAAAAAGTCTTGTGAGTTGCAGCTCACAAGACTTTTACGGAAACACCTTGACCTTCATTTGCTCGAAGTAGAAGTTCCCAATCACTATATTATTATATATTTTATAGAGCAATGCGTCAACAATATGTTTTCGGCAAGTATAGGCTGAAAGGAGAATATTTTGATTGCCTTGCTCTTTTGTTTTGTTACTTTATATATATTCTATATTTTAGATAGGAAAGTAAAAATAAAGTGGGTGTTTAAAATGAGAGCAACAAAAATTAAAATGATGTCAGGATGTTCTAATTCCAATGATTTACTAGAAATTGACGAAATCTATCTCGAAGGATGCACAAACCCAGGCTTTTTTAAAAAAGCTATTGTTCATGATCATGTGAAAGCCTATCCAGGCAGCATACAAGTGAACATGTCTCCTTATCCGAATGTTATAGATGCCATAAGTATAAATCATGAAAAGTATGTAAAATCTTCACCAGATTCTACAACCAAAGACAATTTGTTGAGTTTGCCTAGAGTATAATTTAGAAGAAAAGCAAAAGAGGTTTATATTATGGCAAAAACACAAAGCAGTGTTAACGGTAAACAGCAAAAGAAAATTGTACCAGTAAAAGGTTATGTCAAACAAAACGGTACAAAAGTATCCCCACATAGACGCTCTACTCCAAACTAAACAGATGGAAGGAAGTTTTAAAATGTCATATAGTACTGGTGAAAAACCTGGCAAAGGTAAATATCAATGCACTAACTGCGGACAGATAGTTTACTTAGACGATTCAACAGATACTTTACCGCCTTGTCCCAAGTGTAATAAAACAACTTACATAAAAAAATCTTGATAAAAAAGAACCTGACTTTAATAGTCAGGTTCTTTTTTATCATATATTCTTAAATCCTTACGCCTTAGTATATATGTTAAGGCCTATTTTGATGTCTTCATTGCCAGGTATCGCTTGATTGCCTTCACTACTAGCTATAATTATGCTTTTGCCACTGCTCGACTTGCCATAGCGCTGTGACAAATCAACCGTTATCGTCAGCTTGTTACCTTCAACCTTCATCTCAATATTCTTCATGTTGATTCCTCCAATGCTAAAATATGGTTTTGTGCTTTATATGCAACTTAATACCCCAGTTCCTGATCCACAATAATTATTTTGATTCTATCCTTAACAAATTGATTAGCGATAAGGACGAAATCATTGCAGATTCTTTCCTTATGACTGCAATCGATGCAGCGGCCTAATTTGGTACATGGCGTACCTTTGCCCAGACGCTTGGCATCCAGAGGTGCCGCAATCTGTCTGACTCTCTTGATGGCTTCATCGACGTTTTCCGTTATTTTGTTTGTGCCGACCACTATGATGACCTGCTCCGGTCCGTATATCATCGGCGCTACCCTGCTGCCATTACCGTCGATATTAAATATCTTACCATCCATAGTAATCGCATTTGTACCTGTAATAAAAGTATCGGCCGAAAAATTACGCAAATAAATTGCCCGCTTGTCCTCATGACTTAAACTAGATTGGTACTTATCCAAAAAGGTAATATCTCTTTTTCTGAGATAGTCAAAGACTCCCATTTGTTCAAGCGTGACCGAGTCACCGCAGCCTACTGTGGTACTATCCTTGATAACTTCATTCAATAAGGCCAACAACTCTTGCGGATTGCTTACCTGAAAAACTGCCATATTGTGTTGTTCAAAATTGTGCTTAAGTTTATCCATAGATTGTTGCATATCGATTGGTTCTCCTAATAACGACAATAAAATTATTAAAATATTCTACTGAGAAAACAAATTAAAATCCTTTTTAATATATGATCGATTTAACTTTATAATCGTTCATAACCCTTACGAATAACTTTTGCCATCAAAATGCGCCGCTGTTTCAAAAACTCAAAATAATCCATGTTTTCCCAGTTATCCGGAAGAGCATGCATTTCATAAACTAATGATTTATCACATGCAGTAATCTTAGAAAGTTGATCTTTCATATATTCTGATGGACTAGTATCCAATATTTCAATATTATCCTTCCACTCTATAAAAGCAAAATTTGCATTTTGATTTCGATCACGGTCATCATTTATACCTGTCTTGCTCAAATATGCCTTAGGAAAAAGGTGATGTTTTTCCAGCGCTGTTTTTGTTCCAGTAGCAGTCGGGCTGAAAAGCTCACGCGTGTGAAGTGTTGAAAATAGTACTTTAGCATCAAGCACATTCAAGGCAGCGCAATACCCAAACCATGCTGGATTTCTTGGTGCTGAAGTAGCAAGTGATTTTGCCAAGGTAATATTGAAAAAGTCATTTGTGAATACCGCATCAATTTTATCTTCAAGCAACTTCGCAAAGTCATCACCAGTTCCGATACTTCTCAAGTCTGCAAGATCAGATTCCATGACTGTCTCTGGTGAGCCTGTATAATAACCAGAAACAGAAGTCATAAAAAACCATTTGGCGATTAGTTTCCTTAGATTGGATTCTTTCATACTATAATTATACTTTCCAATCAAATACATCGTATAGGAATACACCAAAGCATTCTGAGAAGAAATAAGCGCTTTAGAGACATAACCAGATGCATCAATACATTTTATAAAATCCTGCCAAACCTGAACATTGAGAACTTTGTCCAGAACGAGTTTTAATTTTTCAAATTGTTCAACACGCAGAATGTCTGAATAAACTTCCGTTTCGAAATCGCGTCCTCGAAGAAGCAAATATGCGTAATGAAGTTTTGCTCTCTGGAACCCAAAGCTCATAGCTACTCTAACAATGTGAGTCGGAGAAGGTTCGAACAGAAAATTATACGCTGTCCCTACCTTTGGAACTTTTGCATTTCTGCAAAATTCTTCAATTTTCTGTCTGCCCTCTTGCCAGTAAACTGATATTAATGTAAGAATAAAGTCATCTTCGCCGAGACTCTCTCCCCCAGAATTGACACGCACAAATATGTCAGCAACACTCTCTTCATCAGCGTTCCCGTTTATTTCCAAAGTAGGAATACTATAATTGCCTAGGGAAAGTAAATCCATAACGTTCTGCTGAATAGTCTGTTTATCTTCATCGCTGAGGGTAGCACCAGTCTTTTCCTTACTATCAGATATTCTCTGCACAATTTCTGTAATGTAAGCAAAACTTTTTGATTCGTTTAAAAACACTTCGCTGATATCGTAAATCCAATCAACTGCGTTTTTCTTAGCATTATCGCCAACTTCAAATGTACGAGTAAAAAGGTTAAACGAGATAATAATATACCTCTTATTGAACTTTTCATCCACTATTTCTTTGTGCCGCATCACCGCGTATAAGGATGTCATCCTTTGCTGACCATCAATGATCAGGCTTTTAGGCACAGAATATGGCTTGCTCTCCACACCAATATTTTTTACTTTATCCGCGCTGTCCGAAGAATCCCATATCATCAAATAGCCTATAGGATAACCCTTCATCATAGAATCCAACAAATCACGTACTTTTGTCGCTTTCCATACATAACCGCGCTGAAGCTCTGGTAAACCGAGTTTTCCATTTTCTATTTCTATAATGATATCCTTTAAACTTCGTGGCACTGGTGTAAAAAGCATTTTCGCCATAACTATCCTCCCTTATTATAAGAATTTATTGTTATTATTAAGGTTCTTCTTCGCACCTACATTTATTCAAATGTTAGTTATCGCTCTCATCGTGTAACTGTTATTTGAAATATAGAAATAGTCTTATGCATCATTGTTTATATCTTTGTTTCCACACCGATTTATTAATTTACCTCATTACCTTATCCATCAATGACTGGTAACTGTCTACCACATCATATACAACCGAATCAGTGCTTATTGCCTTAAAATGTTCGCGTGCACAATGAATCTTTGCTTCTTCTATCTTGCGAAGCTGCATTGATGACATAGAACCTTTAGTTTCTGCAACAAAATAAATATGTTTTACCTTGTCTTCGTGGAAAGCTATAGCCCAGTCCGGATTGTATTTTCCAACCGGCGTACTAATATAGAACCCACTTGGCAACTTAACGTAAACAGCGACTTCGGAAGCAACATCAATCTTCTCAGCAAAGCTCCTCTCATTAGAAGAATCATAGAGAAGATGATCGTAGAGATGTTTGTTAGCCTTAATCGCATTAATACCAAGCTTGCCTTTCATTGTTGGTTCAGTAAATATGCGAGTGTCGTAAGCAGAGTCAAGCTTATCATAAGTAATGTGCTGTATTATTGTCGTTGCTTTTTGTTCATTAATAATGTTTGCGGCACGAATAATAAATTCCTCAGGGTTATTTGCAAACTGTTCAAATACAGACTTATCAATGCTGCACATGATTTTTACTATAGCAGCCCTGGTCAAGCCTGTTTCACCCACAAGCTTACCTATCAAATCGTATTTAACAGAAGAATTGGCAGCAACTTTAACGTGGTATTCACTGCTATCTTCTCTTACGATCGATTTACCAGCTAGCAAGTCATCCTTCGAGTTAATATTCTTCAAGGTGCCAGCTTCTACTTTAAACAATATCTTCGAAATCTGTAACCCACTCAAGGCAGCTATTGACTTGCTGATAAGTTCTTTCTCGTCAAATTCGACAACGTATACAGATTTGGTGTTTATTTTAGACCAAAGCGCCTTAAATTCCTTGCTGCCAAGTTTATCATTATCCAGTTTTAATTCAATATCATTTTTACGTGCATTTTCTGGCTGCATAATACGACTGTCATAGATGGAATCTATAATGTTTATTATATCCGTCGTGCAGTCAGTTGCTTCCTCCGCAATTTCTAAAGTGCCGTTTTTCTTCTCCTCGTAATACTTGTCGGTAAGAACGCCTTTCTTCACGTAACCATTTGTAATAAGCCCCTCATAGATGCTTTGGGCCAAGTCCTCATCTACAACCTGCTCTAGGCCATTATTATCGCGAATAACTTTGTTTTTAAATAAATCTGCGGACACTTTGACAGGACGATCAGCTACTGCTTCTGCAATCTCTGCTTGTAGTCCTTTAGCAAAACTATCATAGCTTTCGTTTGCAATTACAGTAAGTACGTTAATATTATGTACATCTTCACCAAGCAGGTTTGTATCCATGCGTTCACCGTCTTGATTAACAGAAAGACGCAGCCCGCGTCCAACTTCCTGACGTTTGCGAACATCACTGCCGCTTTGCTTCAAGGTACAGATTTGGAATACATTCGGATTATCCCAACCTTCACGCAATGCAGAGTGCGAAAAGATAAAACGCACAGGTTCCCTGCAATCAAGCAGGCGCTCCTTGTTCTTCATGATCAAATCATAAGCATCACTGTCGTCGGAAGTACGTTCTTTCCTATCACCAAGCTTACTTTCTACCATGCGATGGCTCTTTTTGTCGATAGAGAAATAACCTGCATGTGTGCTTTCAGGTGTAATGCGGTTTAAGAACTTGAGGTAGTCCTCATTTCCTGTTTCCTTGTGAAAATTAATGACGATTTCATTATATTCTTCCTCAAAAATGTCAGCATATTCGCCGTTAAAAGCTTGACCCGCTGTGTCATATTGCTTATATTTTGCTACTTCGTCGATAAAGAATAAGGAAAGAACTTTTATGCCCTTGTAAAAAAGCTGCTTCTCTCTGTCAAGGTGGGACAGTATGGTTTCTCGTATCTGGATGCGACGTAATTGCTCTTCACTTACTTCACCAATAACATCACCGGCATATAGCTTGATGCCATTCGTAAATTCTATGGAGCTGTCGCGACCATCAATTTTAAGTATTGTATAGCCATCCCTATATTCTTCCAGCTCGCCGGAATTAGCAAAGAGGTTATAACCTTCGTTAACATTGCGGCGTACTTTGCGAACCCCTTTTGCTGCTTTATTATCAAATTCAATAGTGGCAGTAGGATTGCCTTTGGATAAATTAATACTCTCCAGATAGACATAACCCTCTGTTGCCGTAGAACCAGTCACAGAAATACCTTTTACGGCAATCCTCTTGACTAGCTTCTTATTATAGGCCTCCATCGCATCCAGTCGGTAAACCATGTTATATACGCTCTCTTTCTTATGGGTTGCCGAATAGCGAAGAGTCATTAGTGGGTTGAATTCTCGCAAGCGCTCTTTTGTTGAAGCCCCTTCTACAGATTGCGGTTCATCGATGATGAGAATAGGATTAGTCTTTGCCAAAATGTCTATGGGTTTACGGCTACGAAACTCATCCAGTTTCATATATATGCGTCTTGCATCCTTACCGCGTGCATTAAATGCTTGTGAGTTAATAATCATCACATTAATTGCACTGTCAGAAGCAAAACGGTCGATCTCTGTAAGTTGGGCAGAGTTATAGATAAAGTATCTTATTTTTTTGCTATACTCCTCAGCAAAGTGATCTTCCGTTATCTGCAAAGATTTATATATGCCTTCACGTATGGCTACCGATGGTACTACGATAATAAACTTGCTCCATCCATATCGTTTATTGAGTTCGTATATAGTCTTAGTATAGGTATAAGTCTTGCCGACGCCTGTTTCCATCTCTATCGTCAGGTTATATCTTCCTTCCAATTTTCTGGAAGGTTCAATCTGATTAGCTCTCTGAATTTTCTGGAGCTGTTCAAGAATAATATTATCATTAAGTTCCGGCACAATACGTGCATTGCCGAAACCAGTCCCATTCCAATCTGACGCATAAGATAAATTTATATTGCCGCCAGTTGTTTTTCCTGCATCTATCATATAAGACGTAGTAAGGTATGGCTGCCCTGCGAATACGTCGCAAACCGCCTTTGCTGCATCTGCCTGGAATTTTTGGTGTTTGAATTGTAGTTTCATTGCTTTGCGGCCCTCCTTTACAGAACTTTGACTGTTGTCTTAGGTGCAAGCAGTTTAAAGATCTCTTCTACGTTAATTTTCTCTGGGCTGGAAGAAAAGCTTGAATCACGGAACACTACTCTAAGCGGTAGACGTTTAGCGATTTCTTTGACAACTTTCTCGCTAATTTTTGGAGCAAAACAAGCAATCAAGTCACCGTTGTTGTAGTTGTGAATCGTTACACCATCTAATTCTTCATGTGTATGAGGCATAGATAAAGGTAAGCCCCAATCCAAGAGACAACCATAGAGCAAGTCCGTCTCAGTACGGTCGTCTTTGATGTTGCTTTCCAGTTTAGCCAACATGTCTTGATTATATTCATCGGCAGCATAATAAACATCTTTCATGTTGGTATCGTCGAGTTTCAAGACGCGGAAACCAATATCAAGGTCTTCTGCCATTAATCCAGCTTCTTCCTTGATTTTTTCACCTGCACGGCGAATCCGTTCCTTACCAATTTCGCAAATATTTTTGTAGCCAGCCTTTGCTGCTTCGCTGTCTTCAGGACAAACTTCAGGCAGCTGTACCATAATAAACTTCCTCTTACCGCTATCTTCAGCATTCAGTTGCATAACAGCGTGGGCGGTCGTTGCAGAGCCAGAAAAGAAGTCAAGAATAATATCGTCACTTTCCAGAAATCCTAAAGTGCATATTTTTTTCAACAGAGAGGTAGGCTTAGGTGTTTCGAAAAGTGACTTTCCAAACAAAGATTGCAACTCCTTTGTCGCAGCTGTCGCTGTCCCTATTTTATCACCTGAAAACCAACTATTATCAATTGAACCAAATTCTTTCTTTTCTTCATAAAAAGACTTCATCTGAGGTCGACCTTTTCCATTTTTACCAAAAATAATCCTGCCTTCAGCTAAGGCACTGGAGAATTTATCAGGTGAAATTCTCCAGCACCTCCCGCTTGGCGGGAGGTGCTTTTCTCCTGTATTTGGGTTAATAACAGGATAAGTAAGATTAGGACGCACATTTGGAGCATCAAATGGGTCTGCTTTCCATAATCCACGTGGATCATTATCAGGATTATCAAATTTATCTTTATCTAACGGCAGTGGTCTAAAAACGAATGAATCTTTTTTATGCCATATCCCGACATTACTTTCCTTAAGCCTTCTGTTTTCAAATCTACGCCTCTTTGCATATACGACCAAATATTCGTGATTGGCGCTAAAATCAGTATCATTCTGCATTGATAGCCGAGATTGCCAAGGTATACAAGCTGCTAAATTAGATTCTCCAAAAACCTCATCACATATTTTCTTTAATTGCCCTTGTTCACCATCATCAATACTTATAAAAATTACGCCATCTTCCCTCAATAAATTCCTAGCTAAAACCAGCCTAGGATAAATCATGCTGCACCAGTCGGAATGAAACCTCCCGTTACTTTCTGTATTACGAATCAAGCGGTTATCATCTTCGTCGTAAATACCGGCATCCTCATCATATTCCTCGCGGCTTTGGGCAAAGTTATCCCTATACAAAAAATCATTACCTGTATTGTATGGAGGATCAATATAGATCATCTTGACCTTGCCGAGATAGCTCTCCTGTAAGAGCTTTAATACATCAAGGTTATCGCCTTCAATGTAAAGATTTTCGGTTGTATCCCAGTTCTTACTATCTTCCACACAAGGACGTAATGTTTTCCGGATTGGTCTTCCTGCTTCTCTTATAGCTTCCCTTTTGCCGATCCAGGTAAATTCATATGCTTCGTCGCCGGATACTTCTTCGCCCAATAGAGTGCGGAGCACTTCAAAATTAACAACCTTTTTATAAACCTTATTTTCCGGCGTGCTTTTTTCCTCGTCCAGTCCCTCAGTTATCGCCTCTGGAAACAGCTCGGCAATTTTATCAATATTAGCGGAATTAATATTTACTGATTCAAAACGCATTTTATCCATTTTGTTCCTCCTGTTGTTCAATTCTCTTTTTGAATTGCTGAATTTTCGTCGGTATTATGTAGAGATACTCAATGATGTACTTAACAAAATCTACAAGCTTTTCAATATCAGATTCATCAGCAGTCAATTCTTTACCGTGTGCAGCTGAATCTCCATACTTTTTAGTAAAGAATGAGGCTTCTTTCAAAGAATCAGGCAGTATTCCTTTTGTTGCGATTTCCTCAATCTTCTTTTTTAAACCCCATTCTGTTGCTCCTTGGTCTGTTAAAATTATCTCTAGCGTTCTTCGCAATAATAACGAACAGGCATTCACGTCGATATTTCTAACTTTCAACGCTGACTCGAACGCTTCTTTTATGTTTTCAGGCATTGCATTACTGTCAATTGTATTAACAGGATAAAGAATTGTATCTCTGCTATAATAGTTAACCTCTCCAAAAGGATCATAATCTACCATATCTTCATCACTATATGTCTCTAACAAAGTAATTTTATAGCAAACAGGACAAAAAAGCATTTGATAATGAGAGCTAAAACCGAAAACACTATTGCTGCCTTCATTATTTGAACCCCATTTTAATTCTCCAGCTTTTTTCATAAGTGTTTCATTGCCGCAATGTAAACATAGATAAGTCTTACTTGTTATGTTTTCTTCTTGCTCCTTATTCACTTTAGGTCCTCCAGTTCTCTCTTAAGCTGCTTAAGTGATGAATTAAGTTCAAACTGCCTGTTGAACTGCTTTTCCCGTTGCATCTTCTTTTCCAGTGCCAATATTTCTTTTTGGAGCTTCTGTCTTTTTTCGTCGAGAATTACTGCTTCCTTTATTCCGATATTTTCTCTAGTATGCAAACGCTGCCCCGCGACTTGTCTAACAAAATTCTCATATACAGCGTCCATGTTTAATCCATCAAGTTTAAGACAAAGGTTTTCGGGCATAACCCATTCGGTATGGTAGTAGGTCTCAGGTTTAAATGTTTCGGCTTTTGCCTGACTTGCTTCTTTGTAGCTAATCCAAGCTTGCATTTTTCTATCATATTCCAGCAAAAACAAAATGTGGTACGGTATCTCTTTATCGATTAATGAAAGCACTTTAGTATCAATTCCTTGCTGGTTTAGCTTAATGCAAAGCACCTCGATCTCATTTACTGTGATGCCTTCCATAATATTAACCGTAACAGGTGCAATCTTGTTTTGCCATATTATCTGGCTTATTTGCTCAATGAAAACTCGTTTCAACTGCGGCGTTACCGATAGGTTGTCATAGAATTTCTGTTTTGGTATTCTGCGGTTAAAAACTGTAGAAGCTGGTAGTTCTATCATTGCTATTCCTCCTGCCTAACAACAAAGAAACAAATGAGTTCAAAGTCATCCAGTCCATCTATCCTCGTGCTAAGAGCGGATGTCCCTCCACCCTTAAACAGGCTGTCAATATCGCTTGCTTCCTTAACGTCAATAATAGAATTTACCGCTTCTTCAAGCAGGGCCGAATACTTACTCATGTCTTTGCCATCTTTGGTTTCAGCATTAAACGAACAGCACAGATTCTGTAGTGGCAAACTTTTACCCTTGCAAAGGAAACGTAAATCATCAAGCATTTTTTTTGGTGAAAGATGGTTGCAAAGGACTTCTCCTCCATCCGATATATAAACCATATAGAACGGATGCAGGCGATTCTGCTCACCTATGTTCACACTGCCATTAATATTTTTAAGAACAAAGACAATGCCAGGCGGGCAGCTTGCACCTGCTGGTACAACAGTATGAAGGCCAAACGGTGTCTTATCCAAATCGCCATGACTCTTTATATAATCCAGTAAATCTAGCCGGAACTCATTTAGTCCTAAATCCATGATGGAAATGCCACTTGACATTTCCTCTATATCAACCACTTCTTCTTGCAGTCGCTTGAGCTGAGCTTTGCGATATTCGAGATCTCCTTTTTCTTCAGCATTAATCAGATCATCATCACCTGTAGACGTCATGACCGATACTCTCATACGTGTTTCTACGCGACTCTTTAGATTAATGTAGTCATCCAAAGTCAAATCAGGCCAGAAGTTAACAAGTTGAATGACGGAATTCTTGCTTCCAATACGGTCAATACGCCCAAATCTTTGAATAATGCGTACAGGATTCCAATGTATATCATAGTTCACCAGATAATCGCAGTCTTGCAGATTCTGACCTTCTGAAATACAGTCTGTGGCTATAAGTATATCTATGTTTTCCTTACTATCTGGCATCAGAAAGGCTTTATCTTTTGATAGAGGTGAAAAACAGGTAAGAACATTATTAAGTGATACCTTGAAATTGGGTATTGTCGTCCTGCCATCAACGGATCCTGTTATCAATGCCGCATCCAAACTATATTTTTTTTTGAAATGCTTACTTACATTTTCATATAGATATTCAGCTGTATCAGAAAAAGCCGAAAAGACCAGTACTTTCTTGTTGCCATCGTTGATGGGTTTCTCAATTTTTCCTTCAATCAGGGCAATAAGTTTCTGCAGCTTCAGATCATGTTCCGGTGTAATATCCGCAACCAGCAAAGCGAGCAAAGCAATAGTGTCAGAATCTTTTTTCAGTTCATTACGCCAGGATATATAATCCATATCCGAAAGATCAATTTTCACCTTGCGTCCTGCTGTAAAGACATCCGAGTTTTGGTCATCATAGTCAAAATCAGTCATTTCTTCAATTTCCGTAGTATTAATTGTTGATCTGCCACCTGCTTCAAAAGCACTTATTTCTTCAATAGTATTATTAATCAATCTCTCGATTCGCTGTAGCGTCGTCCTAAAAGAATGGACAGAACTCTCCAATCTTTTTAGCAGATTGATACTCATCAGTCTACGTATGCCTTGTTCACGTCCGGAGCGGTTTATATTAGTTGATGAGTCAACATATTTCTCCACTTTGCTGGGGAAAATAAAAGCGGTAGGCATATAAACGAAAAGATTCAAAAGCATCAATTGTTCATATATCTCATTATAATTAATAACATTATTCAAATCAGTAAGGCCTGAACGCACCGAAATAGGTTTTAAACGAGCCGGAAATGTTCCTATTTCGCTCATATCATAGTATTTCTCAATATGCTTACGGGAACGAGCAATTGTTACACTATCCAATACCTCAAAAAAATCGAAAGATAGCTTTTTCAGCAACTCGGATGTTGTACGCCTTTCCGGCTCCTCTTTACTCCATTCGTTGAATACGCGTTGTGCAGTTCTGAAGATTTCCTCAATTGGTCTTGATGTATTCAGTTTATCATTGATCAGAGACTGATCACCTTCATAAGCAAGCTTTAGTTGGTTCCTGAGGTCATTGAAACGGTTGTTGACCGGAGTTGCCGAAAGCATCAGCACTTTCGTTTTCACACCTGCCTTAACTACCTTTTCCAGCAAAATACTATAACGATTACCCTTTTCTTCGCCATATTTGTCTTTGTATATTTCTCCACCGTTACGGAAATTATGGCTCTCGTCAATCACAACAAGGTCATAATTTCCCCAATTCAAACGACTGAGATCCAATCCATTTGACATACCGTAGCCACGAGAAAGGTCAGTATGATAAAGAACATCATAATTAAGGCGGTCTTTGGCTATGGGATTATTTACATAGTTATCCTTGAATGTATTCCAGTTGTCTGAAAGCTTCTTCGGGCAGAGTACTAGAACTGTACGATTGCGTGATTCATAGTATTTTATTACCGCAAGAGCAGTAAATGTTTTACCAAGGCCTACACTATCTGCAAGAATACAGCCATTATATTTTTCCAGCTTGTTGATGATGGCAAGCACTGCGTCTTTTTGAAATGTATAAAGCTTACTCCATATTTGGCTTTCCTTAAAGCCTGTGCCTTCGTTTGGTAAAACATCTTCAGTGATATCTTCCAAAAATTCATTGAAAATATTATGCAACGTAACGAAATAAAGAAAATCAGGTGCATTTTCGTTATAGGCAGCAGTAATACTATCCAAGACCTCGTCTTTAACGTCTTGTACAATACTCTTATCATTCCATATACTTTCAAAACTTGCTATTAACTGCTTACTCTCTGTATGAGTAAATTTAATTACATTATTAACTATGTTGTTACCACGTTCTACACCCAAGCCAGCTGTCGTAAATTCACTAACAGGGGTATAAGAATAGCCATAATTTCCATTATTAATATCAAGTAAAGACGCAATATTGCCATCGGTAATATTGGAACGAAACTGTACTTTTTGTTTAATCCATTCTGCACATTCTTTTGCAATAGCTTTTTGCGTTAATTCATTACGCAATTTTACTTCGAACTCCGTACCATAGATGCTTTTTTCACGAGATAAGCGAGGAATATAAAATTCGCGTTTTTCTCTACGAACCTTCTCTTTTACAAAAGTAGGCGAAGTAAAGATAAAACGCAATTCATCAATATCATTTAATTCAGTTTTTAATTTTTCAAAAGCATAAATGGAAAAACAGGCAGCAGCAATAGATAGTTTAGTATTTTTGTTCAATTCTTTTTGCAAATCATCTTTTAATGTTACATTAAAATTGTCAATTATTTCCATGAACATACCCCTATAAAAATATTTTGCAAATCAAACACAAATTCACTATTCGTCAGAAAAATGGCTATCCCTGCTTTTTGAGAGTTTTTAATATGTTTCAAGGAAAAAGACTTACTGTTTTTCCCATTCCTGCAAAATACCATCAATTTGTTTTTGTTCAATTTCCCTATTAGCTTTTTCTCCCTGATTTTTTAACAAATAAAAGGTAGCAGCGATATTGCGTGTTTTCTCCGTTAAATTCCAAAAGCTTTTATCTGCCAATGCTTGCTTGATAGAGTCAAGAATGACTTTATCCGACAGATGTTTTTTATAGCTATCATTAATTTCCCAGCTATAGGTACGGCCACGCCACTTGGCAGCTGATAGTTCCAAAAATTTTAGAACATTTAATTTGTCTTTGAAATATTCTTTGTTGAAATACCCCTCATAAAATTCAGGATCTAAAGATTCTAGTAAGTATGTGACCATTAAAGAATATTTGAAATCCAGAAGATTTGTATTTTTGCTTAAAAGTTTTATTTTTTGAATAAACAGCTTTTCCAGTGATTCAAGTTCACTTAATTCAATTAATTTCTCATATTCCAACCGTTCTTGTCCATTTGCAGCCAAACGTCCAAAAGCTAATTCAAGTGTATTTAAAAAACTTGCAAAACAGGAAATACAATCCGCATCGGCCTTTAATAAAATTAATTCTAAAAGCGCGAATCTATCAGGCTTGTTCATACGTGTAAATAAACTTTCAATAATGTGTTCCGACTTTGTTAAAGGACTCAAAGCAATAAAACCTGTGTTTTTACTTTCAAATTTTATAGCTGTTTGCATAAGGATAGTAATGATACTTTCTGCTCTTTGAGGATTGATCTTCTCAATATAACTTCTTGTTTCATCAAGAAAATAGATTGTTTTATTTTCTCTATCTAGAGAAATTAAATAATCTTTAAAATCCTCCTCACTCATGTAAAGGAGAGCATTCTCAATTTCAGCACTTGGTATGACAACGTCATTAATATCCAAAGTAAAATATAAATCAAATTTCTCAGAGTGTGCCATTCTTTTATTTTTCCTTAGTTCACCCTGATCCAATCCTGCATAATGCTTTCCGACAAGTTTACCCAAATTAGGAAACATACAAATAAGCGCTTCTATAATATTTTCTTTGTTAATACTTCCAGGTCTATTGTCCTTTAACAACGATTTAAATATTTCAAGATAATGTTTGTACCATTCCTCTTTTGATTTCTGATCATTAAAAATATTGGCCCAAGGATCACCGACTAAAATACCTCTATTGTCTTTAATCCACTGATAGATTTGAGGGCAAAACGTTTCAATAGTAGATATAGCCACAATATCTACAAAGTTAGTTTCTGAAGATATTGAATTCAATTTAAATGAAATCACATTATAAAGACGATTAACATCCCGCAAATTATTGATAAACGGTTCAATACATTTTGGAAATGCAGATTGCCAATAAGATTGCTCAAAAAATTTAGCACCCGAAATTTCCAATAGTTCATCTAGTTTATTAAATAATACTATATTTATTTTTTCTTTTTTTACTTCAGGTAAAGAAATTGGTATTTGTATGATTTTTTCAAGATATTCATTGCCATTTCCTTCTTGAACTTTTTCAAGAGCTTTTACTACAATATCCTTATCAAAGGACAAAAGATAAATGACATTGGGAAAATTGGCAACTGAATTAATAAGTTTAAAAACCAAGCGAATCTCTTCATTGCTGAGCCTATCTATATCATCTATGATTACTATTATCTTTCTCTCTTGTTCGTTTAATAATTTAATTACTTTTTCTTTTTGTAAAAAAATATCATCAGACTTACTGAGAGAATAGCTTTCTAACTTATCACCAACAATTTCCGCGCCCTTCTTGCCTGCAGTAGTAATTAATTTAGCAGCATACGCCGGTATAGGAAGATAATTAGAAAATTCCAATGCAAAAGAATATTTTTTTATTGCTGTACCAACCTTACCTAATTTTCTATCCTTGGATGAAGATAGTTCATTGTAAACTCTGATAAAAAACTGTTTTAACAAATGCTCATTACAGGAAAAGTTCCATGGATTAAAGCTAATTAATACCGGCTTTTCGTTGTTAGGATCAACTTCATACATACTGCCTATTTCTTGTTTAAACATGTTAATTATAGAAGTTTTCCCACTTCCCCATTTTCCGTATATGCCAATGCAAAAAGTATCCTTCGATTTATTGTCGACAATAGACCTTGCTAAATTATTAACAAAAATTGAACGTCCTAGCAAATCATCTTTTTTATCATTTATGGGACTATCATTTAAATACATATAATATCTCCCCCTTGTTCAGCTAATTTGCAAATATCTATTCGTAGTCTTTTCATGTAATGGGTATATTTATTATTAATACATTTTTCTTAACTTGGTAAAGTTAGAATAAGGCTTATATGTTTTCAAGAATTGTGCTTCTTTTTCGACAAACGCAATTTTTTCCCTATTTCATAACTAACTTGAATTATATCATTTTATTTGTACAATTGTACTCCCACCTTATTTTCAAATATTTGCATTTTAAGATTTATATTTATTATCATTTGTATTTTGAAATGATGATTGCTTCTACCATGTACGTCTTGCATTCCCCTAATATTATTTTTGACAGAATATACCGAAAACTTCGTAAAGATGCTATTATATAGGTAGATATACTTTGTTTGCTTCGAGGAGGGGTTACCTTATGGGAAAATTTCTAATCAAGAAGGCTGTCAGCGGTTTTAAATTCGGTTTAATCGTTGCCAATGACGAAATCATTTTGAACTCAGAAATTTATTCTTCGGAGGCTGCTTGCCGAGCCGGTATCGACAGCGTCAAAAAAAATGCCCTCATCGCCAAGATTGAAGACCAGACGGTTGAGGGACACAAGGTATTATCGAATCCTAAATTTGAAATTTTCAAAGATAAAAAAGATATGTTCCGCTTCCATCTGAAAGCCCGCAATGGCGAAATCATCGGTGCTTCAGAGAGCTACGCGAAAATGGAAAACTGCCTGATGGGCATCGAAATCATCCGCAAATATGCGCTGGATGCCAGAATTGTGGAGGAAACATGATTGGGTTTGATGAAAATGTCGAAATCACCAGCCTCGCTGATACAATTAAAAGTAACCCTATGCTGCTGACGGCTTACCGTGATAATCCGGTTAACACGATTATCGCCTTGCTGCCGCACGATCTGACTGCTGATCAAGCCGTCATCGTGATTAACGGCGTACGTGCGAAACTGGAAGGCGACGGTCCTTCCAAAGAGGTTGATACTGAGATAACTAATTTTCTGGGAACCTGATGCCTATGAGCAAAAAAAAGCTTGCACAAATTCGTGCAAGCTTCTTTTATTTTTGACCTTCACTTCTTGCTTTTCTCTTCCAATTCCAATAAGTATTTATCGAAATCAGATAAAAAGAACTGGTCTTGAGTAATGCGGTATTTTTCAAATTCCGTTTCAGCATGTATTTTGGCAATGGCAGCAGATACTTTACCTGCGTCCTTTAATAAACCGTATTCAAACATTTCAATAAAAGAATTGAGACGTACTTCCCAGTCCTGCATGGTCAGAGGTATTCTGCGCTTAGTCATACTTTCCGCAAAATCAAGATAGGAACTTACCATACGATTCAATTGTTCCATTTCAAATTCTGTTAAATAGTTTTTCGCAACAGTAACATCGGTTATTTTTATTTTACCATCCGGTGCATCCTGCCAGGTAGTTAATCCCATATGTTCTTTTTCGCTGTTTGCTCTATCCATAATCAATTCGGCTGCAGTATGACCATGAACAGCGAAATGCATCTTGTTCTGCACCGTTGCATAAAAACGTTTAGTCATCTTGGCAGTTTTATCGTAATCGACGGCTGTCGCATACAGGTCGGTAACCTTCTGATAAAATTTGCGTTCGCTGGCACGAATTTCCCGAATCCTCGCCAACTGTTCTTCAAAATATTTATCAGTGAGATATGTCCCTCTCTTCAGACGTTCGTCATCCATTACCCATCCTTTGATCGTGTACTCCTTCGCGATTTGATTAACCCATTTGCGAAACTGTACCGCTCGCTCAGAATTAACTTTAAACCCGACGGCAATAATCATCTGCAGGTTGTAATGCTCAACTGCACGAGAAACTTCTCTGGTGCCTTCGCTTTGAACTATTAGAAATTTTCTAATAGTTGCTTCTGGCTGAAGTTCACTATCTCTAAATATTTTTTTAATGTGATAGTTAATAGTTGGGACTTCTACGTCATACAAAGTTGCCAGCATCTTTTGCGTCAGCCAGATATTCTCGTCTTCATAGCGCATTTCTATATTATCTTGGTTTTCGCCTGTTGCAGCGACAAAAGTCAGATATTCAGCGGCGGAACTGCGAATCGATGTTGCTTTTTTCTTTGCCATAAAGCAAGAACTCCTTTTGGTTGGTTTTATGTAGTTACAAGCTTTCTATTCGCTCCCAAACCTGCTTTCCCTGCTTTTTATCTAACTTTTCTGCCGTGCGTATAGGTTGGCAGTAATAGTGGTGACACTTTGTCGGTATGGATGCCTGCTGCGGCAAGCTCTGCCTGGAATTTGTCGATATGGCTGAGTGTCAGCTTACCGAGTTGTGTTTCCTTGCTCTTTTGCGCAGCGCTCTTACCGGCAATCCTGCCGAAGACGATGATGTCCAGCAGTGAGTTGCCCATCAGGCGGTTAGTGCCGTGGATGCCGCCGACTGCTTCACCTGCGACAAACAGGTTTTCTATCTTCGTACCAGCCTGTTCGTTGATCAGGATGCCGCCGTTCTGGTAGTGCAGTGTCGGGTAGACAAGGATTGGTTCTTTGCGCAGGTCAATGCCGAACTTCCCATACATGCGCAGCATACCCGGGAGTCTCTTCTCAATCGTACCTGCGCCGTGAATCATCTCAATCATCGGGGTATCGAGCCAGACGGCACTGCCGTCGAGAGCCGGCACGCCTTTGCCTCTTGTCGTGCATTCACGGATAATAGATGCCGCTGCGACGTCGCGCGTCTCCAAGGGATGCATGAAGGCTTCGCCTTCGGAGTTAATCAGCATGGCACCGAGGGAACGGACTTTTTCCGTTACCAGTGCGCCGAAAATCTGCGCCGGATAGGCAACGCCTGTCGGGTGGTATTGGATAGCATCGGCATAGATAAGCTCAGCGCCTACGCGGTAGCCAAGGACAAGTCCGTCGGCAGTCGCGCCGTAGTGGTTGGAGGTCGGGAATCCTTGATAGTGCAGACGCCCAGCGCCACCGGTAGCGATAATTACTGTTTTTCCTTTGGCAACCAGATATTCGCCGGTGTCGTAATTCATCAGGACGGCACCTGCGGCCTTGCCATTTTCGTCGAGAATCAGTTCTATGGCCGGTGCATAGTCGATTGTGGTAATACCGCGGTTCACTGCTTCGTCACGCAATACGCGCATAATTTCGGCCCCGGTATAATCGGCTGCCGCATGCATGCGTTTACGTGAAGTGCCGCCGCCGTGAGTCGTGACCATGACGCCTTTTTCATCTTTATCGAACATCACGCCGAGGTCGTTCAGCCATTTGATGGCCAGTGGTCCGTCGTGCACAAGACGTTTCAACAGCTCCGGCTTATTGGAATAATGGCCGCCGCCCAAAGCATCGAGATAATGAATGGCTGGGGAATCATTTTCCTTATCGGCTGCCTGAATACCGCCTTCTGCCATCATCGTATTGGCCTCGCCCATTTTCAGCTTCGTCACTAAGAGTACTTTCGCGCCGGCTTTATCGGCTTCAATTGCTGCCGAAGTTCCTGCGCCGCCGCCGCCGATGATCAGGACGTCCACATCATAGTCGATGCGGTCCAGGTCTATTTCATCGCTCTTGATACGGCTGTTGGCCTGCAATAGTTCGGCTAGTTCTGTCGGTACCTTGCTGCCTTTGTTCGGCCCAACGGAAAGAACGGTAAAACCGCTTTGGCGGTAATCCGGATGGTACTCCTGCAAAAGGGTATCTTTTTCTTCCGCGCTCATCCGTGCGGGAGTCACGTTCATTCTGGCGCTTCTTGTCTTTTCAACATTCGCCATGGATTTTAACATTTCTGCTGTCAGCATTGTTCGCCCTCCCTCACTTTTCGATCTCGCGGTTGTTGTAGAGTTCCTTCATTTCTGCCAGCGGTTTCTGCATCAACTGCTCCAGCATTTTTTCGCAGTCGCCTTTTTCTATTTCACTGACGCGTTTATTGAGGTGTTCGCTCTGCGGCGCGAGATACTTGCCGGTCAAGCGGCGTGCCAGAAGCCCTACTGCTGAATGACTGATTTGCGCCGGACATCTGGAAGCGCAGATATTGCAGCCTACGCAGTCAAAGGAAGCGTGGGCGCATTTTTCGTAATCGCCGCGCTGGGCATAGGCAATATACTGCATGACGTTGAGTCCCTGCGGGCAGCCTTTAGTGCAGGCGTTGCAGCCGATGCAGCTGTAAATCTCTGGATAAAGCTGGCCCATGATATTCTCGGTCGGTTTGATTTCTTCGATATCGAAAGTCTTTTTGTTGATTGGATAAGACTCGATCTTGCCTACGCACATGCCGGCTTCGATCTTCGTCTGGCAGGACAAACACACCTTCAGTTCGTGACTGCCCTTCATTCTATAAACAACGGCACAACCGCCGCAGAAACCACTGCGGCAGCCGCAGCCGCGCACCAGTTTGTAGCCGGCGTATTCCATAGCGTCCATGATGGTCAATTCTGACGGCACGGTATATTTCTTGCCCAAGAGAAAGACCTCTACCATTTCTTCTTGCATTTTTTCAGCCTCCTTCAGTCTCAATACTCATCCGGCAATTCGTCGAGCTCGTCACACCGGAAAACCGGTCCATCCTTGCAGACATATTTGCTGCCGATGTTGCAGCGTCCGCATTTGCCGATGCCGCACTTCATCTTCATCTCGAGCGTGGTGTAAACCTGCTCTTTGCTAAAGCCCATCTCTTGCAGAGCCGCGAGCGTCAGTTTGATCATGATCGGCGGCCCGCAGACGAGAACCGTCTTGTCCGTGCTGAAGCCCAGATCCTTCAGGTATTGAGGCACGAAGCCGACATTGCCTGACCAGCCTTCCTCTGCGCGATCAATTGTCAGATGTACATGCGTATCGACTGACGCGGGCCAGGCAGTCGTCAGCTCTTCGTAATCAACGAAGTCTCCCTTGCTGCGTGCGCCGTAAACCACGTCTATCTTGCCGTAATTGCTCCTGTTGGCAAGCGCATAGTCTATCACGGAGTGTAATGGAGCAAGACCAATGCCGCCGGCAATAAAGAGCAGGTTCTGCTGTTTGAGAGCAGTCTCGACGGGGAAGTTGTTGCCGTATGGTCCTCTGATAGCTATCTCCTGACCGGGTTCGACTTCGTGGAGATAATCTGTCAACTGGCCGCACCGTTTGATGCTGAATTCCATATAATCTTTATTGGTCGGCGAAGAAGTAATGGAAAAAATTGCTTCACCGCAGCCTGGTATGGAAATAATCGCGCACTGACCGGGCAGGTAATCGAAGCAGCGTCCGCCTTCCGGTTTCTCCACGCGGAAAGTCTTGACGTCGCCTGTGTCCTGCCTGATGGCGGTTATTACGGCAATCTGCGGGATCAAAGTGTCTTTGCTGTGGCAATCACACATTTTTCGTCACCCCCAATGCTTTGGCTACTTTCACTATATTGAGGCTGACCGGGCATTTCTGCAGGCGGCGTCCGCAGCCTACACAGGCATAAGCGCCTTCGTTATTGGCCGGGAAATAAACAAGCTTATGCATATATCTTTGTCTGAAGCGTGCCAGACGCGTCGTTCTGGGGTTGCCGCCAGCCATATTGGTGAAATCGCTGAACATGCAGGAATCCCAGCAGCGGTAACGTTCTACTTTGTCATTCACTTCGTAGTCCCTGATGTCATAGCAGTGGCAAGTCGGGCAGACATAGGTACAAGTGCCGCAGCCAAGACAGGTCTTGCTGAGCTCTTCCCAAACTTCCGATTCAAAAATCTCTGCCTGCTTACTGCATTCTTCATCCGACAAGGCAAAGCCGGCTAAAGGCATCTTGTCTAGCAGAGCCTGCACTTGCGCTTGTTGTTCGGCGACTATTTTGTCGCCGCCTTCTGCTTCCGTAAATAAATCCTTGATTGCAGCTGTCAGTTCCTCGCCTTTCGTGGTCTTCGGCTGCCAGAAAAGGTCGTCGCCTACCAACCAGGCAGCAGCATCCGCCGTTGGTGACGCCGGCTCAATACCGAAGGTGCGGCAGAAGCAGGTTTCCTCAGGTTCACTGCAGGCCAGACCGATCAGCGTGCAGTTCTCCCGTCTCGCCTGATAAAAATGATCGACCGGTTGCTTCAGGAATACTTTGTCCAGCAGGTTGAAGCTGGCAATGTCGCACGCCCTGACACCGAAAGCAATCGTTTTCTCTGCCGGCAGCTGTTTCTGCTCTAAGCTGAGTTTTTGTCCTTGACGTTCGAAAGCCAAGAGGTTTTCTATTTGCGGGAAAAAGATATTTTTCAGTGACTTGGCAGTAATCGTCGTTTTTAAGTCGACTGCAGTGCCTTCCTGCCACAAGGCAAAATCCGTCTTATCGTCTTAGCGCACCGGTGCATATAATTTGCCGATTGCCGCCAGTCTGCCAAAAAGTTCGGGCCAACGCTTCTTTGCTATTTTCAGCATTTTACTCCCTCCCTTTCGTCGCGGCGCCGGGTTCGACGTCGTCAACGTCGAAGGACAAAAGCGGTGCGTTCGTATCAGCATCTGCACCGGCCTGATAATCGCCGTAAAATTCGTTGATGTCCTTGATGAACTTCCTGTTCAAAAGGTCAAGGCGTATGCCCTGCGGACAGACGCGGCTGCACTCGCCGCAATCCGTACAGCGTCCTGCCACATGGTAAGCGCGAATGATATGGAAGAGCTGCTCTTCCGCACTATTGTTATTGGCTTTGCCCGCCAGAGGCGACTCAGGATTATCGAAAAGGCACTGTTCGCAGCTGCAGGCCGGACAGATATCGCGGCAGGCGTTGCACCTGATGCATTTGGACAGTTCTTCCTGCCAGAAAGCAAAGCGTTCCTGCGGGGAAAGACTCTCTAATTCCTTCACAACGGCAAATCGATCATAGGGAGCATGCTTTACTGCCATTGGTTCGCCGATGGTCTCGTCACTGACCGCATAGGCGCTGCCTTTGCAGGCCAAGCATTTATTGAGCAGCACTTCTGCCCGCGCGACTTGTTTAGTGCCGTAAGCTGTTTCCACGGTAAGATTATCACCGTCTTCCGTAATGCCGATGATACCTTTCAGCCCCTGTGCCTTGACTTTGTTGATGTCCACCATACCTGCGCAGGGAATGCCGATGACCAGCACCTGCTCACGTTGGACACGCCTGTCCTTGATGAGCTGGTTCAGGCTGTAGGTATCGCAGGGTTTCAGGAAGACCGCGGTTTTTTCATCTTTTTTCGTATTGGCTATCAGGTATTTGCTGAGATTAGCGGCGCAGAAAGCATTGTAGACAAGTGCGTCCAGTTCTTCCGTGTTATCGAAATAGCCCGGCGCATTATCGTAAAACATCTCACCCTTCTGCCAGGCGATAACGCTGGTAACCTGCCCTGCTGCGAGTAGATCTCTTGCTTTTTCCTTGATCAGCTGCTCTATTTTTTGCATCTCAGATCCCTCAACTTTACGTTTTCTCCCAGAGCTTTGATTGTCTCTGCAAAGCTGGTCATGACTTCGGCAAATTTGTTGCCTTCGGCGGCCGAGACCCATTCGACCCGCAGCCGCGCCTTGTCAACGCCAAGGAAACTCAGCATGCTCATCAGGAGCGTCATGCGGCGACGCGCAAAGTAATTGCCGCTCGTATAATGGCAGTCGCCGGGATGACAGCCAGCAATAATAACGCCGTCGGCTCCCCTGAGGAAAGCTCTGAGGATAAAAGTCGGGTTGACCCTGCAGGAACAGGGCACCCTGATGATTTTTATATTGGCCGGATAACTTCTTCTGGCGGTACCGGCTAAATCCGCACCGGCATAACTGCACCAGTTGCAGCAGAAAGCCACGATCAACTGCTCGAATTCTTTGTCAGGCGTACTTTGGGCTGCTAGCATATTGCGTCCACCTCCGCCATAATTTGTTTGTTGCTGAACCCTTTAAGGTCCATCGCGCCGGAGGGGCAAGCCACCGTACAAGCGCCGCAGCCTTGGCAGAGCGCTTCGTTGACCTGGGCTATCAGCCGTCTTTCCTTCAGTCCTTTGACATTGACCAGCTTGTATTCCGCGCTGATTGCGCCGTAAGGGCAGACTTTTTCACAGGCAAGGCAACCGCTGCAGGTCTGTTCGTTGCAGGTCGCCACGCATGGATTGGTCAGCAATTTGTCTTTGGATAAGAGGCCCAAAACCTTGACCGCCGCCGCTCCTGCCTGGGCAACGGTTTCCGGTATATCCTTCGGACCCTGGCAGACGCCGGACAGGAAAATGCCTGCCGTCGGACTTTCGACCGGCCGCAATTTCGGATGTGCCTCTGTGAAGAAGTCGTTGGTATCAATGCTGGCAGTCAGCATAGTCGCCAGTTTCCTGGCATCCGCCGCCGGCTTGATCGCAGTCGCGAGAACCACCATGTCAGCAGGCACGCTGAGTTGTGCGCCGCTTGCCACGTCAGAAGCATGCACCAGCAGATGGTCACCTTCTTCGGTGATCTTGCCCACCATGCCCTTGGTATACTGCACGCCGTATTCCTCGACGGCACGGCGGTAGAATTCATCAAAGCTCTTGCCGGGCGTACGCACATCAATATAGAAGACCTGTACGTCGATGTCCGGATATTTCTCCTTCACCAGCATCGCATGCTTGGCGTTATACATGCAGCAAATCTTCGAGCAGTAGGTTTTGCCGCGCTCCGTGGTGTCACGGGAACCGACACAGGAAACGAAGACGATGGATTTCGGCTTTTTGCCGTCAGAAAGTCTGACGAGATGACCTTGGGTCGGTCCGGCGGCATTGGTCAGACGCTCAAACTCCAGCGAAGTAATGACGTCCGGGCAATATTCATAATTGAATTCCCCGAACTTCGCCATATCTATCGGTTCAAAACCTGTCGCCAGCACGATGGCGCCGTATTTCTGGGTGACCAGTTCATCTTCCTGCTCATATTCAATAGCGCCTGCGGGGCAGACTTTTGCGCAAATACCGCATTTGCCGGTCTGGAATTTCAAACAATTTTCACGGTCAATAACGGGCACATTCGGAATCGCCTGGGCAAAAGGAATATAAATCGCGCTGCGGTTCCTCAAACCTTGGTCAAACTCACTCTTGGCTTTTTTGGACGGGCATTTCTCACTGCAGATACCGCAGCCGCTGCAGCGGTCCACCGAGACACTGCGTGCTTTCTTGCGGATGACTGCTTCGAATTGACCGACATAACCGCTGACTTTTTCGATTTCACTGTATGTATAGATGGTAATATTTTCGTGCGTGGCCGCTTCCACCATTTTCGGTGTCAAGATACAGGCCGAGCAATCGAGCGTCGGAAATGTCTTATCGAGCTGTGACATTTTACCGCCGATACTCGGTGTTTTTTCTACGATATCTACTTTGTAGCCGGCTTCTGCTATATCAAGAGCAGTCTGCAGACCGGCAATGCCGCCGCCAATGACGAGTGCTCTTTTCACTACTGCGCTCTCACCGGATACCAGCGGTGTATTGAGTTTAACTTTCGCAATCGCGGCTTTCGCCAGGGCAATAGCCTTAGCTGTCGCAACTTCCTTGTCTTTGTGTACCCAGGAACAATGTTCACGGATATTGGCAATTTCCACCAGATATGGATTTAATCCCGCTGCCTGGGCAGCCTTCCTGAAAGTCGCTTCATGCATGCGCGGCGAACAGGAACAGACGACCACGCGGCTCAAACCGTAATCCTTGATGGCCTTCTGCATCAGTTCCTGACCGCCTTCGGAGCACATATAACGGTAATCAGCCGCAAAAGCGACGCCGGGAATGCTCTTCACGCTTTCAGCAACACGTGCAACGTCCACCGTCGCGGCAATGTTGCTGCCGCACCAACAGACAAAAACACCTATCTTCTGCAATCTTATCCCTCCCAGAACCTTTCATGGATTCCTTACTTGTTATATTTTCGCAGTGCGCTTACAAGCGCCTGCTGCGGCATCATTTCATCTATTTCTGCAGGCAGTTCATCGACATTCAGCCTGTTTTCACCCTGTTTGCGGATAACGCTCAGACGCACAGCCTCAATCAGCTTTGCCGGATCAACGCCACGCGGACAGCGGGCGGAACAGGTGAAACACGACAGGCATTGCCAAAGCGTATTGCTTGCGGCGAGGTTATTCACTCTGCCATTCATCAGTTCCCAGACAAAACGGTGTGGCAAAATATCCATTTTGGCGCCTGCCGGACAAGCGGCCGAACATTTGCCGCACTGCATGCAGTTGTCTGCCTTAACGCCGCTGATACGCAAAATTTCTGCTGCTTCTTCTTTCTCCGTCAAATGCATATTCACACCTCTTCCTTTACGCCGAGGGCTTCAGCAAGAAGTTCGGTAAAGTAAAAAATCGGCAGCGGCTGCGCAGCCGCTGCATTGACCTGCAGATTATAGCTGCACAAAGGACAGGCCGTAATCAACGCTTCCACGCCCTTGTTAGCGGCAGAGGTCAGAATCTTGCTGACCATGTTTTGCGCTGAGCTCTTGTCTTTTAAAGCGATATAACCGCCGCAGCATTCGTTGCGGTAATCGTAAACGACCGGTTCCGCGCCCAGTGCTTTGATGAAGTCCTCCAGGATGGACGGATTCTCCGGATCATCGAACTGCATAACACCGGCAGGCCTCAATAAGAGACAGCCATAATAGGCACCGATCTTGCGCCCTGTCAGCGGCTTCACAACTTTTTTCGCCAATTCCTCAAAACCAATTTCGTCACGCAATACCTCCAAATAATGCAGCACCTGTGTTTCACCCTGATAAGGCTTGTCCAGCTCCAGGTAGGCGTTGACCTTGGCATTGATTTCCTTGTTTTCCGCCATGTCGCTGTTTACCCTTTTCAATACGTGATGACAGGCTGAGCACAAAGTGACCAGCTTGCCGTCAATTGCCGCCGCTGCTGCCAGACTGCGCACCGATGACAGCCGTGTACCGATTTCGTCCTGCACCAACGGATAAACCGCACCGCAGCACTGCCATTCCTTGAGTTCGGCGAGTTCAAAGCCTAAAGCTTCCGCCGCTTTTTTCGCATAAAGGTCGAGTTGTTTGGCCTTTGTGCTCAAAGTACAACCGGGATAATAGTTATAAACCATGCATATGCGCCCGTTCCTGCTTCGGGCTCCCTCCTTTGACTTTTTCCTTCAAATGAGCATAAAAAAATACTTATTAGCTTGGGTCCCCGGCATCCTCGCCTAAGGCTGCCGCTAGCGGCCAAGTAATAAGTACTGTTCTCGTATCTTGATATAGGCTTCAACTCACTTTCAAATCTTAATTATTGAATGCAGTTAGTATGACTAATCAAAGCTGAGTAAGATATAAAAATTAAACTATAATTCGTGTATTCTACAAAGCCGGCAATAATCCTTTCAAATCTGCAACAAAATTTTCCCAGCCGGACATACTGCGTCCCGCTTTATAAAAATGCCCACTTAGCATTGTCATTCCGACCGTAGTGGAGGAATCTTATGCTATTACAACCCCCAGATCCTTCGACTTGCGCTCAGGATGACAACCTTAAAGGCTGGTTCTCGCTTCATGCAAAAAGCAGGAGCCGCAAAAATGCGGCCCCTGCTCAAAAGTATTCTTTAAAATTTTCTTCTATTCTTGCCCACTCCGTGGCATCGGGTCTGCCGCAATCGGCTTTTTCCTGCAGATTGTACAGACACTGCCTGAGATACCTGTCATTATGCCAGTCCTTGAAAATATCTTCGTAGGTTACAGCTTGCGGTTCACCGAGGAAACTATAAAGGTCAGCGACTTTAGTTTTATCATACTTTAGTTGGCGCTTTTCCATTTCAGCGGTAACTGCCTGCAAATAAGCTGCCAGATGTGTCAATGGATATTCCTGCACCTTATTGACCAGTATGTGGTTCGGCGTGCCCTTTTTCCTGATTTCACTGGCCACCAGGAATACTTCCCGGTACTGGCCTCTTAGCTGCAGCAGCGGCAAATAAGGAAGCAGGGCTTTGTGCCATAATCTCATCAGACGTCACCACCTGCTAAATAGTAGGTTCTGCTTCAGTTACAGCCGGAGCAGCAGCAGTTGCTTCTTCTTTCTCTTCTGCCGGCTTGCCGGTCAGTATTTCCATGAATTCAACACCGGTAATGGTTTCTTTCTCCAGCAGGAAGGCTGCCAGCTCGTGCAATTTTTCTTTATTTTCTTCCAGAATACGCAGCGCTTTATCGTGTGCTGCTTTGATGATGGAGAGAACCTCGCCGTCAATTTTAGCTGAAGTTTCTGCTGAACACGACAGGGAAGTGTCAGCCCCCAGATAAGGATTATTGAGAGTTTCCAGTCCCATCATATCGAATTCCTTGCTCATGCCAAGGCGGGTAACCATTGCTCTTGCCATACGTGTAGCCTGCTCAATATCATTCGCGGCACCGCTGGTGATCGTGCCAAAGATTGTTTCTTCTGCCGCACGGCCGCCTGTGATGGTTGCTATCTTATTAAAAGCTTCTTCCTTCGTCATCAGCACGGTTTCTTCTTCAGCCACCTGCATAGTGTAGCCGAGAGCACCAGAGGTACGAGGAATGATCGTTATCTTATGTACCGGGGCCGACTCTGACTGCTTGGCAGCAACGAGAGCGTGACCGATTTCATGGTAAGCGATGACTTTCTTTTCTTTTGGTGAAATTACTGCGCCTTTACGCTGATAACCGGCAATAACGACTTCCACCGATTCTTCTATGTCACTCTGAATGACATACTCGCGTCCCATTTTGACTGCACGCAGGGCAGCTTCGTTGATGATGTTAGCCAGCTCAGCGCCCGAAGCACCGCTGGTCGCTCTTGCAATGGCATTAAAGTCGATGCCTTCGCCCAGCTTGATATTAGCGGCATGCACACGCAGAATAGCTTCGCGTCCCTTGAGGTCCGGCAGTTCTACCGGTATGCGCCTGTCGAAACGACCCGGACGCAGGAGTGCTTTATCGAGTGTTTCCGGTCTGTTGGTCGCAGCGAGGATAACAACACCTTTGCTGCTGTCGAAACCATCCATTTCGGAAAGCAATTGATTCAATGTCTGCTCTCTTTCGTCGTTGCCGCCGAACTGGCCGCTGTTACGTTTCTGGCCGATAGCATCAATCTCATCGATAAAGACGATACAAGGTGCTTTTTCCTGTGCCTGCTTGAAAAGATCACGCACCCGGGCTGCACCCATACCGACGAACATCTCGATGAACTCAGAACCGGAGATTGAGAAGAAAGGAACTTTCGCCTCGCCGGCTACTGCTTTGGCGAGCAGCGTCTTACCTGTGCCCGGAGGCCCTACAAGCAAGGCTCCTTTCGGCATATTCGCACCGATTTTTTTGTATTTATCAGGGTTGTGGAGAAAATCAACCAATTCCATCAAGGCCTCTTTGGCCTCGTCCTGGCCGGCAACATCGGCGAAGCTTTTGCCTGTCTGTGCTTCTACGTAGACCTTGGCGTTACTTTTGCCGAAGCTCATGGCATTGCCGCCCATCCTGTTCCCCATGAAACGCATGAAGAGCTGCCCCAGGATGAAAAAGATAATGATTGGGAAAACCCAGTTGGTAAAGAAGTTGGCAAGCGGTGAACTCTCTTTAGGAATGACCTGTGAAAATTCCACCTTGCTCTTCACCAGGCGGTTGACCAGATCCGGATCTTCGACACGGCCGGTTACATAAATAGTTTTATCTGCATCGTCTTTGGCGACTACTGCAATTTTGTTCGAAGTTATTTCAACCTTGGATACTTGTCCTTCATCAACCTTCTGCAAGAAATTGCCATAAGAAATTTCCTGCACTTTAGGGCTGAAGTACATCGGCGTTATCACCGCGTTAAAGAGATAGATCATCAGAATTGCTATCAGATAATAATAGATTAAAGGCTTTTTCGGGCCTTTGCGTTCTTCCATATAATTGTTTACCTCTGCTTTCTTGAAGCTAAAATATAATTATTAGTTAATAGAATTGATACTTACATAATACTTCGAATTTTGAGTTTACACAAGCAAAAAATACGTGAACAATAAAAAAACAACCCCCTGCCGTCAAGTGCAGAGAGTTGTCTTGTCATTTACTGAACTTAGCCTATTTCGCCGGCAAGCTCTGTCCCGCGGACCTTAAGCGGACGGTTATTATCATCCACCATGACCACTTTGGGCACGCAGGCTTGTGCTTCTTCCGGCGTCATCATCGCATAAGCAATAATGATTACTTTGTCGCCGACAGTAACTTTGCGCGCTGCAGCACCGTTCAGGCAGATAACACCGGAATCCGGCTCACCTTCGATGACGTAGGTTTCCAGGCGGGCGCCGTTATTATTATCAACTATTTGTACGCGTTCACCCGGCAGGATACCTGCGAGTTTCATCAGGGTCGAGTCGATCGTAACCGAACCCATATATTCAAGATTAGCCTCTGTAACGGTGGCTCTGTGGATTTTACCGTGGAACATGTTGTAAAGCATTATTTTACCTCCAAAATAGTATTGTCTATTAGTCTTGTTTTACCGAATCTGACCGCCAGGGCCAGAAGATTTTCACCCTGCATAGGGTTTGGGCATTCATTCAAATCAGGCATTTGATAAATTTCTACATAGTCGATGTCAGCCATCGGTTCTGCCTTGATCATCGCGGTTGTTGCCGCCACCAGCTTCTGAGGATCGTGCTCACCGGCAGCAAAGAGTTCCTGCGCATGTTTCAGGCTCTTAGAAAGGATCAGCCCTGCCTGGCGTTCCTCGGCAGACAAATAAGTGTTGCGGGAGCTCTTGGCAAGCCCGTCAGCTTCGCGCACTATCGGCATGATTCTCATCTGCAGATTGAAGAACAAATCTTTGACCATACGTTTCAAAACCTGCACCTGCTGGGCATCTTTCTGTCCAAAATAGGCTCTGTCCGGCTGGGCCAGATTAAATAGCTTGCTGACTACAGTAGTAACGCCGCGGAAATGAATCGGTCTTGACCTGCCGCACAGCACTTTAGTCACGTCACCGGTGACTTCGACCCAGGTCATGTCTTCGCTGGGGTACATCTCTTTCGGCGACGGAGCAAAGACGATATCGGCACCCTGCGCTTCTGCCAATTTGCAGTCGGCATCAAGGGTACGCGGATAGCTGTCGAGGTCTTCATTCGGTCCGAACTGCGTCGGATTAACAAAAACGCTGACAACGACAACGTCGTTTTCCTGATTGGCTGCTTTCACTAAGGAAGCATGTCCTTCGTGCAGCGCACCCATCGTCGGTACGAGGCCTATCGTTTTTCCTGCAGTTTTGGCGATGGCAATTTCATTTCTGAGTTCTTCTACTGTTTTACATAGAATCATGGATTTTCCCCTCTAACTTGTTAGTATAGTTTTTCCAGTACTTCATCATCTATTTTGAAAGTATGTTCAGGAGCTGGGAAACTGCGGTCACGGACGTCGTTAATGTATTCGGAAACGGCACCGACGATTTCCTTGTGCAGGTTGCGGTATTTCTTTGCAAATTTCGGTGTGAAACCATTGCTGAAGCCCAAGAGGTCGTTGCAGACCAGTACCTGGCCGCCACAACCGTTGCCGGCACCGATGCCGATGGTCGGGATGGAAATCATTTCGCTGACTTTGGCCGCCAGTGCTGCCGGCACGCATTCCAGGACGATACTGAAAGCACCTGCTGCTTCGAGGGCTTTGGCATCATCCACAAGTTTCTGTGCAGCTGCCACATCCTTGCCCTGAACCTTGAAGCCGCCAAATTGATTGACAGACTGCGGCGTAAGACCGATATGGCCCATGACCGGAATACCGGCCGTAACCATTTTTTTGACCAGCGGGCAAACTTCGCTGCCGCCTTCGAGTTTAATAGCCGTGCAGCCGCCTTCCTTCAGGAAACGTCCAGCATTCAGCAGGCCTTCCGCTTCGCTGGCCTGATAGCTCATGAACGGCATATCGCCGACGACAAGGGCGTATTTAGTGCCACGGACGACAGCCTGCGTATGATGAATCATCGCATCCATCGTTACGGGAATAGTTGAACTGTAACCAAGCATTACGTTACCAACAGAGTCTCCGACCAGGATCATATCGATGCCTGCCTCATCCACGTTACGCGCCATGGCGTAATCATAAGCCGTAATCATGGTGATTGGTTTGCCTTCCTCTTTCATTTGCCTGATCGTGCTGGTCGTAATCGGTTTTCTCTCCATTTGCTATGAACCTCCCAATACTATTTTTTGCTTAAACGTTCTATTGCAGGGCACTTGCAAGCGCCTCAGCCTGTCCGGCATCAATGGTACCGTTGGCTTCAGCCAGACAAATTGTCTCTCTGCCAAGCGCTTTGTAAACTTCTGCGATTTTCGGGGGTAAGACCGCCAGATGTGCCTTGACCGTATTGATGTCACCGCGGGCAATGGGCCCAGTCAAAGCTTCACGCGCTAATTTGCTCTGATGCAGGTTGCGGGCTGTGCCGTCAAAGAGTGCCAATAGCGCTGACAAGCCGGCTTCCGGTGTCGGTGTCCATTTGCTCATCAGTTCCTGCGCTACCGCCATCGCTGCTACCACATAGTTGGAAGCAAAACAGGCTGCCGCATGGTAAGCCTTGCGTTCTGCGGCCGGCACAAGGAAGACCTGTGCTCCGAGCAATTCCGCAATTGCCTGCCCTATCTGCTGTGCGTTGGGCATACCATCTACTGCCATATAAATACCCTGAAAAGAAACATCTGCGGAAGCAAAGCTCTGCAAAGGATGCAGGCTGCCGATCTCCGCACCTAATCCTGCCAGCGGCTGCAGTTCATCCAAACCCAAAGATCCGCTGCAATGGAAAAATGTTTTGCCTTGCAGTGACTGCGCTTCGCCTTTATTGCGGAAAACCTCCGCCAGTTCACCGGCAATCTCCCCTACCAATCTGTCAGGTACAGTCAGAAACAGCACGTCACAAATAGCTGCCAGCTCTTCATTAGCTGCAAAACCCTTTACGTGGAAATTGTCTGCCGCCGCCAGCGTATTAGCCTCTGTACCTGCTGTCAGGCCAACAACATCTACACCAGCTTGCTGCAGGCTTTTGCATAAGGCTCCTCCGACTTTGCCTGCGCCGATAATACCTATCTTCATCAAGCACCTCCCTCATCGCCGGACACAAAAAAACGCACCCCAGCCGGAGTGCGTAGTTAAACAAAATGTTATTGTGTCTACGTCCCGGTCTTAAAGATCCAAGCGATATTGACATATTTTTCTTTTGCTGATCAGTTTTCCGTGTTGCGGTGAAGCGCCGAAGCTACCTCCCGCCGGTACTTACTAACCAACGCAGGTAAATGATACCATACTAATTTTCGGATTGCAAGAAAAAAGTTAATAATGAAAAATACTATTATTTACAGGTAATGTATTATAAAAAAGTAAAGTTTGTTACATTTGGCAAGGGGTAAAGACGCGATGGGATTGCTGCACATCAGCAACCGACTGCTTGCAGGCGAATTGTTGCGTGTGAGCAGTGCGAGGAGCCCTTCACCCCTTGTCAAATCTTGTATACTCCGACATTTTAAATTCAAATAGGTTTTTCCTTGTAGTATTACGCACTGCCAGATATAATGAAGAAAATATGATATGGTGAGGTGTTTAGCTATGCCCTTTGTCAACATCAAAATAACCAAAGAAGGCGATGTCACCCCTGAAAAGAAAGCCGCACTCATTAAGGGAGCTACCCAGCTACTCGTCGATGTGCTCGGCAAAAATCCTGCCACTACAGTCGTCATCATCGAAGAAGTCGAGACAGACAACTGGGGCATCGGCGGAGAAAGCGTTACCGCCCGTCGTAAGGCAA
>JAAYVM010000083.1 GCA_012517145.1 Acholeplasmataceae bacterium
AGATATGCTAGTTCATCCAACAGTAAAATCTGCATCACATACCTTGTCTAACTATCTTGCCGGTTATTATGCTAAAAATAATATTGCAGCCGGTATTCATCCTATTTTCCGTCTGGACCGCAATACTTCTGGTCTGGTCATCTTTGCCAAAAAACCTTTCATACAGCACCAGCTTTCTTCCGGCGCTATTCACAAAGAATATCTGGCCCTCATAAAAGGTACCCTGCCGGCAAAGCATGGAACCATTGAGGCTCCGATTGCCCGCAAACCTGACAGTATCATCGAAAGAATGGTTGATGATCAGAACGGCAAATTTGCACGAACTGACTACAAATTACTGGTACAATATTCGCCTGAACTCAGTCTCACACAGTTTATTCTTTTCACAGGCAGGACGCACCAGATCAGAGTACATTCCGCCTATATAGGCTGTCCGCTAATTGGCGACAACCTGTACGGAGCACCTGGTCCACAGGCAAGACATGGTTTGCATTGCTGGCGTTTAGAGTTTCAACACCCGGTAACCGGTAAAATGATTAAGGTGTCCTCACCTTTGCCAGCTGACCTTTTAAAAATTATTAGTACATACAGACAAAAATAGCATACTTTTTTACAGTATTGGTGTGCTATAATTAGGATAAACAAAATACTTGGGGAGGTCATTTTATGCCATTAGTAACATCTACAGAAATGTTCAAAAAAGCTTATGAAGGCAAGTATGCCGTTGGCGCATTCAATGTCAATAATATGGAAATTATCCAAGGAATAGTGGACGCCGCCAAGGCTGAACAATCACCATTGATTCTGCAGGTTTCCGCAGGAGCACGCAAATATGCTAAGCATATCTATCTTATGAAACTGGTTGAAGCTGCAGTTGAGGATACCGGTCTTCCTATCTGCCTGCATCTTGATCACGGCGAAGATTTCGAAATATGCAAGGCTTGTGTTGACGGGGGCTTTACATCAGTAATGATTGATGGTTCCAAACATTCCTTCGAAGATAATATTGAGCTGACCAGACGCGTTGTTGATTACGCGCATAACAAAGGTGTTGTTGTCGAGGCTGAACTTGGCAAATTGGCCGGTGTTGAAGATGCTGTTAAAGTTGCCGCCAAAGATGCAACCTATACTGATCCTGACCAGGCTGTTGAATTTGTTGAACGTACGGGTGTAGACTCTTTGGCAATCGCTATTGGCACCAGCCATGGCGCTTACAAATTCAAAGGTAAACCTGAACTTGATTTTGCACGTTTGGAAAAAATCAGTAATCTTCTGCCTAATTTCCCATTGGTTTTACATGGTGCTTCCACCGTTTTGCCTGAGTTCGTATCCTTGTGCAACGAATATGGTGGCAAAATTGAAGGAGCTCAGGGTGTTCCTGAAGATATGCTTCTCCAAGCAGGCAAATTCGGTGTATGCAAAATAAATATTGACACGGATTTACGTCTTGCAATGACAGCATCTATCCGCAAATATCTTGCTAACAACCCTGGTGATTTCGATCCTCGCCAATACTTGAAACCTGCACGTCAAGCTATTCAGGACATGGTTACCCATAAAATGCGCGATGTTCTTAATTCAAGTAATCGTCTTTAATTCTCTACTTTAAAAATAAGAAAAACCCGATTTTATTCTTTAACGAATAAAATCGGGTTTATTTTTATTTATTTGTTAATCATCGGTACTGTATTAGCAGCATGCGGCATTATGTTAATTGTATAGTCAGTTTTACCTTGCTTAGCTAACTCGGCTTGTGCCAATTTCCAAGCTTCTTCCAAGCTCTCAACTGGAATCTGGCCGGTTTTGCGTACTATGTCAAAATTTTCTTTTTTGGTAA
>JAAYVM010000084.1 GCA_012517145.1 Acholeplasmataceae bacterium
CAATCTGTCTTTTTTCGATATCTTTTATTAATTCATCAAGACCTTCAACAGACCGTTTAATTGGCGAAATAATATCTCTGGTCAAAACTTCCGGCAAATCATGGAATAAGCCGCAAAGGAAATCGTTAACGGCTCGTTTGGGACAGGCATCCAACCGCAGAGCACAAAAATATCCTAATATAGCTACTATAATCATATGCCCCATCACTGATGTTTCCGGCACTCTCGGCGATTGTGCCCACCTTTTCTGAAAGCGCAGCTGGCCGACAAGATCAACGAATTTACGTGTCTTCCCTCCCAGCGATATTTTCTGTACTCCCGCCAGATCATAATGCTCTTCTATTTCATTGGCAATAGCTACTTTTGTTGCCTCAACGTCATAAATACCTTGATTGAGATGATAAACTATGCGGAACTCCCATTCGGTCGCCAGGTAGTGTGCCGCCTTTAAAAGCTTCTTCTCCTTTTGATAAATATTCGTATCGAAATAATTTTTCATCCTGCCCAGGAAATCCTGATCAATATCGGGCACCTTGCGTTCCAGTTCGTTGTAGACCCAATTATTCAGTTTGTCACCGTGTACACGCATCAGTTCGTGAAAAACCGGTGGTTTGATATCAGTCAGAATAATTCTGTGTAAGAATTCAAAAATACCGCCTTCAACCAGAACCTGCCAATTCAGCTTAGCACCATGATCCTGTTCTTCATAGCGCGACAATACATACAAAATAACCATTTTATGGGCTTGTTTGTCAAGTTCAGTAAACCCTTGTGGCCTTATGTGGTCATTCCAGCGTTGAATATGTGCTGCCTCGTAAAGCACTTCAATAAAATTCTTACTTAAAATCATTATGTCCTCCTTCTATTTCAGCGGATACAAAAGATAAGGCTGTACCTTTTCCGCAAAATATGTGTTTTCCCTATCCCAACGGTTAAAAATGTCCTCCAATGGTATTTCAGCATAACGTAAAGAGCTCTCGCCCAAAGCAATGTCTATTTTAAAACCATCTGAGCTTCTTTTGGGAAACAAGTCTTTTTGAGGATAATCTTTCATTAATATTCTAACCATTTGTGCGCCCACGTGCGCTGGCTGAAAGCTTCTTTTATCAGTTATATGCATTTGCACGCCTTGGCAAAGTTCACCTGCATACATTCCATAATTAGGCATGAAAGCTATTGGTCTGAAAATAACACCTGGCATCTGCAAGGAATTAAGCTTAGCTGCAAAATCCATCTTATCAAGCCAAGGTGCGCCGACATATTCAAACGGCTTGGTAGTGCCTATCCCTACGGAAATGTTCATATCGCCGACTATACCTGTTGCCGCGTAACAAAACGCACTTGTTTCTGTTGGTATATTAGGAGAAGTAGCAATCCAGGGAAGCCCTGTTTTTTCAAACAACATCTCTCTTGTCCAATTTTTCATCGGTATGACAGCCAAATCTGCGCCTATCTGATATTCCTTATTAATGAAGCGAGCGTACTCACCTACGGTAAGGCCATGACGAAGCGGCACGTTATACAATCCTATGAATGACTCGAAGCCATTTTTTAGTGTTGGTCCCTCGTAATTGCCGCCTAAAGGATTCGGTCTGTCAAAAACAATGAACTTTTTACCTTCCTTTGCGCAGGCCTCCATAGCATAAGCCATGGTAGAAACATAAGTATAATGGCGGGTGCCGACATCCTGAATATCGAAAGCCAGGACATCTATATCGGCAAGCATATCCTTGGTCGGTCTTTTGGTATCTCCATAAAGGCTGCGAACTTCTATTCCCTCGTATTTATCATTTTTCACATCATCACCGGCTGTTGCTGCGCCAAAGAGGCCGTGTTCCGGCACAAAAACAGCTTGCAGCTGCACCTTGGTTCTTAGCAAGTCAACTGAACTTTTCAGGTTATGGTCCACACCAGTTTGATTGGTAATAAGTCCAACCCTTTTGCCGGCAAAAATTTTGGCATAATCATCAATTCTCTCGATACCCAGAACAACCATATCTTTGTTGCTTTTTGCTTCTGCCTTCTGCAATGGCACCACCACTATAGTCAACAAACATAATATCAAAAATACAATACTTCTCGTTCTCATTCTCTATCCCCTTATAATTAGTGTTAAACCGTTTGTAAAGCACCCTGATTAAAAATAGTACTTGCTCACATTTCATCTATTGCAGACGTTTCATACTGCAAATGCCTCTGCTGCCATTTTTTTACCGCCTCTGTCAACGCTTCTTCCGAATTTTCCACAGTTCCATCCTGTACCCGTTTCAGAAGAATTTGCATTAATTGCGGTAAACTTTCCTTGCCGCCAATGATTTCCGCTATCTGTTTGCCGCTAAGCAGCAGGTCACTAGTGTGAACAGGCATATCGGCAGCCAAACGCAGAAGTTCTTCGTTGTACATGCGCATGGTAATTATTTCCTGTTCATGGGCATTTGTGGCCGCAAGGTCAGCAAGACAGACAGAGGACAGCTGAGCAAAAGCCTCCTGCATGTCACTATTCCACCGAAAAGCTCCTGACAAGGCCGCCTTTCGCAGCCAGCGCCTGGTTCCAAGCTCGTCTTTACCAACACGAAAACCCAACTGCATGTGATTTGCTATCAGCCAGACTACCCGTTTCACGAAATTAGCCGAAAACTGAAAACGTTTGAGTATTTTTTCAGCCATACGCGCGCTGAGTTCTTCATGCCCATAGTCTGTCGGATTGCCTTCGTCATCAAATCCGCGCACAGATGGCTGTCCTTTCCCTATATCATGCAAAAGCAAAGCCCATCTTACCTCCAGGCTGTTTTCTCCCAACGATACTGCTTTTAAGGTATGGTTCCATACATCGTAACTATGGAAGTTAGGATTTTGAGGCACACCGACAAGCGCCGATAATTCAGGTAAAATAGGTATCTGAATTTCTTTGCCTTTCTGACGATTACGGCACAATTGAGCCGCCAGGCCACTCCTCACCAAAGCGTCCAGGCCAAGATTGACAAATTCACCTTTCATCAGCTTATTAATTTCCGTGCGGACACGTTCCATCGATAGCCCGCTGACTCTTGGCAATTGTTCAGTAATGGCAGCAAACACTTCCGCATCACAAGTTACGCCTAATTGTGATATAAAACGGCAGGCACGAAACATCCTGAGGGCGTCTTCAGCAAACCTTTGCGAAGCTTCTCCGACGGTCCGCAGTTCGCGGTTTTTCAAATCTTCCAAACCGTTGAAATAATCAATCACCCTGCCTTCGCTATCCAATGCAATCGCATTGATGGTAAAATCACGGCGCGCAAGATCCTCAGCCAAAGTTTCACAATACCAGACGCTTTCAGGCCTATGCGCATCCTCGCCATAGCTTTCGCTGCGATAGGCAGCAATCTCGACGGAATTATCATCTACCACTACCATTACAACGCCGAAATTCTGACCCAGTTCCTCAACAACGCCAAAACCTGCTTGCTTGGCCACGGCAACAATTTCTTGCGGTTTAGCGTTAGTAACAATGTCAAAGTCTTCCGGCTCTTTTTCCAATAAAAGATCGCGCACGGCACCGCCGACAAGATAAGCATCATAGCCGGCAAGCATCAAAGCCTTCAATATTTTATTTACATATTCAGGAATAATAAAATCCATATTTACCTCTGCCAATATATCGTAATACATATGTATTCGTCACGGATGACCTTATTCCTACCCACTATTATTCTTTTTCTTCGTCGAGTCAGCATCATATCAAAAACAACCAGCCGCCAAAAGGCGGCCGGTTGTTATGGTTTAGTAGAAAGCTAGCAAATATATTTAAGTCAGCCGGATAATTAAAATATGCGAGAATGGCAAAGACCCACAAAAAATTATTCAGCAAAACTTAATTCAATTTTTGGTTTACAGTTTCTTCGTCCCAACCCATCAACTCGTGCAGAATTTCGTTAACATCATGCCCCAAAAGCGGTGCCGGTTTTCTTACTGAGCCAGGAGTGTCTGAGAGTTTAACTGGAACGCCAGGCATTTTGAGATGGCCGGCAATCGGATGTTCAACTTCCACTATCATGTCTCTCGCTTTGACCTGAGGATCATTAATAATTCTTTCGATGTTATTAATAGGTGCACAAGGAATTCCAGCTTCCTCTAATAAAGTAATCCATTCATCAATTGTTTTATTAACAAGAACGCTATTCATAATTGCATGTAACTCATGAAAATTCGTTGTACGCAGACCATTATTGCTGAAACGCTCATCTGTCAGCAATTCAGGTTTTTCAAGAACATTGCAAAGTTTAGTCCATAAGCGGTCATTGCCTGCGCCAACGATTACCTGACCATCTTTCGCGGTAAAAGCAGAGAACGGTGTAATGGACGGATGCCTGTTTCCTAGTGGTACAGGAACCTCACCAGATGTAACATAGCGAGCAATAGCGTTTTCCAAAATAGCTACCTGACAGTCAAGCATTCCTACGTCTACCAGTTGTCCTTTTCCTGTTTTTTCTCTGTGATAGAGAGCCAACATAACACCATAAGCCGTAAAAATACCTGCCACGACATCGCCCACGGATGCACCAACTCTTGTTGGGGAATCTTTCCCTTCGCCTGTAATACTCATAATGCCGCCCATAGCCTGCACAATGATATCATATGCTGGTTTCATTGTGTAAGGGCCAGTCCGGCCAAATCCGGAGCATGCCGCATAAATAAGTTTTGGATTAATTTCCTTTAAGACATCATAGGATAAACCGAATTTTTCCATTGTACCAGGTCTGTAGTTTTCAACCACAACATCAGCCTTGGCAACCATTTCTTTGAAAACTTCGACGTGTTTCGGCTCTTTAAAGTCGAGAACCATCGAACGTTTGTTACGATTAAGGCTCATGAAATAAGCGCTTTCTTTACCAACAAAAGGTCCGAAGGCACGTGAGTCATCGCCTACTTTAGGTGGTTCAATCTTAATAACATCTGCGCCAAAATCAGCTAAAAGCATTGTGCAATATGGCCCTGCCAAAACTCTTGATAAATCCAAAACTTTCAAACCTTCCAATGGTCCCATAATTTAATTCCTCCTGATTTTACTTTAAGCAAAGTCGAAGCCAACTATGCTTTTTTATTTGTCAAATAATAAACACGCGCTATAAGAACAGCAACAATAATGTTGACCAGCATAACCATACCGCCCGGAATACCAACTTTCGGGAAAAAGATAGTACCAAGAACAGAAGACACGAGGATTATTACTCCCAATACGAAGTTCTTACCACACAAGTCAGCATATACAGCGCCTAAAACTGCTGGCAAAATAAAGGTGAATCCTTTTAAAACAGCTTTTGGCATCAAAGGCATAAGCTGCGAACCTGCAATAGCGAAGACAGTTATCATGGTTACAGATACGAATACAGAAGCCGCAATACCTATTGTCGCCATAATTTCAGCTTTAGGCGATCCTTGCTCGCAATTTGTTACTTTTTGTGCCATTGCCGCCGCAGGTACCCTGAGCTCACCAACATTACCACAAATCCAGACCATAAAACTCCCCGCCATATTTACCATCGGGAAGAAAGAGATTGGTTGAACAAAGTACCCAACTCCAAATGCTGCGGCTGCTGCCAGCCAAAGCTTAAATAAATCCGTACCAGATGGGAAAATACCAGTTTTTATTGATACAAAAACAGCCGGTATAAAATTGGCAATTAAAGCCATTGTTACAAAAACCACACCTAAGTTTTTGATCTTGGTTCTGAATTCAGAAATACCTGCAAGCTCCTTGTTTTCTTCCATTAGTATCACCCCTTTTCAAAATTTCATTTTAGAAAAATGCTGCTGCAACATACATTGAAATCAACATTGCCAAACCTAAACTAAATTCTTGTATACGCTGATTGCCTCTGAAGAAATGTGATATAATTGTCATGGCAACAAACGCTACGATACCGGCGAACAAATTCTTGTAAACCAGGTTGCCTTTGCTGATTAACGAGTTGCTTAAAAGAGTTCCAAATAAGCCAAGTGCTGCTGCTGCCATAACGAGTTTGACCCAACCCTGATCAAATTTTTCTTTCATATAACCTACAGCTTTTCCCAGCTGGGGAGCGGAATAGCCGCCAATGACAATCCAACCTGAATTATTAAGAGCCATGCCCCAGAGAGCGAAGATAAATCCCATTAAGCTCAACTTGCCAGCTTCCAGGCTGGAGCCTACCATACCGGTAGCAATGGCACTCATCGCAAGTTCAGTACGTGCAGCGCCGATATCATTCATTCTCATCCATGCAGTTGGTCCGCCCAAGACAGCCATAAGTGCTATAAGAACAATAACCGGACTAAACGCCGGACCAATTGCGGTAATCATTGCTGAACGCATTCCCGTTATGCATTCTTCTCTGGGAATACCCATCTTCTCTGCTGATTTAAAGGCCTGCCTCATAAATACCACCGCTTCTAAAACAACCACAATAACCATAATACTTGATACAACCCACAACATTGGCGAATTCATGATTTCTTTTAATTCCATGATATCCCTCCTTCATTGATTTACATTTACCAGTTTAGTGTTCTTGATTCCTTATCTGCTGTAAGCCATCTTTCACCTTCATTCTTCATGTTTTATCTAGAACGATTTTAATCTACTTTGATGACCTAAAGATGATTTTATAGACAAGATGCTGGATTTTAGGGATAAGTTGCATAAATTCACCTATTATGGACTATTTAATAAGCAGGAGGTAAATTAGTTTGTTCGAAATTGAATCTAATATTCTTCTACAGCTTTGGCTGGGATTATCATTATTCTTGGTCATAATCCTTATCTTGAACAGAACTGATATTTTTAAAAACGCCATATTTGATAATACTTCCTTTAAAAACAGATTCACGTTTATTGCCATTTTTTCAACAATAGGAATTTTGGGCACTTATTGGGGGATCCAAGTCCCTGGAGGTACCGGCGTAATTAATACACGTGCCGTAGGCGTTATTGTCGGCGGCCTTATCGGCGGTCCTGTCGTCGGCACTTTGACAGGATTAATAACAGGTATCCATCGTATCTTTTCTTTAGACACCTTTTCCGCTTTCGGCAGCGGTATAATTACGATTCTTCAAGGCATTATTGCTGGATTTCTATCCTATAATGTTAAGAAAAGCAGAAAAATGTGGCCGTTGGCTCTGTTTATAGGTTTTTTCCTGGAATTATTACACATGGTCCTGCTTTTTGTTTTTCCTTATTCCTTTGAAATGGTTTACAATCTTGTACGACAAATTGCTCCAGCCATGTTGGTAACAAATCCCTTGGCCATCGCATTGTTTATTGGAATTCTGGAAGATACTTATAAAAGGGAAGAAAAAATCGCCAGCGAAGCAACAAAAACTTCTTTCAAAATTATCAATCTCACCATGAACTTGTTAAAAAATGGTTTTAACGAGTCGTCAGCCCAAGTAATTGCTTCGGCAATAACACATACAGTAACAAATTTTTCTTGGGTTGCTCTTTTTTATAATAAAAACCTTGTTGCCCTCGAACACAATTCCTTTAAAAGGCCCAATGAAATTGACGAGATAATAAGCAAATGCACAAAGGAAATTCAAGCGGACAAAATAAATTCTATAATGCACGTCAATCCATACATAATACTGCCGATCTACAATAAATCCATTCTTCTCGGTCATGTCATATTAGGAAAAGACCCAGAGCAAATTCTGACTAAATTTGAGTTAGACCTTGCAATGGGGCTGCGTGATCTCATTTCCTTACAAATTGAAATAAATGAATACAAAGAACAGGCAAAACTGCTGGCTAATGCTGAAATAAAAGCACTACAATCACAAATAAACCCGCATTTCCTCTTTAATGCCCTGAACACAATTGGTTTTCACTGTAGAGATAACCCGATGACAGCCAAAAAACTTATTTCTTCCTTGGCTGATTATTACAGACACAATTTATCCGACTCAGATACTTTAATCACTTTCAACAAAGAAATGGAACATGTAAAAGCATACGTCAATATCGAAATGGCAAGATTTGGCGACAGACTTCAGGTTAAATATGACTTTCCACTTAATTACGAATTCAAAATTCCTTCCCTGATTATGCAGCCGCTTGTTGAAAATGCTATAAAGCACGGTATTTTAACTAAGGAAGACGGAGGCATAGTTTCTATCAAGGTTACAAAATACAAAAAACACTATGAACTTTTTGTTGTCGATGACGGGGTAGGCATTCCTCCAAAGGAATTAGGCAGGTTGCTGTTAGATGATCCCGGCCGACAATCTATCGGTTTAATCAATGTACACAAAAGACTTATCTCAATCTATGGTGCTGATAGCGGCTTAAACATCGAAAGCACCGAAAATAAAGGCACTACAGTATCATTTAAGATACCGTTGGAAGGAGCATGAAAATGCCATACAAAGTACTAATTGTAGACGATGAACTTCCCGCCCGCAAAGAATTACGATATATACTGGAAGAGATAAAGGAGATCGAAATAGTAAAAGAATGCGCCAATGGCAAGGAAGCGCTTCTATTTTTACAATCCAATGAAATTGATTTGCTTTTTCTGGATGTTGAGATGCCGGTAATGAACGGTATCGAATGTGCTAAAATAATTATGTATATGCCCAATGCGCCGAAAATTGTCTTTTCCACAGGCTTTGATCAATTCGCTGTCAACGCTTTCGAATTGGGAGCTTTTGACTATATTTTGAAGCCTTACTCAGATGAGCGTGTACAGGCAACCATAGAACGTTTTTTTGATTATGCTGCTCTAACTAAAACGCCTAAAAGTAATATCATTTCCTCTAAAAACAAAATCACTTTGACCACGTCGGAAAGATTACTTGTTTTTGACCCACCAACTGAGATTATAATGGTAAAGACTGAATGCGGGTCTTCATTATTTTATACAACCCGCGGTATTATCAAAACGAATCTGCTCTTAAAAGATGCCGAGGAAAATTTAGCAAACTCAGGTTTTATCAGAACTCACAAAAGTTTTATTGTAAATTCCAACATGATTCGGGAAATTATTCCCTATTTTAATGACACCTTCATTCTCGTCATGCAGCACTACGAAAAAGAAGAAGTGCCGGTATCGCGGCATTTTATGAAGTCCTTTAAAAGCATTATCGGCTTAAAATGAACTTATTGAATGACAAATACCCCCTGATCTTTAAGCAGCAATAAAGCATTGCTAAAGATTAGGGGGTATTATATTTTTCATATTAGGGTTGAATGTGCATTTAATTAAAACTATTAAAATTTAACTGCTGAATTTCACAAATGAATTAATGCCAGCTCCGGGACTGACCATCGGTTTTACCATGTCCTTGGGATTGATAGCAACCTCAATAATACATGGCTCATTTTTTTCCAAGGCTTCACTAACAGCGTCCGCAAGTCCCTCCGGACTGTCAACATGCTTGCCCTTAACGCCAAACGCTTCGCCATACTTCACGAAATCAACATAGCCGGGCATCTCACAAGACGTAAATCTCTTGTCAAAAAATACTGTCTGCAACTGACGAATCATGCCTAAACCACTATTATTAAAGACAATCGAAATTATTGGCAGACAGTTGCTGGCAATAGTAAAGAGTTCCGAACCTGTCATCTTAAAACCACCGTCACCGGAAATACTGATGACGCGGCTAGTCGGACGTGCAAACTGAGCACCCATTGCCGCAGGCAAACCGAAACCCATTGTGCCAAGACCGCCGGAAGAAATCCACTGTCTTGCATATTGGATTTTCAGATTCTGCGCTGCCCACATCTGATGCTGTCCAACATCGGTCGTAATAATAAAATCGCGGTCTTTTAAAACAGGATTAAGTGCCCTGAGAAATTTAGGAGCTTCCTCGTTGCCGCAATCCTCATCGTTTGCAGGCCAGGCAGCTATTTTATGCCACCATTCGCTGAGATCCTTGCGTTCGCAAGCCTCGGTAAGCTTGTTCAGCGTCATCTTCATGTCGCCGGCAATGCCTATTTCTGAATAGATATTTTTATCAAGCTCTGCGGGATCAATATCCATATGGACAAAAGTTTTATGCGCTACATAGCTGCCGCGCTCACCAGTTACCCTATCATTGAAGCGACTGCCAAAAGCCAGAATGAGATCAGCCTCTTTGACTGCATTATTAGCTTTTTCGTGTCCATGCATTCCGGTCATACCCAGAAATAAACTGCGATAAGCGCTGCATGCTCCTAAACCCATAAGCGTACTTACGACAGGTATCTGCAGTTTTTCAGCGAGTTCCATCGCATCATATTCGGTATTACTGTTAATTACACCGCCGCCAATCAGCATCACCGGTCTTTGGGCAGAATTAATAGCGTCAACAGCCTTTTTTATTTTACTGCAGTCTGGTTTTTCCGTTTCAATTTTCACAGGCTCTTCGGCAACGTAGTCCAGCATCGCAGTTTGTATGTCACGAGGTACGTCAATCAGTACAGGTCCCGGCCTGCCTGTTTTAGCCAAGGCAAAGGCAAGTCTCATAGCCGTCGCCAATTGACTCGGATGTTTTACTAAAAAGTTATGTTTAGTTATCGGCATCGTTATGCCGGTAATATCAACTTCCTGGAAAGCATCATGTCCTATCATTTCTGTCGGCACCTGTCCGGTAATAGCAACGACCGGAATGGAATCAAGAAAAGCAGTCGCCAGGCCGGTAACCAAATTGGTAGCACCTGGCCCTGAAGTAGCAATGCAAACACCGACGCGGCCGCTGGCACGTGCGTAGCCATCAGCGGCATGGGCTGCTCCTTGCTCATGTGCAGTCAGTATATGTCTTATTTCTGATTCGCGCAACGCGTCATAAAATGGCAGTATTGCTCCTCCAGGGTAACCAAAAACTGTGTCTATACCCTGTTCAAGAAGGCACTGCACCATTAATTTCGCACCGGTTATTTGCATAGTATTCACTCCATTTCTTACAAAATCTTTAGGCCAGTTCCTCAGCCACCAGACGACCCATTTCTGATGTTGATACTTTGGTCAGTCCCGCTCCAGCAAGGTCCGGCGTACGATAGCCTTTCGCCAGAACACGTTCGACCGCCTCTTCAATGGCCGCAGCCGCAGCATCAGCGTTTAGGGAATAACGCAGCATCATAGCTGCCGACAAAATTGTTCCAAGCGGATTAGCAATACCCATGCCGGCAATATCAGGTGCAGAACCATGAATCGGTTCATACATTCCCGTACCATCACCTAAGCTGGCCGAAGGCAGAAGCCCGATAGACCCAGCAATCACGGAAGCTTCATCAGAGAGAATGTCGCCAAAAATATTATTTGTTAAGATAACATCAAATTGTCCAGGGTTAAGAACAAGCTGCATAGCACAGTTATCCACGTAAAGATTATTTAACTCTACTTCGGCATAATCCTTATCATGCAGTTCTGCCGTAATTCTGCGCCACATTCTGGAAGATGCCAAAACATTTGCCTTGTCTACTGAAGTTACCTTGCCTTTGCGTTTTTTTGCAGCTTCAAAAGCAAATTTAGCAATTCTCTCCACTTCCGGACGGCTGTATATTTCAATGTCAGAAGCAGTTTCCACGCCATTTTCATCAAGCGCAGCCTCATTATGAGTACCAAAATAAATGCCGCCGGTCAATTCACGGACAATCAGAAGATCAGCATTTGCGACTCTTTCATCCTTCAAAGGAGAAAGATGAGAAACAAAGCGAGAAACTTTTATTGGTCTTAGGTTGCAATAAAGTCCCAGCGCTTTACGAATACCGAGGAGTGCCTTCTCGGGTCTGAGCGTCGGTTCAACGTTATCCCATTTAGGTCCGCCTACCGCACCGAGCAAGACAGCGTCGGCCGCCTGAGCAGATTTCACGGTTGCTTCAGGAAACGGATGCCCTGTTGCGTCTATCGCTGCACCACCGATTAGCTGGCGGTCATACTCTAAATTCATATTATATTTTTGGGCCGCTGCATCCAGCACTTCTACAGCTGCCTCCACAATTTCAGGGCCTATGCCGTCACCCGGCAAGAGAGTTATACGCATTCTTAGTTTTCTCCTTTAACATAATTGATTAAACCGCCGCAGTCGGCAATCTTCTGCACAAATTCCGGAAGCGGTTTGGTATTTATCACAATGCCCTTGTTCACTATTTTGATTTCGCCTTTGGTTAGATTCACTTCCAACTCATCGCCTGCTTCAATTTTCTCTACTTCTTTGCCAATTTCCAAAGCCGGCAAACCAATATTGATGGCATTACGATAAAAAATACGGGCGAAACTATCGGCAATTATACACTTCACACCTTTGACCTTCAAAACCATAGGCGCATGTTCGCGGCTCGAACCGCAGCCAAAGTTTCTGCCGGCAACGATAATATCGTTTTTTTGCACATTCGGTGCAAAACTCAAATCAATATCTTCCATCGCATGTTCGGCAAGTTCCTCAAAATCAGCTATATTCAAATATCTGGCCGGAATAATAACATCGGTATCAACATGATCACCATAACGCCATACTTTACTCATTTTATGACCTCCTCAGGGCTGGCAATTCTTCCCATGACAGCGCTGGCAGCAGCTACATAAGGGCTAGCCAGATATACTTCACTGTCAACGTGGCCCATACGTCCTCGGAAATTACGGTTGGTAGTCGAAACCGCCCTTTCACCATGAGCAAGAATGCCCATGTAGCCACCAAGACATGGTCCGCAGGTTGGCGTGCTTACTGCAACGCCTGCTTCAATAAATGTATCTATATATCCCAATTTCATTGCTTGCTGGTAAATTTCCTGCGTAGCTGGAATAATAATGCAGCGTACATGTGGATGAACCTTATGGCCTTTTAATACCTCAGCCGCCTGCGCCAAATCCTCCAGCCTGCCATTAGTGCAGGAACCAATAACAGCCTGATCTATAATGATACCAGTCGACTCGCTTACTGGATGAACATTTTCCGGTAAATGCGGATAGGCTACAACAGGCACTAATTTATCAAGTTCAATAGTTATCTCACGATCATAGACAGCATCGGCATCAGCGCTTACAGCTGTGAATTCTCTTGTCACTCTGCCTTTGAGGAAATCTAAAGTTTTTTCATCAACAGGGAAAATGCCATTTTTCGCACCTGCTTCGATGGCCATGTTGCAAATAGTGAAACGGTCTGACATTGCCAGCTCGCTGATACCTTCGCCGCAAAACTCCAGTGATTGATAGCGCGCACCGTCGACACCAATCATGCCGATAATGGTCAAAATGATATCTTTACCTTTGACATACTTAGGCAGCTTACCTTTAAGCTCTACCTTAATAGCGGCAGGTACTTTGAACCAGGTAGTACCGCTCGCCATGGCCGCTCCGACATCAGTCTGGCCTACGCCGGTAGCTAATGCGTTAAGAGCACCATAAGTACAAGTATGAGAATCTGCGCCAATAATTACTTCACCGGGCGCAATCAACCCGGCATCCGGCAGCAGTGCATGTTCAATACCCATGCGGCCAACCTCGAAATAATTGGTAATCTCATGTTCGCGTGCGAAATCACGTAAACGTTTGCACATCTCAGCTGACTTTATATCCTTGCAAGGCGAGAAGTGGTCAGGCACCAAAGCAATTTTGTCTTTATCAAATACCGGTCTGCCGATTTTTTCAAATTCGTCTATAGCCGGCGGTCCTGTAATATCATTTGCAAGAATCAAATCCAGCTGTGAAACAAGTAAATCACCGGCAGAAACACTGTCTCTTCCAGAATGTTTCGCCAATATTTTTTCGGTCATCGTCATACCCATAACTATAATCCTCCTAAGATTGTACACTCAGGAACGTCAGCGGCAGGTCTTTTGCCCGCCGCTCGCCCCATTCAAGCAATTATTATTTTTTGACCCAGGACATCATGCCGCGAAGTTCTGCACCGACTTTCTCAATCGGATGATTAACAGCGCGTTTACGCATAGCATTGAAAGAAGGACGATTTGCCTGATTTTCCAAAAGCCATTTGTTGGCGAAGGTACCATCCTGAATTTCGGTAAGAACTTGACGCATAGCTTTTTTGGTTTCGTCGGTAATGATGCGTTTACCTGTTACGTAATCACCGTATTCTGCGGTATCGCTGACAGAATGACGCATTTTGGCCATGCCGCCTTCATACATCAGGTCAACAATCAATTTCATTTCGTGCATACATTCAAAGTAAGCACTTTCCGGTTCATAACCTGCTTCAACAAGGGTTTCGAAGCCAGCAGTAATCAAAGCTGTAATGCCGCCGCAGAGAACAGCTTGTTCTCCGAAAAGGTCGGTTTCCGTTTCTTCACGGAATGTTGTAGCAAGAACACCTGCGCGAGTGCCGCCAATGCCTTTAGCATAGGCAAGACCAAGATCATATGCTCTGCCTGTTGCATCCTGATGAACAGCAATCAGACAAGGTACGCCTTGTCCTTCGGTGAATACACGACGAACGAGGTGTCCCGGTCCTTTAGGAGCTACCATGAATACGTCTACATCAGCAGGTGGGATGATTTGGTCAAAGTGAATATTAAAACCGTGTGCAAAAGCAAGCGCCATGCCAGGTCTCAGGTTAGGAGCAACATCTTTTTTATAGGTAGATGCTTGTTTTTCATCAGGAATAAGCATCATAACAATATCTGCCTCAATTGTTGCCTCTGCAGCTGTCATAACGCGCAAGCCTGCAGCTTCCGCTTTTGCCCAGGATTTACTTCCTTCATACAAACCAACAACAACATTGGCACCGCTATCCTTTAAGTTCAAGGCATGTGCATGACCTTGGCTGCCATAACCAATAATTGCGACAGTTTTGTCTTTCATCATGTCCCAGTTAGCGTCTTTGTCATAGTACATTTTTACCATTTTCATTCTCTCCTTTGATTTTAGAAAATTTATCAAACTTAAAGCCCTTCCAAGCGGTCCTCTTATCAGAACTAAGTTTACACTGAATAAACTGTTTTAAATAACGGTGCAGTTTTTGCGCACCTTGGTTTCATCTACAACCTTTGGCCATGTATAACGAGACTTTTCTACTATCAAAGCCTCATCACCGCGTTCCAAAGCAATCGCTCCGGTCTGCACCATTTCAATAATTCCGCAAGGCCTCATTACATCAACAAAAGCATGTAGCTTGTCGTTAACACCGGTAATCAAAAAAGTTAGCGAGTCACCTGTAACATCGATGGCATGAGCACGAAACACGTCAGCCAATTTCAATATTTCCAGCTTTTTGTCACCAGCTTTCACTTTGACTAAAGCCATGCTGCGTTTAGTACTGGCATTGGGCGGCAATACTTTTATCGCCTCAACTTCAACTAATTTTGCCAGCTGCTTGCACACCTGATCAACCGTCGAAGCATCAGCTTTCATGGTTACTGTCATCCTGGAAAATTCAGGATTCTGCGTAATACCGACGGCCAGGCTGTCAATATTAAAACCACGGCGGGAGAATAAACCGGCTACACGCATCAAAACTCCCGGTTGATTTCTTACTACTATTGAAATGACTTGTTCCATAGCTCTTACCTCCTTTTTTAATGACAGGGTATAAAAAAGCCCCTATCTGTCTATAAACAGATAGGGGCGATGGCAAACCGCGGTACCACCCTACTTTGACCTCATTGTCCCGGTGCTTTTCCCGGACGCTTTAACGCAGCGATCTGCGCCGACGCCTACTTAATTTCAGAGTCGAAGTTCACGGGTGAGTTTCACTAATAGGTTTCCCTACGGCTTGCACCAACCGCCGCTTCTCTGCAAGGAAAGCTCCTCAGCTTTATTCCCGGTCATTACTTTTATCATTTTCATTGAACATAAATGTATTTAGTGGATGTTATTTTTACATTATGACAGTTTCACGGACTGCTGTCAAGCTTTTTTGTATCTTTTTATGTTGTTATATTCCCTTTTATGTCCTTTGTTAGTGCATTATTGTTTACATTGCGCTCATATACAAAAACATCTTCATTTTTTCGAATGATTTTAGTTATCTTTTTTACAGTTTTCATAATAATTTGCTAAAAAGCTGGACTAATACCGCAAAATATTTTATTCTATATGTTATACAAAAACATATTTATCTGAGGTGCAATGATGCGTTTATTAAAAGAAAAAATAAAAAACGAAGGAATTGTCCTTAACAATTCTATCCTAAAGGTCGACGCTTTCCTTAACCATCAGATTGATCCAGAACTGATGATGGAATTAGGCCGTGAATTCAGCAAAAGATTTGCTGACAAAAAAGTATCAAAAATTTTGACAATAGAATCTTCAGGCATAGCTGTCGCATTGACAACTGCCTTGTTTTTTCATGTTCCTGTTGTCTTTGCCCGCAAACAAAAATCTTCTACAATGAACGAAAATTTGTATAGCACTAAAGTTTTTTCTTTCACCAAAAACATTACCAATAACGTAGCAGTGTCCAAAAAATTCCTGCCACCAGGGGAAAACATCCTCATCCTGGACGATTTTTTGGCTAACGGAGAAGCAGCCATGGGACTCGTCGATCTTGTTCACCAAGCTGGCAGCAACGTTGTCGGCATCGGCATCGTCATTGAAAAATCTTTTCAACCTGGTCGCAAACGCTTAATTGATGCTGGCTATCAGGTTGAATCTTTGGCCCGCATCAAAGCTTTCGAAAAAGGGCAAATTGTTTTTGCCGATGATAACGAATAGTTTTTACAGAAGAAGCCGGTGGCTTAGTTGCCACCGGCTTCTTCTTTTTGAGTTATATTTTTATAATTTTACCAGATTTACTTGTGTTATGCCGTCGATTCCCTGCAACAAATTCAAAGTTTCTTTGGATATTTCGGAATCAACAGACATGAACATCATTGCGCGGCCTTCTTTATTATTTCTGCTGACTTGCATGTTCGCTATGTTCACACGCCCTGCTCCCAGCAAAGTACCAATTTGACCGATCATACCTGGTTTGTCCTGGTTGCGCGCCACTAACATATATTTCGCTGGTGATACGTCAAATTCATAACCATTGATTTCCACAATACGTATTTCATTTTGTCCAAGAACAGTGCCGCTGACTGTGAAAACGCTTTCCTTACCGCTTATCTTCAAGGTCATCATGCTGAATCTTTTCTCATTGGTGGTCATTTTGCTTTCCAGTACATCGATGCCGCGTCCGGAAGCAGCTAAAGCAGCATTTACGTAGTTGACACGTTCTTTCAGGATTGGCTCAAATAGGCCTTTCAAAATTGCACGTGTAATCATCTCAGTTTCCATTTCTGCAACTTCACCTTGGTAAATAACTTCTACTTTTTCTACCACAGCTTTTTCCATCTGATAATAGAATTTGCCTAGGTATTCACCAAGCTGCAGATAGCCTTGCATGTCTTCCAGATCCTGTGGATGCAGGGTTGGCAGATTAACCGCGTTAGCTACCATCTCACCTTTCAACGCACTTAATACCTCTCTCGCTATAGTCAAACCTACATTGTCCTGTGCTTCGTCCGTACCGGCTCCAATATGCGGTGTAACAACACATTGTGGCAATTTAATCAAAGGAGAAATCGCGTTAGGCTCGTCCTTCAATACGTCGATACCTGCGCTGGCTACTTTTCCTTCTTTGATTGCTTCAAACAAAGCTTCCTCATTGATCAAACCGCCGCGCGCACAATTAACAATGCGTACGCCATTTTTGCAGAGATCAAGCTCCTTCTTTGTAATGATATTAATTGTTTCCTCAGTTTTTGGCGTATGAATAGTAATAATGTCTGCCCTTTTCAGCAATTCTTCCAAGGTTTCGCACTTTTCCACACCGAATTTCTTGAATCTGGCATCCGTAATATAGGGATCATAGGCTATGACCTTCATGCCAAAAGCTTGCATCCTGGTTGTAACCAGCGCACCAATACGGCCCAATCCAATTATGCCCAAAGTCTTATGAAGCATTTCTGAGCCTCTGAGGCCTGTTCTTCCCCATTCTCCAGCCATCAGCAAATTATGCCCTTTAACCATGTTACGTGCCGAAGCCAACATTAGTCCTATAGTTAGCTCACAGGCAGAAACAATGTTTGATTCCGGTGTATTCACAACGATAATACCGCGTTTGGTTGCACCTTCCATATCAATGTTATCAACACCATTGCCGGCACGACCTACTACTTTTAGTCTTGTGGCTCTCTTATACAATTCCTCATCAACTTTTGTCACACTTCGCACAATCATAGCATCATACTGATCTATGATATCAAGAAGTTCTTTTCTCTCCAGTTCTCTGTACACAACAACTTCCACTCCGGGAGTATTTTGCAACAATTCAATGCCCTTATCAGCAATTTTTTCGGTAACGATAATCTTCATTTCAATTCCTCCTAAGTATAAAATAAAACCCTCGTGCCTGATCATTACAAAGATCAAGGACGAGAGTTTATACTCACGTGGTGCCACCTTTTTTCGCCGCAGGCAAAATTTGCCAGCAGCCTCATATTCGATATATCGGTCGAACCCGAACAGGTTGCTACCCCTGTCATCTCCAGAGTGGATTCAATCTACTACCAGTCCGACTCGCACTGAACGCCGGCTCTCTGAACTTGGTTTTCGATTTACTTGTCTCTTTCATCAACTGCAGAATATGTAATTCTCAAGCATA
>JAAYVM010000085.1 GCA_012517145.1 Acholeplasmataceae bacterium
AAGGTAAGAAATCAGTCTGATATAGAACGTACCTCCAGCGAATCTGAAAAAGAAGGTATGTTCACAGGTCATTACTGCATTCATCCGCTTACAGGCCGCAAAGTACAAATCTGGATCACGAACTATGTATTGTATGATTATGGTACAGGTGCCGTTATGGGCGTTCCAACTCATGACTCCCGTGACTGGATGTTTGCTGATAAATACGGTATTGAAAAAATCATCGTTATTCAGCCAAAAGATCAAGTCCTGAAACTGGAAGAAATGAATGGCGCTTACGATGAAAGCGGCGTTATGGTTAATTCAGGCAAATTTGACGGTATGGGCAATGAAGAGGCAATGGGAGCAATCATGGATGAAATGGAAGCTCAAGGCGTTGGCTCTCGCCGCGTAAACTACCGCCTGCGTGATTGGCTGGTAAGCCGTCAGCGTTATTGGGGCGCACCGATTCCTATTATTTACTGCCCGGATTGTGGTCCGGTGCTGGTACCGGAAGAACAATTGCCGGTAAGATTGCCGGAAAACGTGAATTTTGCCAGCGGCAGCGTTTCACCACTTGCTACCTCTGAAGAATTTGTAAATTGCGTTTGCCCGGTTTGCGGTAAACCTGCTAAGCGTGAGACGGATACCATGGATACCTTCCTTTGTTCCTCCTGGTACTACCTGCGCTACACTGATCCTAAAAATTCCGAACTTCCATTTTCTAAGGAAGCGGTTAATTACTGGGCACCGGTAGATCAATATATAGGCGGCATTGAACATGCGATCCTGCATTTGCTCTACTCCCGTTTCTTCATGAAAGTTCTGCGTGATGCTGGTTTGGTAGAAGCTGGCGAGCCGTTTAAGAACCTTTTGACCCAAGGCATGGTTATTAAAGATGGTGCCAAGATGTCGAAATCGCTGGGCAATGTTGTTTCACCGGAAGAAATTATCAGCAAATACGGCGCAGATACAGCTCGTCTCTTCATTCTCTTCGCTGCTCCGCCGGAAAGAGAATTGGAGTGGAGCGACCAAGGTGTTGAAGGCTCCTTCCGCTTCCTGAACAGGGTATGGCGTATTGTGGCTCATTTTGGACCTCAATTGGATCAACATGTAGTTTCCTATGATGTTGCTGCCTTGGACGAAGATGATAAAGAATTGCGCCGCATTCTCCATACAAGCATTAAAAAGGTAACTGATGATATTGAACAACGTTTCAATTTCAATACAGCAATCAGCTCCATGATGGAATTAGTGAATGGGCTTTATGCTTATAAGGAAAAGAAAAACGATCCGAATGCCGGCCTCGTTTTTGAAGCAATTTCAGCCCTGCTTCGTTTGCTGTCTCCATTTGTTCCACACATTACTGAGGAACTGTGGACCAAGGTTATCGATGCAAATGCCAGTGTTCATAAAGAACCATGGCCTTCCTACGATGAAGAGGCTATGAAGGTAGCTGAGGTTGAAGTTATTCTTCAGATCAACGGCAAGGGCAAGGAACGTATTGTTGTTCCTTCTGAAGCTACTAAAGAAGAACTGGAAGCATTTGCTTTGTAAGATGCCAAAATCAAAGAACTCCTCGGCGGCAAAGAAATCATCAAAGTGGTTTGTGTTCCAAAGAGATTAGTAAATATTGTCGTGCGTTAATAAAAATAAACAAGGGTAGTGACTGGCCTCGGCCAGCACTACCCTTGTTACTTTGTAAAGTTCCTATATTTGAATAATCAATTGGAGAGTGCTAAGATAAAAGAAGAATAGTAAAATAGTAGAAAGTTTTTTTAAAACGACGCTATTGCAGACTCACTCACGGTAACGCCATCAGGGCAGCCGGGGTGAGTCTTTTTTATGGGGGTATTAGGGTGAATTTGTGGGAAAAGAAAAAACTGCTTGTCATAGCTACACTTGTTATTATTCTCGCAGGTCTGAGTATCTGGCAGAGTAAACCGGGCAAACTTGAGGGAGGCGTCATACAAAACGGGGAATCGCTGGCAGAAAGTAAAACCAAAGGCCTAACGGTATATGTCAGCGGGGAAGTGAAAAATCCCGGTATGTATGAAATGCCTGCTGGAAGCAGGGCACAGGAAGCTATCGAAAAGGCCGGAGGCATGACGTTAAATGCCAACGTCAACAAAGTTAACCTGGCTAAAAAATGTAAGGATGGTATGCAAATAAACGTGCCGGCGTTAAGTGTGAAACAAGCTAAAACGAGGGTTGGCAGTAACCAGGGAAGAAGTTCAGCGGGGAACGTGAGCAGCTCGGAAACGGGGCAGGACAATCTGACTACAGTTAATCTAAATTCGGCCGACATTGGAGAGCTGGAAAATTTACCGGGAGTAGGACAGTCAACGGCACAAAAAATCATTGAGTACAGACAGCAGCATCGCTTTAATAAAATTGAAGATATCATGAACGTTAAGGGCATCGGCAAGGCGAAATTTCTGAAGATGAAGGACTATCTGGAAGTCTGAAATGGCATATTCTCTCTATGGTGGGTTGTTGTTCTGTCTTGGTGATTATTTTGGCCTTTGTTACCGGCAAATTTTAAGTTTAACGTGGGTGTTGTTATCTTTAGTATTATTTATTTGTCTTGGCCTTTATTCTTTTAACAGAACGAAAGATTTAAAGGCAGGTCTTTGTGTCGTTGCTATTTTTATTTTCGCATGTGGTTGGGCGATAGGTGCTGCCGCTGGCAGAACCGGCAGGAATGATATAGAAAAACATCTGAATCAGGAAGCAGTGCTTAATGGAACGATAATACCGGGCACGGTGAAGGAATTGGACGACGGTGTGGTAAGCCTGCGTATGGATTGCGAGCTTATTAAGCAGGGGAATCAAACATTTACTACTAAAGGCATTCTGCGTTTAACAATTGCCAAGGTGCCAATGAATAGCCGGATAAGGACGCTCGGCTATGGTCGGCTGAATGTTCAAGGCGAAATCAAGCCTATCAGGGGTTTTGCTAATCCTGGTGTCTTTGATACGGAACTAGCTGCTAAAGTGCAGGGCATCGGCGGCAGGATGTCGGTTAAGGCGGAAAAAGTTCGGTATATTAATATTGCAAGACCTTGTTATTCTTATCTGGCAGATGTAGGCAGTGCTATGCGCATGCAGCTGAATAAAGTTATGCCGGAAAAAGATGCCGCTATTCTTGCAGGCATGACTTTGGGTGGTTATGACGGCATTGACGAAGATACCGTCAGGAATTTTTCAACTACTGGTATCGTTCACATTCTTTCAGTATCAGGCAGTCATGTTGCACTATTGATAGGATTCGTACTTTCTTTAACGAGAGCCTTGCACGTAAGAAAAAAATTGGCTTTGCCCATAGCTGCGGTAACTGTCATCAGTTACTGCCTGATTTGCGGCTTTTCACCACCGGTAATGCGTTCAGCTCTGATGGGAATGGCACTGCTGCTTGGCCTTGTTTTGCAAAGAAATGAAGACAGCGGAGCGGTACTGGCGTTCGTTGCTATAAGCATGCTTTGTTATAGACCAATGTGGGTTTTTGATATTGGGTTTCAGCTTTCTTTTGCTTCAACCGCTGGACTGATTTACTTATTTCCTGCAATCAAGACCTTATTAGCGCACTATATGCCAAAATATTTAGCTGATGCCCTGGCTGTAACAATTGCAGCACAGCTTGCGGTTTTGCCCTTGCTTGTTCATTATTTTCATCAACTCTCTATCAGTTCACTGGCGGCGAACCTCATCGTTGTGCCTGTTGTGGAATTCATTGTGCTTTTAACGATGGCTGGTTTATTTCTGTGTTTTATTGTCAAACCGTTGGGTATTATCATCTTGATGGTTGCGAGCCTTTTGTTAGGACCTGCTTTGACCGTGACGAATTGGATAGCCAGTTGGCCTTTTGCCAGTATCATTATTGCTCGTACGCCCTTCGTAACGGCATTAATCTATTACTTGCTCATAATATGTTTGTTTCGTTTCTGGCCTTTGGCTAGCCTGACTGGCTATGAAAGAAAGATAGTAATAGCGTTAACGTGCCTCGCAATATTATTGCCTGGCTTAACAACGCACTTTGCACGGCAGCCATTTACTGTCTATTTCATTGATGTTGGTCAGGGTGATGCCGCACTTATTATTACAGCAGACAAGAAAACCATTTTGGTTGATACTGGTGGATTACGCGGCAACTACGATACCGGTGAAAGGATTATCCTTCCGTTTTTAAGGTATTTAGGTATAAACAAGCTTGATGTCTTAGCTCTTAGCCATGGGCATCATGATCATGCAGGTGGTGCGGCTGCCGTGGCACGGTCGATTCCTATAGGCTGCATTTTGCTGCCACGGGAAGAACCTAGCCAGGATGTCGCAGCTTTGCTCAACTTTGTAAAAGATAAAAGTCAGATAAAACAATTGGCAAGCGGGCAACAATACAATCTGGATACCTGCAAAATAGAAATTATTGAAGCACCACTAGCATCGTCTTTGGAGGAAAAACATAATGAAAATGAGAGTTCGGCAATTATGAAAATAACAGATAAGGGCAAGAGCGTAGTTTTTACCGGTGACGCCACAGAGGAAGAAGAAATCGCGGCAGCTGCAGCTTCCATTAAGGCGGATGTTCTTAAGGTATCGCATCATGGTTCCAAAACATCATCCTCATATGAGTTTTTGCAGGCTGTACATCCTGGGTTGGCGGTTATTTCCGTAGGTGCTGACAATAAGTTTGGACATCCTGCGCCTGAGACTTTAGAAAAATTGCAGGCAATTGGTGCAAAAGTATTACGGACAGACCAAGCAGGCAATATAAAAGTTGTTTTTGACGGTTCAAATTGCACATGGTATAGTTATCGGTATCAGGGTAATTACTTTTAGCAGGGAGTAAGAAATGGAAATTTCATCAGAAAAATTCCTCGAAACGCTGGATAAACATTTGGAAATACCAAGGCTTGTTATTATCTGGGGTGAAGAAGATTATTATAAAGAAAAAATAACGAAAGCAGTTGTGCAGGCTACTTTTGCTTCTGTTGCTGAACGTGATAGAGAAGTAACTGTTTTTGACAAGGAATTGCCCTTAAAAGAACTAGAAACAGCTATTAACAGTTATCCGTTTTTTTCAGGGAAGAACATGGTGCTAATCAAAGAACCCAAAATTCTGAAGCAGGATAAACAACAGGAAAACGAAACACGCAAGGAACAGCAAATGCAATTAGCAGAATTACTAAGCGATCTTCCGGATTTCTGCCAGGTTGTATGTGCGGTGTCAAAGCTGGACAAACGTTCAAAGTTTTATAAGACCCTTTTGCCAATTGCGGCAATCGTTGAAAGCAAGGCCATCAAATCTTATAATTTAAGGCCCTGGCTTGATGAACAGGCGGCTCTTTATGGCTGCATGTGGGAATATGGCGCTGCTGAATTAGTAGTGGAATATATGGCTGCTACTGACAACGTACCCTTATTGCTTTTAGCAAATGAAATCGAAAAACTGGCAATATATGCCGGAACAAGGAAAAAATGGACGCGACAGGATGTGGAGGCCATTTTCTCTGAATTGCCGGAGGTTTCGATTTTTGCTTTGACGAATGCCATAGCTGAGAAAAAAACCGAAGAAGTGCTGACTTTACTTGCCTTGGAAGAAAAAAGAGGTACCAATGTTCTGAAGGTTGCCGGTATTGTAAGCTCGCAAATCCGGAAATTGTGGCAAGTTAAAGAACTTATGGAAGCTGGTTATGACAAAACCAGCATTGCGAATGAACTGAAGATGCATCCTTTTATTGCACAAAAAACAATGGCACAGAGTAAATTCTTTACGACGGCAAGCCTGCAGAAATGTTTAACGGCACTTGCTCAACTTAATATGGACTTGCGTAAAGGCGGCAGACGATTCGAACAGTTGGAAGAAATTCTGGTTATGCTTTTGCATGATAACTTAAATAAAGGGTGAGAAGATATTATGATTAAAGAGCCTATTCTAGTCAGCGCATGTCTTTTGGGCATTAAATGCAGATATAACGGAGAGATAAATACTAATGAATCTATTGCTTCTTTGAGTGAAAAATA
>JAAYVM010000086.1 GCA_012517145.1 Acholeplasmataceae bacterium
GTACAGGTGTTGCAGTCTCAGGACTGTATGACCGTTACTGGGGTGAACGCTATTTGGGAGCTTGCCGCGTATTATAGTAGTTAAAAACAGGCGTTTAACGCCTGTTTTTTTATGCCTGAAAATAGGGATATACGTGATTTGTAAATTGTTTGTGAAAGGGGAGTAATTTAATAGACAATATTGTATAATTAAGGCATCAAATGAATGGTGGTGTAGTTTATGGATAAACAACAGACTGTTTTAATTGCAGATGATGAGGCTCAAATAAGAGAAATTCTCAGAATATATTTTGAAAAAGAAGGTTTCAAGGTTGTTGAGGCTGCAGATGGCGCTGCGGCAATTATTCAAGTACAGGCAGCAAAGCCTGATATTGTAATTCTGGATATAATGATGCCTATTTTGGATGGTCTTGAGGTATGCAGACAGGTTCGTAAAATATCTGACATTCCAATTATCATGCTGACAGCCAAGGATGAGGATGACGATCGTATTTTAGGTTTGGAAATCGGAGCGGACGACTATATCACCAAACCTTTCAATACGCGTGAAGTAGTTGCACGTGTCAAGGCTGTTTTAAGGCGCAGCGGTCAGGTAACAGTACGGACTGGCGAGAGATTAAATTATCCTGATCTCATGATTGACTTAAGCGAATATAAAGTTGTTGCTTTCGGCAAAAATGTTACTTTTACTGCTAAGGAAATGGAATTGCTTTGGTGTCTTGCCTCTAATCCTGGGCTGGTATTTTCACGGAATCAGCTGTTGGAAACAATTTGGGGATACACTTATTACGGTGATACGAGAACAGTTGATACTCACATCAAAAGGGTTAGGCATAAACTGGACATACCGAAAGATTCTCCCTGGGATATTACGACCGTTTGGGGTGTTGGCTACAAATTTGAGGTGAGAAAGTGAAAAAATCTCTCAGCACGAAGCTGATGTATAGCTTCATGGCCTTAATTGCTACTATCGTTATAGGCGTTACTATAGGTATGTCTTTTCTTATTACAGACTATTTTTTCGAAGAAAAAGAAAAGGAATTATATTTGAAAGGCCGTGAGGTAGCAATTACTGTTGATTACTTTATGCGTATCGAACCAGACCACCTGCTGCTCAACAGATACTTGTCTTCTATGGATCGTTTGGTTGGTGCTCGTATTTGGCTTTTTGACAATAATTATGAGCTTGTTGCTGCCTCTAATTCAGAAACTGTACTAGGCCGTGACGCTGATGACGAAGCTGATTTTTCCAAATTAAAACAAGAAATTTATGAAAAGGATGAAAAAGCCGTCAGCAGTTCGGAAAATGAGAAAAAACAGCAGGGCGCATTAATGCAGAAGATGAAGAGCTTTCTATCTACTGTCTACGAAGGAAAACCTGTTAATTTGCGTATTTTCCATCCCTATTATAAGGAACAGGTGCTGCTGATAGGCGTTCCGATTGGTAATCTTGGCGGAAGCCTTGACGGAGCTATGCTAATGGCTGCACCAATCAGTGGGTTGGATAAATTTTTGAAGGATATTTACATATATACAGCTATGGTGGGGCTTGTCGCCTTACTTTTAAGCTTATTTATTGTAAGGCGTCTCTCCAAAACAATTGTCAAACCACTTGTTTCTATGCGTGATAGCGCTTCTGCCATAGCAGCTGGCGATTACAGCCGCAAGGTAGATGTAGAAGGGGAAGATGAAATTGCTGAACTTGGTAATTCCTTGAATGCTTTAGGCAATGATTTGTCCAAGTTTGTCAAGAAAACCCAGAAAATGGAAAAACTCAGACGTGATTTTGTCGCTAATGTATCTCATGAATTGAGGACGCCGATAACCATAATCAGAGGCTATAATGAAGCCATTTGTGATGGTACTGTAACTGACTCAAAAGTTGTTCAAAGATATAGGAACCTGATCAATGAGGAAACTATTAGACTGGAACGTTTAATCAAAGAATTGTTGGATATAAGCCGCTTGCAGATAAGCGAAAGGGCAGAGCCGGAAAATATCCCCTTAGGTACCATTGTGCGGAATGTAGCTGAAATGTTGACGGTAAGGGCCGCAGAGCACAATATAAAGATCAATGTTAATGTTGATGATACGGTAAACATTAAGGGAAGTGGCGACCGCTTAGTACAGCTAGTAATGATTCTGGGAGATAATGCAATTAAATATTCGCCGGATAACGGAATTATTACATTTGAGGTTTTTGTAAATAAGGATAATAGGGTAGTGCTTGCTGTAGAAGATCAGGGCCATGGGATTCCTGAAGAGGATATCCCTTTCATTTGGGAACGTTTCTATAAAGTTTACAAATCGCATTCCAGAAATGTACCTGGTACAGGGCTAGGTTTAGCCATCGCTAAAGAAATCATACGTATGCATGGAGCAACAGTCGAAGTCAGAAGCAAACTTTGTTCCGGTACACGTTTTGAAATCAGTTTTATCAACAATACAGAAAAGCAGGAGAAAAAATAGTGTTGCATTTATTTTGTCCTAATTACCGTTGCCGGCGTATTTCTGAAATTCCAGTAGCATGGCTTAAGCAAGAGGGCATTAAAGCAATAATACTGGATTTGGATAATACGTTGCTGCCGTGGGATGAAAGTATACCATCAGAAGAAAATGTTTCCTGGGTTCAAAAGGTGAAAGAAGCTGAAATCAGGGTGGTTCTTTTATCCAATAATGGCGGTGGACGGCTGCAGGATATCAGTAAAGAATTGGGCGTCGCAGCTATTGGTTGGGGGATCAAACCTTTGTCCATCGGTTTTAAACGGGCTCTTCGCTTTTTAAAAGTCCAATCGCATGGAGAAGTATTGGTGATTGGCGACCAACTTCTTACAGATGTGCTCGGTGCGAAAAAGATGGATTTTAAGGTTCTGTGGGTTGAGTCGTTGTGCAGAAAAGAGTTCGTTTTTACACGCATAACGCGTAAGCTGGAAAGCATACTTATCAAACAATTGACTAAAAAGGGTATCATGCCGGGAGGAATGTTTTGATGAAGATTTCTTTAGTGCAAATGAAGATTCAGGAAAAAAATAAAGACGCAAATGTGCAACATGGCTTAGAACTGTTGCAGAAAGCTGTTATTGGGCAAGATATTGCTGTAATGCCTGAAATCTGGACAACAGGATATTCTCTGGGGCGGCTTGAAAAAGAAGCAGATGAAATTGATGGACCTGTTGTAAAGAATTTGCAAAAAATTGCCAAAGATAATAATTGCGCTGTTATAGCCGGTTCTATCCCTCTTTTGCTAGATGGCAAGGTTCATAATACCTCTGTTGTGATAAACAAAAATGGTGAGATAATTTATCTTTATAGCAAAATGCATTTATTTGGCATGTTCAAGGAAGAACGTTTCTTTGCAGCAGGAGACACTTATGAACCTTTTGTGCTTGATGGAGTTGCTTGCGGTGCATCAATTTGCTATGACTTACGTTTCCCTGAACTTTACCGCCGACTTGCAATAAAGGGGGCAAAGGTTATTTTTGTTCCTGCCGAATGGCCAGAATCACGTGGAGATGTCTGGCGTCTGCTCCTGCAGGCACGTGCCGTAGAAAACCAGACCTATATTTGTGGTGTAAATTGCGTTGGCACCTTCAAGGATGATATCTTTTACGGGCATTCGATGATTGTTGCTCCGAATGGTAAAATTCTTGTAGAAGGCAGCTCTGAAGAAGAAATTTTACGCGGAGAAATAGACATTGATTTAGTAGAAACAATGCGAAAAAAATTAAATGCTTTGGATGATGTGAGACCTGAAATATTTGCCCGATAGCCAGATTTTAAAACTGCCTGCTATTTTGACACAGTTAACGTGCGATAGGAGATGAAACAATTGCAAGTACTTCAATTAGAACTGGCAAAGAACGATCCTGCCCATGGAGAACAAGAAGTTTTAAAGAATTTCGATAAGACTTCAGTTAAAAAAGTAAGGGATTTTCATAAAAGCATGTGGGGGTATTACAAACCAACACCTTTGGTTGAACTGAAGGAACTGGCAGCTTGGTTGGGCGTTAAACGTATTTTTGTAAAAGACGAATCGAAACGTTTCGGCTTAAAATCATTTAAAGCTTTAGGCGGTTCCTACGCAATAGCTTGTTATTTGGCCAAGCGTCTTGGCAAACGTATAGAAGATGTCAGCTTTGATTATCTCGCTTCCGATGAAATAAGAGAAAGACTGGGTCGTGTAACTTTTGCAACAGCAACCGATGGCAATCATGGCCGCGGGATAGCCTGGATGGCGAGAATTCTTGGTTTTCCATCTGTTGTGTATATGCCGAAGGGCTCAGCACAGGCAAGACTTGAGGCCATAGCAAAAGAAGGCGCGGCTGTAAGGATTACTGAAGGCAATTATGATGACACGGTAAGAATGCTTGTTACTGATGCTGCACGCAATGGTTGGACGGTTGTACAGGATACTGCCTGGCCAGGGTATGAGGAAATACCTCTTTGGATAATGCAAGGATATACAACAATGATAAGTGAAGCCTTGGAAGCATTGCCTGAACCGCCGACGCATGTTTTTGCTCAAGCTGGTGTTGGCTCTATGGCCGGTTCTGCTCAGGCAGTTGTTGCTTCATATGGTTATGACAAGGATCCTGTTTTTACTATTTTGGAAGCTGCTGCTGCTAACTGTTTCTTCCGTTCTTTTGAACAAGGAAAGATGGTTTCGGTAGGCGGTGAGCTTAATACAATTATGGCCGGTCTTGCTTGTGGTGAGATAAATCCGCTGGCTTGGGATATCATAAAGAATTATGCCAGGTTTTGTTTGAGTTGTAGAGATGAAGTAGCAGCGCTTGGAATGCGGCTTTGGGGAAATCCACTAGGCGATGATGAGAGAATAATAGCTGGTGAGTCCGGCGCGATCGGCGGCGGTATTATAGGCCTTTTGGAAAAATACCACAACCTTAAGACAGATCTTGAGTTAAACAAGGATTCTGTTATGCTTTTATTTAATACTGAGGGCGATACTTTTCCCGACAAGTATCGTGACATTGTATGGGGTGGGTTTCTTCCGGTTGAATTTAGGAGGCGTAATTATTGATATTTAGGTTATTTTTAGTAATAATTTGCACTTTATTATTTCAGATGCCTTCTTTGGCCGCTGCCAATGGAGTACAGCCTAAAGATTGCCAGCTTGATGAAAAGTATTTGATTGGCCTTTATGCTGGCAATGGTGAGCAATTTCTGGTACGAGAGCAAAATGGCATGTTAAATGTTGTTTACAGATATCTGCCTGATGATAAAGATTATCAGAAAAGCAATGTTTTCCCGCTGGTTAAAGAACATTATGATGCTTACCAAATTTCTGAAACGGGGTCTTTGACGAACACGGAGGCTAGCGTGAAGTTTGAGCGGGATAAAGATGGTCATGGTATCAGCTGCATCATAGGCGGTAATCGCTATACCCGGGTATTTTTCGGACCAGAAAAGGGCGATTATTTTAAAATCAAAACTACAAAATCACTGGATGTATTGCGGCAAGACATTCAAAATGCAACTATGCCTGCACAAACTGCACCTAATGTTGCGGAATTGGTTAATCTGGCAGCAATTACCGGTTTAAAGTTTGATTTACGCTATGCCACAGATAACAATTGCTTTTCTGCCCCTCTTTATGATGATTCAAAGGCATATTTAAATAGAAATGCTGCAGAAGCTCTTGGGCGCGTTGCTAAAAGGTTGTCTGATTATGGTTTTGGTTTACTTGTTTGGGATGCTTACAGGCCTTGGAAAGTATCAAAATTAGCGTATGAAGCGTTGCCGAAGGAACAAAAGTCATTATTGCCTGCACCGGAAAAGGGTTCACCACATAATACAGGTAATGCAGTAGATGTAAGCCTTTATAATCTAAAGACAGGCGAAGCTGTAGAAATGATCAGTGATTTTGATGAACCTTCGCCGAGGCAGTATGGTGCTTTTGTAGGCGGCACGTCACTGGAAAGATGGGAACGCGATCTTTTGCAGCAAATGATGTCAATCGAAGGCTTTAACTGTTCCGATATGGAATGGTGGCATTTTGATTTTGACAGCAAAAATTCTTATCAATTATTGGATATTCCTTTTAGTGCCTTGCATTGAAAGGCAAACTCTTTATAAAGCGGCAGAAATATGCTAAAATGAGCCGTGATAGAAATAATTCTTTGAGGTGATTAAATAATGAACGTATATGATGCAGCAAATGAACTAGGCAGAGCAATGCGTGAAAGTCAGGAATATAAAAGACTCTCAGAAGCAAAAAAGAAACTTGCGGCAGATGCTTCGGCAGAATCTATGGTTAAAGATTTCATGAAACAGAAGCAAGAGCTGGAAATAGAGCAGTTTTCCGGTAAAACTCCTGATAAGGAAAAAATGGAAAAAGTACAAAAGTTATATGAAGTACTGAGCTTAAACAGTGTAGCTAATGATTATGTGCAGTCATATATTCGTTTTCAACTCATGATTAATGACATCTCCAAAACTATTGGCGACGTTGTCAAAGAAGTTGCCGGGGAGTAAAATGACTCTAAACGAATTCAAAGCTTGGTTAAAAGAAAAGATGCCCGATAATTTCCGGGAAAACGAATCAATGCAGGCCCATACTTCATTTCGGATAGGTGGGCCTGCTGATTTATTGGTTTTGCCGGCTGACGTTCATCAGTTGGAAGAGGTTGTTGTCAAGGCCAGACTAGAAAATTTACTACTGACAGTCATTGGTAACGGTTCTAATCTTCTGGTAAAAGACAAGGGAATCCGTGGTGTAGTTGTGAAGTTGGGCAATACAATTAAGAACATTGTATGCCAAGATGATAAAATCATTGCAGAAGCAGGAGTTTCATTGGCGGCTGTTGCTAATAAAGCTGCGGCTTGTTCGCTTACAGGACTTGAGTTTGCTGTTGGTATTCCCGGCAGTATTGGCGGCGCGATTTTTATGAATGCCGGTGCCTATGACGGCGAAATGTCAAAGGTGGTAACTAAGGTAACCGTGCTGACCGTTGATGGCGAAATAAAAGACTTAAGCAAAGAAGAACTGGATTTTTGTTATAGACATAGTTCCATACAAGATAACGGTGCGATTGTTATCAGTGTTGAAATGCAGCTTGCGAAGGGTAATATTGAGGAAATACGTGCTAAAATGGCAGATTTTACAAACAGAAGAACCACTAAGCAGCCGCTTGATATACCTAATGCAGGAAGTATGTTCAGACGTCCGCCGGGCCATTATGCAGGGACTTTGATAGAGGAAGCGGGGCTCAAGGGTTATACTGTAGGAGGAGCACAAGTCTCTACCAAGCATGCCGGTTTTGTTGTTAATAAAGGTAATGCTACTGCTGCTGATGTTTTGCAGCTTATCAGCGATGTTCAAAAACGAGTTTATGAATATGCTGGTGTCCATTTAGAACCGGAAGTCCGGATATTAGGTGAATAATAGACCTTTGCCATGATAGAAATATCATGGCTTTTTCTTTTTTGGGCATGATTTGTTAATTTGATTAGAATCAAGGAATTTAGAACCTGCCAATAATTATCTTTGCAGGGAAAAGCTTTGTCGTTGTTGAATATTCTCTTATATTTAGTCTAATGAGCGTATAGGGAGGGATTTAATAATGAAAATAACGTTTTTGGGAGCCGCTAGAATGGTCACGGGCTCTTGTTATCTGCTTGAAGCTGACTACAAAAGAATTTTAATCGACTGTGGTATGTACCAAGGCTCTAAACTTATTAAAACATTTAATGAAAGAGAATTTGCATTTGATCCCAAACTTATTGATGCAGTAGTTTTAACTCATGCTCATATCGACCACAGCGGTTTGCTGCCCAAACTAGTCAAACAAGGGTTTAACGGAAGAATTCATTCCACCCGTGTAACAAAAGAATTATGTGAAATCCTTTTGCCGGATAGTGCACATATTCAGGAATCTGAGGCAGAAACAGCCAACCGTAAAGGAATGCGCGCCGGAAAACCTGAAGTAAAGCCTTTGTACACAGTTGATGAGGCTGAGACTGCACTTAAGCACTTTGAAACACATACTAATAACGAAAAAATCGAACTTTATGACGGCATAGATTTTACATTCAGGAATGCTGGTCATATTCTTGGGTCTGCATTTATTGAATTTTCTATTACAGAGAATGGAAAAGAAACGAAAATCGTATTTTCCGGCGACGTTGGCCAGCCTGGGCAGCCAATAATAAAGGATCCAAGCAGAGTACCACATGCTGATTTTATTATTACAGAATCAACTTACGGCGATCGCGTGCATCCTGTTTATGACAGAGAAGAAGAATTAAGAAAAATTGTTGTGGAAGCGGTCGCGCGCGGCGGCAATCTAATCATACCGGCGTTTGCTGTCGGACGTACGCAGATAATGTTATATTACTTGAAGAAGTTAATGGAAGCAAAGAAAATACCAGAAATACCGATTGTGATTGACAGCCCTATGGCAACTAAGGCAACGCAATTAACACTCATGAATCCGGATGAATATGATGATGAAGCACAGACGATTTACAACAAAGATGGGAATCTCCTGTCTTTGCCGCAAATACGTTTTACACAATCGGTCGAGGAATCAAGAGCTCTCAATTTTATGCCAAGCCCGATGATAATTATTTCTGCCAGTGGCATGGCAGACGCCGGAAGAGTACTTCATCATTTGAAACATAATTTGTGGCGCGCTGACAGCACAGTGCTTTTTGCGGGATTCCAGGCAGAAGGAAGTTTGGGGCGGCTTTTGATAGATGGCGCAAAACGCGTAAGGATCATGGGAGAAGAGATCGTAGTTAAGGCTAAAATACAATTTATGGAAGGTTTTTCTGCGCACGCTGATAAGAACCAAATGCTGGAGTGGTTCAGGGCCATGGAAAAACGCCCAAAAGCCTTTTTTGTTGTGCATGGTGATCATGACGCTGCTTTTAACTTTGCGGAAGAACTACAGCGCAACTTGGGAACGGCGACAGCTATACCTCAATATGGTGACAGCGTTGTTATTGAAGGCACCGACTGGCACATGGAAACATCACATCTTATTCCGGAAGAATTGCCGGAGGGGCAGGAATTGCATGAAGCTTTGCGCAAATTCGAACGTGATATTGCTCTTTATAAAACAAGGATTGAACAAATTACGGCCAGAGATTCCTCTAAAGCAACAGATATTCGGAAAAAGATTGAAAAAGCAAAAAAGTATGTTGACGAAATACTCAAAAATGTATAAAAGAACAAATGTGCGCAGAATGTTTACAAAAAAAGCATTTTTTAAAAATGATGCTTGACATTGTTACGTGGTGTTGCTATAATTTGAACAATGTTTTATTACGATTATAGCGAATAAATATGATGATTGGGAATAACGGTCGTATGCAACTGTAGAGAGCCGATGTCAGGTGAAAATCGGTGTTGCTGCCTTTCGTTTCTCACCCATGAATTCTTATCCTGAAAACAATAAATGTCTTAGGGATAGGCGTAAGCTGCGTTAAGGTTTAATGAGTAAAATATTAGGGTGGTACCGCGTTAGTTCGCCCCTATTGACTAATCTTAGTCAATAGGGGCTTTTTGTCTTGTAATTTATTGGCCATGGATTATTCTCAATCCAAAAAACAATAGATATAAAAATTTGATGAGGTGAGGAAAAATGACAACGGCGTCAAAATGGTCCAAAAAGTTGTTCGTGTTTTCAGTTGTTTGTGTGTTGGCATTAACTGCTGGTTGTGGAGGGAAAAAGGAAACGAAGAATGCCGCGGCAGAAAAAGTGACTATTAAACTGGCACACAATTTACCGACAGCACATCCTTTAGCTAAAGGAATGGAAAGTTTTCAAAAAAAGGTTTCCGATAAGTCAAAAGGAATGATGACAATCGCAATTTATCCTTCAGGTCAGCTTTATAATGATAAAAGTATGAATGATGCAATTATGTCTGGCGGCATTGATATGGGTTTGAATACTGTAGGCAGATGGTCTTCCGTAATTCCGGCTATGGAAGTGTTTGATGTTCCTTTTTTATTTCCAAGTTACGATAAGGTTGACAAGGCAATTGATGGCGGGTTAGGTGAAAAATTAGGTTCTGAAATGAAAAAGAAAGGCGTTCGTCCAATAATTTGGGCTGATTATGGATTTGTTCAGTTCGCAAATAGCAAGAATGCAATCAAAAAACCTGCGGATTTTGAGGGCCTCAAGCTTCGCGGATATGGAGAAATGCCATCGGAAACAATAAAAGCTCTTGGCGCTGCTCCGGTAACGATGGGCTCAGGAGAAGTATATATGGCTATTCAAAGAGGTGTTGTGGATGGTCAGACTTCCGGCACTACAGCAATGTATGATCGCAAAATGTTTGAAGTAACTAAATATTTGACCGTTACGAATCACGCCTATCCGGAATTTATTCTGGCAATGAATGATAAAGCGTTCCAAAAACTGAGTGGTGAACAGCAAAAGATTTTGATGGATGCTGCTAACGAAGTTCGTGATGATTTGCGCAAAAGTGCTAAGGATGAAGATTTAAAAGCTCTTGATAAATTGAAAGAGAAAGGCATGGAGGTTTATGTGGTTCCTGAAACTGATTTGGCAGAATGGAGAACAGCAACCAAACCTTGCTGGGACATTTTTGTTAAACATGCAGGAGCCCTCGGGCAAGAACTAATTGATATTTGCGTCAAACAATAGATTATTTTGGACTTTGATGCCAGAAATAAGTTTGTGCTGGCATCTGGCTGACGAAAATGTAAAAGCATAGTTTTGGGAATGCGGGGAATTATATTTGAAAACATTTGTTGAGCTTTACGCTAAGATATTAAATGGGATAACTCATGTTGTTGGTGTACTTGCCGGTTTACTTTTTTTGTTGCCAGCACTTACTATTTTTTATGAAGTTGTCATGCGTGGCATATTCAATGCACCAACAGAGTGGTCGATAGAAGCTTCAATATACTGCGTTCTGATTGCAGGTTTTCTTGGTATGCCTGTTGCTTATGCCGCTGAAAAACATATTAAAGTGGATATAATCATAGGGAGATTTTCTGCAAAGAAACGGTGTTATATGGAGATTTTGACATCTATGATAGGTATTTTTTTCTGTGCCGTATTTTTTTTGGAAGCTTTGGATATGACCATCTTATCTTTTGAGATTAACCGTACTTCACCGGATACACTTAGGATGCCGCTTTGGATACCACAAATGGCAATGCCTGTAGGTATTGGCTTGCTTCTTTTACAATTTGTACGTACATTGCTGGAAAATGGCGAAAAAATATTAAACAATGATTTCACTGGGGGGATAAACTAATATGATAATTTTGTTTACTCTCCTTTTGTTAGCATTGCTGGCTATAGGTCTCCCGGTAGCTTTTTCACTTGGCACAGCAGGAATCTTTGGAATGTTTTTCTTTATGGGCGGTGACGCTGCCCTTAGCCAAATTCCTATTCTGGCCTATAAAGCACTTGATGATTTTGTTTTGACGGCAGTTCCTTTATATGTACTTATGAGTCAGATACTTTTAACCGGAAAAGTTGGTAATGATTTATTTGAACTAGGTAATAAATGGCTGCGACATTTGCCAGGTGGTATGGGTATTGCAACACTGGCTGCTTGCGCAATTTTTGCGGCTATAACGGGGTCATCGGTAGCTTGTGCTGTTACTATCGGCTCTATGGCTATTCCCGAAATGTTAGCTCATGGATATGAACGGACTTTAGTGCTTGGCGCAGTTGCCGCTGGTGGTACCCTGGGTATACTTATACCACCGAGTATACCGATGATTCTTTATGGAGCGATCACGGATCAGTCTGTTGGACAGCTATTCATGTCAGGTGTTGTTCCGGGTGTATTGCTGACAGTCCTGTTTATTATGGTAATGATTTATAGAAGCAGGAATTTGCCATTGGCAGAAGTTGCCCCATTGAATGAACGACTTTCTGCCTTAAAAAAGAGTTTTTGGGGTTTGTTGCTGCCTGTTGTAGTAGTTGGGGGAATCTATACTGGTGCTTTTACCCCTACAGAAGCGGCTGCGGTAGGCACAATTTATAGTCTGTTTATCACATTTTTCGTCTATAAGACTTTGAAGATATCAGATTTGGCCGACATTTTGGAGGACACTGTCAAGACGACTTCAATGATTTTCGCTATTATGATAGGCGCAACATTATTTGGGTTTGTTTTGACAATACTGCAGGTACCTCAGGCTGTTACAGAATTTGTTGCCGGCATAGAAGCCAGTCGCTGGATAGTATTTGTTGCTATTAATGTTCTGCTTTTATTTCTTGGCTGCATTCTTGAATCAATATCCATTATATTTATCACTTTACCAATTTTGTATCCGATTATTATTAAACTTGGTTTTGACCCCATCTGGTTCAATGTTATTATGCTGATAAATTTGGAACTGGCATTGATTACGCCACCGGTAGGTATGAATTTGTTTGTTTTGCAAGGTATTAGCCCTGATAGCCGTATGACTCAGATTGTGAAAGGTGTTATACCATTTGCCGCTGTCATGGCATTAGAAATCTTTTTGCTTTGCCTGTTTCCAGGCTTGGCGACCTGGCTGCCAAGTATTTTGAAGTGATGTAACTTTATTGACATGTTTGCTTAAAAAGAATATAATTAACTAGTCATGAGAAAGGATGCTTATTGACAAGCATCCTTTTCTTTGTTTTTGAATCAGGAAGGAAGAATAATTATTATGATAAGAAATGATTTACGTAATATTGCAATCATCGCTCACGTTGACCATGGCAAGACAACTTTGGTTGATGCAATGCTTAAGCAAAGTGGTGTTTTTCGTGCGAACGAAAGAGTTGAAGAGAGAGTCATGGACTCTAACGACCAGGAACGCGAGCGTGGCATAACGATATTGGCCAAGAATACCGCAGTAATGCACAATGGCACCAAAATCAATATCCTTGATACACCTGGCCATGCTGATTTCGGCGGTGAAGTTGAGCGCGTTCTGAGAATGGTAGATGGCGTTTTGCTATTAGTAGATGCCTACGAGGGTCCTATGCCTCAAACTAAATACGTTCTGCGCAAAGCTTTGGAACAACACTTAAAACCAATCGTTGTTATCAACAAAATCGATCGTCCTGACCAACGAGTTACTGAAGTTATCGATGAAGTGCTTGACCTCTTTATTGAGCTCAATGCTAATGATGAGCAGTTGGAATTCCCAGTTGTTCTATGTTCTGCACGTAATGGTATCGCCAAATTAACAATGGATGAAGAAAGCGACAATCTGGAACCATTATTCAGGGTTATATTGGAAAATATTCCTGCACCGGATGTTGACCTGGAAGCTCCATTGCAAATGCTTGTTAATACATTAGATTATGATGATTATGTTGGCCGTATAGTCGTAGGACGCATTGTTCGTGGTACTATCCATAACGGTGAAACAATTACCTTAATGAATGAAGAATCCAGCCGCAAAGCCAAAATTGGCCGTCTTTATTCATATCAGGGTTTGAAAAGAACAGAAGTTCAAGAGGCTGGCGCTGGTGATATCGTCGCGCTGATCGGACTTCCTGATGCTAGCATAGGTGAAACTATTGCTGATAGCGAAAAACCTGAGCGTCTTGAAGGAATCAATATTGATGAACCAACGCTGTCCATGGTTTTTTCCATTAACAATAGTCCTTTTGCCGGTAGAGAAGGAACATTTGTGACAAGCCGTCACCTCCGTGATCGTTTGTTCAAAGAAATGAAAACCAATGTTAGTATGAAATTGCAGGAAACGGATTCTCCGGATTCCTTTGTTGTTGCCGGTCGTGGTGAATTGCATTTGTCTGTTTTGATTGAAACCATGCGCCGTGAAGGTTTTGAATTGCTGGTAGGTAAGCCAGAAGTTGTCATGCACAGAACTGCAGACGGCAAACTTCAAGAACCTATGGAAGCCTTAACTATTGACGTGCCGCAAGATTTTATGGGTGCTGTTATGGAGGGCGTCGGTTTACGTAGGGCTGAGCTGCTTAATATTACTGAGATGGCAGGTTATCTGCGCATGGAATTTACCATTCCGGCACGCGGGTTAATCGGCTTCCGCAATCAGTTCTTGACAGATACTAAAGGTAATGGTGTAATGAACCATGTTTTTGCCGGTTATGCTGATTATAAAGGTGATATTCCTGGCCGTACCAGAGGTTCTCTTGTTGCTTTCGAAAATGGTGAAACAACCAGCTATGGCATTGCGAATGCTCAAGAACGCGGCGTAATGTTCGTTGTGCCGGGGGAACAAGTTTATGAAGGTCAGATTATCGGTGAGAACAGCCGTGATGATGACATGGATGTTAATCCGTGTAAGAAGAAACATGTCAGCAACATGCGTGCCAGCGGCTCAGATGATACTATAAAACTTATTCCACCAAAACTATTCTCTTTGGAACAGGCTTTAGAACATATTAACGATGACGAGCTGGTTGAAGTCACTCCGAAAAGTATTCGTATGCGCAAGACGATACTTGATCGTGTGGAACGTGGCAGAACACGCAGCAGAAATAAATAAATTTTCTTGATTTAGCAGGAAAATGCTTTTTTTTGCAGAACAATATAGTTCAGTAGCTGTAAATTCCATGTGGAGGCGTTGTTATGAATTTGAAAAATGCCAAAAAACTGTTTTGGGATACAGAAGAGGAAACTACGAGCGGTCCATATCTTGTAACTTCAAAACATGCAAATATCGTTGTCAGAAATCCACAGAAGTTCAGCGATGTGCAGGCTTATGCCGATGCCCTGATGGCTGGCAGCACTGTAATGGTTTCTTATGGAGATCTTGACAAGTCTGTCAGAACAAGAGTTTTTGATTATTTGAATGGCGTTAGCTATATTATTGGGGCGCAGGTAGAAAAAGTGAATGGTGATTTGATTATTTATGCTCCAAGTACAGTAGGTATTGACAAAGAAGAAGTCAAAAAAACTCGTTCCTGGATTTGATTGAAATATAATGTTTTTTAGCCGGATGCCAAAGGCATCCGGCTTTTTATTTATTATAGGAATTTTTAAATGATAACTGATATAATATATGACAAACGAGTAATTACCGGATATTTGAACGGAGGTAGCTGATTAATGGAAATTGTGAAGGAAAATATTGCTAATGATGCGTCTTTTATTCATTTGCATGTCCATACGAAGTATAGCCTTTTAGATGGCGCTTCAGATATAAAGAATCTCATCAGCTACGCGAAGGAATTAAATATGCCTGCTCTTGCAATAACTGACCATGGCGTAATGTATGGAGTGATTGAATTCTACCAGGAGGCTATGAAACAGGGTATCAAGCCGATAATCGGCTGTGAGGTATATATAACATCAGGCTCTCATTTCGAAAGAGGCGTTAAAGAACGCGATAATCAATACCATTTGATTCTGTTGGCTGAAAATAATGAAGGATATCAGAACTTGATGAAAATGGTTTCTATAGCCCATTTAGAAGGATTCTATTACAAACCAAGGATTGATAAGGATGTTTTAAGAAAATACAGTAAAGGTATTATTGGATTAAGTGCTTGCATCGCAGGCGAAATACCTTCACATATTATTCGTGGTGAACTTGAAACAGCCGAAAAATGTTTGCAGGAATACGTTGAAATTTTTGGGTGCGACAATTTCTTTTTGGAAATTCAAAATCATGAAATACCTGAAGAACATACTGCTGAGGTCGAGCTGAGACGCTTAGCCAAAAAGTACGGTCTGGGTTTGGTAGCAACCAATGACTTGCATTACGTAAGGCGCGAAGATGCGGAAGGCCAGGATATTCTTCTTTGTATTCAAACGGCGGCAACTGTAGATGATCCTATGAGAATGAAATTTGCCAATGACCAGTTCTACTTGAAAAGCAAGCAGGAGATGCTGGTTAAGTTTTCCGATGTGCCTGAGGCTTTAAATAATACGCTGAAAATTGCTGAACGCTGTAATGTCGAATTAGAGTTTGGACACTTATTGTTGCCGGAATTCCCTATTCCGGAAGGAAAAACCGTAACAGGATATTTGCGTGAGTTGTGCATGCAAGGTTTGCCGGCAAGGTATGCCGAGCCGAATGATGAAGTGATGAAACGTTTAGATTTTGAGCTTGAAGTCATTGATAAAATGGGCTATTCAGGTTATTTTCTGATTGTATGGGATTTTATCAATTTTAGCAGAACCAAAGGTATTCCTGTCGGGCCGGGACGTGGATCAGCAGCTGGCAGCATTGTGGCATATCTTTTGGGAATAACCAGTATCGACCCTTTAAGGTATGATTTGCTGTTTGAGCGCTTTTTGAATCCAGAGCGTGTAAGTATGCCGGATATAGACGTTGACCTTTGTTATAACAGAAGAAAAGAAGTAGTTGACTATATTGTCGACAAATATGGCGCGGATCATGTTGCGCAGATTATAACATTTGGAACGTTGGCTGCGAAGGCGGCAGTTAAGGATGTAGGACGTGCACTAAGCATGCCGATAGCAACCGTTAACCAGGTTAATAAAATGATTCCAAATGAGCTTGGTATCACGCTTGAAAAAGCGCTGACCGGGAGTAAGGATCTCCAAAATCTCTACAATAGTGATCCCAAAATAGAACGACTTCTGGATTTGGCGCAGAAGGTTGAAGGTTCGCCGCGTCATACCTCTACGCACGCAGCCGGTGTCGTTATTGCCCCCAAAATACTGACAGACTTCGTACCTTTGCAGAGGACTGCTGATGAGGAGTATGTAAGTACGCAGTATGATAAAGATAAAGTGGAAGGCCTCGGCCTTCTAAAAATGGACCTTTTGGGCTTGCGCACCTTAACAGTTATTGATGATGCCCTTGGATTGATCAAAGAAAGCAAGGGTGTGGATCTGGATATAGAAAACATTGATCTCGCTGATGCTTTAACATGCGAGATGCTTTGCCATGGAGATACCGTGGGCGTTTTTCAGATGGAATCATCGGGGATGACCCAGCTGATGCGCGATCTGGCCCCTGAAAGTTTTGCGGATTTGATACCACTTGTAGCTTTGTACCGTCCTGGGCCTCTTGGTACCGGCATGGTTGAAGATTTTGTTGCCGGCAGGCATGGCAAGAAAACTGCAAAACTTTTGCATCCTTTACTCGAACCGGTACTTAAGGATACGTTCGGTGTAATTTTGTACCAAGAGCAGGTCATGCAGATAACATCTGTATTGGCAGGCTTTAGTCTTGGTCAGGCAGATATCTTGCGTCGTGCCATGGGTAAAAAGAAAGCCAAAGAACTTGATAGCATGAAAGAGGCTTTTATTGCCGGTGCTGAAAAAGAGCATGGAATTAAACGTGAGTTGGCGGAAGAAATATTCGCGCTTTTGCAACACTTTGCCGGTTACGGTTTTAATAAATCGCATTCGGCTGCTTATGCACTTGTTGCTTATCAAACTGCTTATCTCAAGGCGCATTACCCAGTGGAATTTATGGCGGCAACCCTAAACAGCTATCTAACCAATGCTGAAAAGGTAAGTTGGTACATCAATGCATGCCGTGAAATGGGTATTAAGGTTTTGCCGCCCGACGTAAATGTCAGCGGAGCGGGTTTCTCTGTTGATGGTCATTCCATACGTTTTGGACTAGCAGGTATCAAAAGTGTCGGCGATGCTGCAATTGAAAACATACTTGAAGCCAGAAAAAAAGGTGGGAGCTTTGAATCATTGACAGATTTCTGCCAAAGAGTGAACAGCAACGGGCTCAATAAACGGGTAGTGGAATATCTTATCAAATGCGGTGCCATGGATGGCTTTGGAGCAAGACGATCGCAACTTTTAGCTGTCATGGATCAGGCACTGGATCTTGCTGCCAGCCGTCAAAAAGACGAAGCATCTGGACAGATTGGTTTATTTGGGGAAGAAGAATTCGAAAAAATTAATGAACTAAAATTACCAGATATAGCGGAAATGCCCAAAGAAGAACTTTTATCTCTGGAAAAAGAAATCATTGGTTTCTATGTAACAGGACATCCTTTGGACAAGTATCGAAAAAATCTGAAACAAATGCCTGATATTCAAACGTTAGGTGAAGGACGTTACCGTGATGGCCAATATGTCAAAGTAGGCGGTATCATATCAGCCAATAAGATACGCACTACTAAAGCAGGAGACAGCATGGCAGTTTTTATTTTGGAAGATTTTTCCGGCAAAATTGAAGTTGTTGCTTTTCCAAAGACATTTGCCATGTCAAGTAAGAATATTTACCCAGAGAGCATAGTGCTGGTCGAAGGACGCCTGATGCTTGATGAGGAAGAACCTCGTCTGATGGCTTCACAGGTGACCAAACTGGAGGCAGCACCATCTGACGTAAAGTTGTTTATTCCAGCGACCCTGGAAAATCCCGAGACGCAAAAAGCGTTAGGCCGTATATTTGCTTCTTATCACGGGAGTAACCCAGTGTACCTGCATTTGCTTGGTTCAAAAAAGATTATTAGAGCAGAACAATCATTTTGGGTAGACGCCAAAAATCCGAGTTTGATTACGGAATTAAAAGGCTTGCTCGGCGATAAAGGCGTGGTCATTTAGTTATTTGCAATCACCCTTTTGCTTGCACTTGTTTGTTGCAGATGATAGAATTATATTGTGTTTGAGTCACCAATTATACTGAGGTTTGGAGGATACTCTAATGAATATTGTTGTTTGTGTAAAGCAAGTTCCGGATACATCTGAAGTAAAACTGGATCCGGTAACTAACACTTTGGTGCGTACTGGCGTACCAAATATTATGAACCCTTTTGACAGGCAAGCTCTGGAAGCTGCTTTGTTGCTAAAAGATGCAAATGGTGCTACTGTTACCGTAGTTTCCATGGGACCGCCGCAAGCTGATGAAATTTTGAAAGAGGCAATCGCAATGGGAGCTGATGACGCTTTCCTGGTCAGCGATAGGGCTTTGGCTGGTTCTGATACGTTGGCAACTAGCTTTGCTTTAGCTGCTGCTGTCAAAAAAGTTGGTGCTGTTGATTTAGTGCTTTGCGGCAAACAAGCAATTGATGGAGATACTGCCCAAGTTGGACCGGAAATGGCTGAACATTTAAATATTCCTCAAGTTACCGGTGCTCTTAAAATAGTTAAAGACGGAGAGAAACTTTTAGTCGATAGAGATAATGAAAGCAGCAGTCAGACGATTGCAGTCGAAATGCCGGCTTTGGTTACTGTAACGAGAGCTGAAAAAGAGCCGCGTTTTGCCAGCATTAAAGGTAAAATGAAGGCTAAAAAGTTTGTTGTACCTGTATGGTCTGCTGCAGACCTCGCACTTGATGAAAAAATGATTGGACTGAATGGCTCACCAACTAAAGTTGCCAAAATCTTCACACCACCAGTTCATACAATTGAAAATGAGATAATTAATGATGAAGATCCACAGAAATCAGTTGATCTTTTGTTCGAAAAACTTATTCAAGCTAAAATAATTGTACGCTGAGGTGAAAGATAATGGCAATTACTGTTGATAAAGATAAATGTATAGGCTGTGAGGCCTGTGTTTCAGTGTGCCCTGTGGGTGCAATTAGTATGGTTGAGGGTAAGGCTGACATCAATCAAGACACATGCATAAGCTGTGGCGCTTGTGTAAGTGAATGCCCTGTAGAAGCTATATCCAGGGGTGAGGTTTCCAAGATTGAGATCGAAGGCGCTGAAGACTATAAAGATATTTGGGTTTATGTAGAACTCGATGGTACTGAACCGATGCATGTTGCCTATGAACTTCTTGGCCAGGCAGGCGAACTGGCTGCCAAAAGCGGACAACGCTGCTGTGCAGTTTTAATTTGTAAAGAAGCCGGTGATTTGCCTAAAAAATTATTTGCAGCAGGCGCTGATGTTGTTTACGTGGTGGAAGACGAAAAATACGAGGATTACAATAATGAACTCTATACTAATGCTTTTTGTGAATTAGTAAATGAGTATAAACCAAGTGCAGTTTTGGTCGGTGCTACCGCTGATGGACGTGATTTTGGGCCGCGTATTGCTGCAAGACTCAAAACTGGTCTTTGTGCTGATTGTACCGGTCTTGATATCAGAGAAGATAAAATTGTAGAATGGACTCGTCCGGCATTGGGCGGCAATATTTTGGCTACGATTCTTTGTGATGTTAACAGGCCACAGATGGGTACAGTACGCCCTAAGGTCTTTAAAGTCAAAGAGTTTGATGCTTCACGCACGGGTGAATTAATAAGATATACTGTAAAAAATGAAATTACTGCAAGAACGCAGCTTGTCAGAAAAGATGTTGTTGCAACAACAGGTATGTGCAAAATTGAAGATGCTGAAATAATTTGTTCCGGCGGCCGTGGTATGGGATGTTTCGACAAATTCAAACAACTGGAAGATTTGGCAGGTTTGCTTGGCGGAGCTGTTGCAGGTTCCAGAGCTGTTGTAGATGAAGGCTGGATCAGCCATCCTCAGCAGGTTGGACAGTCCGGTAAAACTATTACCCCGAAAATTTATTTTGCGTTTGGTATTTCCGGTTCTATCCAGCATATTGCAGGAATGCACGACTCAGATGTGATCATTGCCATTAACAAGGACCCTAATGCTCCTATTTTTAAAGTTGCAAATTATGGTCTTGTCGGCGATGTAAATCTTGTTTTGCCTAAGCTGATAGAAAAAATCAAGGCATTCAAGGAATCCTGATAACTCAATTTTTTTGGGATACAAGCTTTTGGAGGAAAGGTATGTGGAAGGTAGTATACATAGCACAAACTCATGAATCGGCGCTCAAGATTAAAGAACTTTTTGCCGCTAACGGTTTCCTAACACAGATTAGCAAGCCTAATTCTAAATATAAAGGACACGGAGCTTATGAAATTAGTGTGCCTTTTTCAGAAACTGAAGATGCTTATGAGGTTTTGTGCAGTAACAGACTCCATGGATAAAGAATTTAAGTTCAGGTGAAGTTTTTTGCCTGGACTTAAATTTATTTCATAGAGGTGTTAAATAAAAGGAGATGAGGGCGTTGAAAAAAACAAAAATTATCTGTACCCTTGGACCAAGCACCGATAATTTATCTTTGGTTGAAGAAATGATTAAAGAAGGAATGGATCTTGCTCGTTTCAATTTTTCACATGGCACTCATGAGGGGCATGCCGCTCGAATTGAAATTGTGCGCGAGGCAGCCGGAAAAATAGGAAAGCCGGTGGCTCTTATCGCTGATACAAAGGGGCCTGAAATGCGGCTCGGTATTTTTGGCGAAGATAAGGTAGAATTAGTACCAGGAGATTTATTTTGTTTGACTACGGATAGTGTAGTTGGCACCAAAGAACTTGCTTCTGTCAACTATAGCCAGCTGCCACAGGAGATTAATGTCGGTGATGAAATTCTCCTTGCAGACGGTCTTCTTTCTTTACGTGTTGAGAAGATTGAAGAATCTAAAATTTATACAAAAGTTGTTCACGGCGGTACTTTGAGTTCACGAAAACGAGTGGCTGTGCCAGGCGCTGTTCTTAATTTACCATTTATTTCCGTTGAAGACAGAGCCGATATTGAATTTGCAGTTAAGCAAGACATGGATTATATTGCTGCTTCTTTTGTGCAGAAAGCGGAAGACGTTCTTGCTATTCGCAAACTTACGGAGGAACTTGGTTCCGAAATAGGTATCATAGCTAAAATTGAAAATGAAGAAGGCGTTCGCAATATTGATGAGATAATAAAAGTTGCGGATGGAATTATGGTTGCCCGGGGAGACCTTGGTGTTGAAATACCGGCAGAGGTTGTGCCATTAGTGCAAAAGGATATTATCAGACGTTGCAACAAAGTTGGTAAACCGGTTATAACAGCAACACAAATGCTGGAAAGTATGATTAACAGTTATAGAGCAACAAGGGCTGAAGCAAGTGATGTGGCGAATTCAATTTTTGATGGGACAGACGCGATTATGCTTAGCGGTGAGACGGCTTCCGGTAAATATCCGCTTGAGGCTGTGCGTACGATGGCAAAAATAGCAAGGCGTACGGAAGAGGCTCTTGATTATGTAAGTATTTTTAAAGCTAAAGGAATCGGTAAAAATACTAATACCACAGATGCGATAAGCCATGCGACGGTGCAAATTTCCCAAGAGCTGGAAGCGAATGCCATTATTTCTGTCACAGAATCTGGCTATACGGCTCGTATGATCGCTAAATATCGTCCACAGGCTTTGGTAATTGCTGTATCCCCAAGAGAGAGCCGCATACGAAAAATGCAACTATTATGGGGTGTTTATCCTCTGTTAGGACCTGCTTCAAGCAATACAGACGAATTAATTGAATTGTCGTTAGCCAGTGCTAAAGTAAATAATATGATTCATGAAGGCGACCTGGTTGTTATTACAGCTGGTGTTCTGGCAGGCAAACCAGGTAGTACAAATTTAATTAAGGTGATAAATGTGGGAACTAAATTGTTGGCAGGTGTTGGTATAGGTAAGAGATCTGTATCAGGTAAAGTATGTATAGCAAAGGACTTGAAAGATTTTACAGATAAATTAGAGGCAGGCGATATTCTGGTAGTCAGTGGACTTGTAGACGAGGTAGTGTCATACGCGACCAAAGCTGCCGCAATAATAGCTGAAGAAGGCGGACTGACGTCTTCAGTTGCCATACTAGGTGTAAGTTATGGTATACCAGTTATTGTAGGTGCCGCCGGAGCTGTTGATAAACTTGATGATGGCGTTGAAGTAACTGTTGATGCAACAAGTGGGATTGTTTACCAAGGCAAAGTAAATACTAAATAATAAACGACAAGGAAATGATGACATGGCAGATAAGACAAATCAGTCAAATAATTCGCAGCTGGAAGCACTTTCTGCTGCCATCAATGATCTGGAACGAAAAGCTCAACATGTTGGCACAATGTCACAAACAGAAAAAAATCTATTGGCAGGAGCATTACTGGATGCGATTTCCAATGGCCTGAATCTGGACTCTGAACCGTTACTGAATATGGCGGTAAGACGTTTTAAAATTATGATTGAACATGGTGCCTGGTCTGAGGAATTCATCGGAAAAATAAAAGCTGTTTGCATGGTTGCCGTGCGCAGGGGGCACAAAGCATTGCTTGCTGAAGTGGTACCTGTTTACCAGCCAATTCTTCTGAATAATCCTGAATTAAGGTCTGAAGGAATCAATGATCTAGGTATGATAGCTTGCCTGGCCATAAAAGATTCTTGTAATGAGATTGGAAATAGTTGTGTCAAAATTATTCTGATGATGGACCGTGCCGGTTCAGCGGAAGAACGCCAAATAACTGACATGGCACTACAGACAATGAAAAATATCTTAATTACTGCAACGCGGGCACGAAGTGAGGAAACTTTTTGTTATGTATTGAAGATGATTAACAAAAGTTACCAGGAAAGAGAGTTCATACCTGACTCGGCATTGTTACGCGAGTTTTATCTTACAGTATTGTTTGCGGCAGCAGATCATCGCTGGAGCAAAGGTTTACTAAATGTAAATGATTTTATTACATTGATGCTGAGAAAAAATATTTTTAGTTTTGAACAGAAGAAAAAAATAGCTTATGAGTGGGTACAGCTTATCGGCCAAATTGCAAGACGAAATTGGACGGAAATGGCTCAAAAACTTATGTGGTTTTTCTTCTCTTTTGTCATTAAAAGTAAGGAGAAGGACATTCTTCCATACTCAGTTATAATGATGGGCTCAAGTGTAAAGATGCATGCTGCCTGGGATGGTTTTGAGAGTGCTCTTAAAATTTATTATCCATGGCAACTGTCAATGTTTATTTTACTAGATTCTTTCTATAAGCAAGATGCAAGGAAAAACACAGAAAAGCTGGAAGTCGCACGGCTTGTAGTAAGAACAATGAGAGACTTGGTGTTGCATGTTTCCAGACTTTCGCTGAATAAGCCCGAAACAGACATATTTAATCAGTGGTTTGAGCTATGTGATGCTAATAGAACTCCGAAACATGTATATGTACGTGCTCAGAAACTGATGCAATTAACAGTTCTTTATTGGGAGCAGCTACAGCCAAAAGCAAGCAAAAACCAATTACCTCATCTCATAAAAATTTTTCAGCCGAATCGTATAGATGCCAAATGTAAGATGATTTTGACTGAATAACAAAGGCGCAACAAAGAAGTATATTCTTTGTTGCGCCTTTCGTCTTTGTTTGAGTTATTTGTCTCTATTTGCTTTTACCGGTCAAAAGCAGTGATAGAACAGGTAATTTTTTACCGGTTTTCTTAATAAAAATACTTGATGTCAAAGATAGTATCAGTACTGAAAAATAGGTAAGAAAAGCGGGAATGTCATCCTGCGTTCTGAAAAGTCGTGAAAGTAATGCTACAACCTGATCTAGAAAAAATGGATGAATCAAATAAATAATATAAGAATTATCTGAGAGCAACTCGTTTGCTTTTAAGAAAAGGTTTTCCTTTTCAGCCTTGAAGAGTATGGCGGAGAAAAATAGCAGGCTTGCTACCGTGTAAAGAAATCCTTCCGGGCTTAGTTGTTGCAAGGTATTTGTTATGCTTTCCAGGTCGTAGTGTTTAATTTCAAGTAAATAATAAAAACGCGAAGACATAAGTATAACTGTTGCTAGGAAGAAAGCTGTTACCAGACGGAAATGAGACCGTAATATGTGAAGAAAATATTCATAATGAGTAGCTGCAAGAGCTCCCATCATAAAAACGAAAAGGTAATGAAAGGGCAGATAGTTCAGCCGATAATTTAACATGTTGAGCAAGAAAGTATTTTTGGCAATCCAAGCAGGGTAAGTCCAGTAGTGACAGGTCCAATAATTTATTGCAAGCTGCAAGCAAAAAAGGATTACCAGTGAAATCGGTATTGAGGTCTTTTGCATAAATTTAAGCAACATGCGCCAACAGGGAAATAATATGTAGAACCATAATAGTATGACCATGAAGTAAATATTATAAGATGCCAATCCGAAAAAGAGAGTAGAAAATAGATCGAAAGGCGACCAGCCAACACTTCCGGGTGTGACAAATTGATAATACAGCAAATAGAGAATTGACCAGACTACATAGGGCAAGCCAACACTTTTGAATCGCTTTTTCAGATATGGGATATAATCAAGTTTTTGGTAAAGATTATAAGAGACAAATAGGCCATAGCCAGAAATGAAGAAAAATGCCGGCACGCTATAACGTGAAAGAACCTCAAACAACATGTAGATATGTACATTTGGAGATGCTGATACAGCAATAGAAGAGCCAGCGTGAATGGCAATTACGCCAAGCATGCAAATACCGCGAAGGTTGTCGATTAGTTTGTTGCGTTGAACCAAAATACTATCACTCCGGTTTACATATTATTTTATGAACTTGTGTGCTGAAAACACGTTGGGCATAACCAGGAGTTATAACAATAGCGGCATCAAGACCACGGCCGGTACCACCAAGAGAAACAACTTTTTGACCAAAAGGGACATAGCCAGCGTCCAGAGCCATTATTGCACATTCCACGCCTACCTTTGTGCCGGCACCAAACATACGCAATGTCTGTGCCATAACTTCGACAGGGTACATGCCTTTGAATACGTTGCTGATACCTCTTTCGGCACCGGATAAAACATGAGCTGCAGTTACGAATTTAACGCCTTTAGCTTCATATTCTGCCCTAAGTGCTGTTGGGAATTCACATTCGCCTGGAGTTTTATAACCATAGGCATGAGTAACACAAATAATATTGCCGTCAAAGTGACGGCAAAGTTCCGCTAAAGAAGTGCCGGTTACTGAAGCTACTACAATATGGTTTATACCATTTTCTTTGGCATATTTGACTGCGTCTTGTATAACTTGTTCTGTACTCATAATAATTTCCTCCTGAATTTTCAAAATGTAAATTTGTAGTGTCTATGTTATAATTAATCTTAGTATTCACATTATACCTCAATTGTGCGAAATTCAAAAGAATGGTCTTAAATAGTTTCTCTGTGGGAGGAGTAAAAATAATGGTAAAAAACTTAGTGCTGATAAATGGGGAGATAGTTGAAGGTGAGGAAGGCAAAGTATCTCTTTCAGATAGAGGCTATCAATTTGGTGATTGTGTTTTTGAAGTAGTGCCGGTTTATAATGGACGCAGCTTTGCACTATTGCCACATATGGAAAATTTTTTCAACTCTGTTATTTCTGTAAAAATCCCTGGCATTTATATGGTTGAAGAATTAGTTTCTTTCCATGAAGAATTAATTGCCGCAAGCGGCTTGGAGAATGGGGAAATTTACACCCAAATTACGCGAGGTGAGGCTCCCTATGCTCTTGATTTTCCGGAAATGACTGTTCCGCATTTGTCAATGATAGTTATTGAAAACGATAGAGAAGATTTGGCTGCTAAGCAAGAAAAAGGTGTGAACCTTATTACGGAAAAAGATTCAAGGTGGCTGCACTGCGATATCAATACATTGAACAGGCTGCCTTCGGTATTGGCTAAACAAAAAGCCCGTGTTTCCAGAGCTTTTGACGCATTGTTTGTACGTGATGATGGCAAGATAACTGAAACAACTGAGAGTAATTTTTTTGTTGTTAAGGATGATCTTATCTGGACGCATCCGGCAAACAACTTAATTCTGAATTCTGTGACCAGACGTTTGATCAAGGAACGCTTAGCTGTTGACATCGAAACACAGGTTATAGAAAAGGCTTTTGATTTGGAGTTTGCATTGAAGGCTGAAGAAGCATTTGTTGCCGGCCCGCGCTGTGAAATTGTGCCTGTAACAAAAATAGACAGGAAGTTTATTGCTGACGGTCAGGTTGGACCTATCACACAAAAATTAGTTTCTGAGTATAAAAAATTTGTCTTACGGGAATGTCCGCGAAAATAATCTTTTGAAGAGGAAAATACCGTGGTAAATAACACTTATCTTAAAACATTAGCCAGAGGTTCTGTCTTGTTAACTATGGCGATTGTCGCTCAGGAGATACGTCTGTTTTTACCTTTGCCACCGCTGCTTTCAATAATTGTTATTGGCACGATGCTCAATGCGATTATGGTTATTGCGGCGCGCTACGCTAATTTAACTGCTGCAATAATAATTAGCGCAGTTTTGCCGCTTTTTGCCTTTATGCAGGGACATGTTATTATTCCACTGATGATACCTGTTATTTTCTTGGGTAATTTCGTGTTGGTACTTGCTTGCGATAAGTTTTGGGGCAAAGGTGTAATTATTTTTGCTCCTGTTTTAAAAACTTTTACTTTATACATGTTATCGAGAACCATTTTAAGCATGCTGGGACTGCAAAATAAGATAGCTGATGCTATTTTGATCAGTATGGGTTGGCCTCAGTTAATAACAGCAATATTGGGAATCATTTTGGCGATGCAGCTTGAAAAACGCTTAACTTCTGTTAAAAAATAATAATAGCTAAAGATGAGGTAGTTATATGGATGGACAGATTCGCAATAATATAAAGCCTGGGATACTCGTGGATGTTGTTTTGAAAAAAGATCAGCCGACAGGCAAGCTTACACGTGGACATGTGAAAAGAATTTTGACCAATAGTTCAACGCATCCCCACGGTATAAAAGTTATGTTGGTTGAGCAAAATTTGGTTGGTAGGGTACAGAAAATTTTGTCGCAGGAGTAGCAAACGTTAATTTGCTGAAATTAAAAAATCAACAAAAAATGTTGAAAAATTACTTGACAACTACACAGTCGGATGGTAACATTACTATTGTTCGTTAGCGAACATAGCACGTGCCGAAGTGGCGGAATTGGCAGACGCACTTGACTCAAAATCAAGCGTAGTTACCCTACGTGCCGGTTCGAGTCCGGCCTTCGGCACCAAAAATAATCAAATGAAACATGAACTGTGATGTTCATGTTTTTTTATTTTTAACTTGTTTATTTGTGAACTCAATATCATTGCTTGAAATTCTTGATTTGGTTAATTTGTTATGACAATAGTTTTTGTTGTATAATTATTTTAATAAAATGTTGTAATGAAAATTCGCTTAATTAGGAAGAAGGTCACTGGCATATGAAAATTTTCATGGACACTGCAAATATTGAAGAAATTAAGGAATTAAATGAATGGGGAATAGTTTATGGAGTTACAACTAATCCAAGTTTGATTGCTAAAACCGGACGTTCTCAAGAAGAAGTTATTAAAGAAATTTGTAATATTGTTGATGGTCCTATCAGCGCAGAAGTTATCAGTACCGATTGCGAAGGAATGGTTGAAGAGGCAAGAAAACTTTCGGGAATTGCTCCAAATGTGGTAATCAAGATCCCTTGCATAGTTGAAGGATTAAAAGCAGTAAGAATTTTATCTGCTGAACTCATAGAAACTAATGTTACATTGGTTTTCAGCCTCTCACAGGCCTTACTGGCGGCGAGCGCAGGAGCAACCTATGTAAGTCCTTTCATCGGACGCTTGGATGATATAGGCGAAGATGGTATAAAGTTGGTCGAGGACATGGTGAACGTCTTTAGAAAATATGAATTAGATACCGCGATAATAGCTGCCAGTATTCGTGATATTGAGCATGTAAACCGTGTGATGCTCGCAGGAGTCGATATTGCGACAATTCCGACAAAAGTTATTCGCGAAATGATGAAGCATAGACTGACCGATGAAGGTTTAAAAAAATTTTTGCTGGATTATGAAAATAGCAAGAAATAGTTTGTTATATCATTGGCAGGGAAATTTAATTGTTTAACAAGGGTATACCGCATTAATGCGGTATACCCTTGTATATTGTGAATGGTATTAATTAAATTTATTGGATCTTAGGAGGTTTTACAAGGTGAGTTTTGTAGTAAGATGTTTAACTTTTTTTATGATATTTGCAGTAAGCTTCTCAGCAAAGACTGTTTTTGCACAAGGTGAGAATTGGAATTGGCGGGAAGGCATTCCGAAATATGAAGAAGCTAAAGTTAAGATTGTTGAGGATGGTCCGACCTTACTTTTTTCTGACAGTCCGGAAATGGTAAAAGCAAACGGAATTATGTATCAAGATAGGGTAATAGGTAATGTGCGTTTGTTCTTCCACCATGTCAATGATACAGATACTTTAAAAAAGATTGCTGTTGTGTTTCGCAATGTAGATGAATATCCGGATAAAATTGAGATTGGGCGTAAGGGGATTTCACAGCCTGATTTTGACTATTTACGAGCTGGTAAAGAAGTACAAAAGAAGTATTTCGCAGAAAATAAACCTGAAAATCACGTTTTAGCAAAAGGTAGTCTGCTGGAAATTTTGACAGGAGATGGTATCAGCGTAAAACAAGGAGAATTGTTAACTGGAATGCTTGATTTTTACTGCGATAAGATAA
>JAAYVM010000087.1 GCA_012517145.1 Acholeplasmataceae bacterium
CGGAAAACATCGAGAAAATCGAATTTTATACTGCGGCAGCCATTGTTTCGGAAGGCATTGTTACACTGGCCAACCGTTACGGTGAAAAAGCAGCGGAAATGGCTGCAACCTGCGGCGATGAGAAACGTAAGGCGGAGCTTGAAGAAATTGCAGCTGTCTGCCGCAATGTGCCGGAAAATCCGCCGACTACCTTCAGGGAAGCGGTTCAATGCGTCTGGTTTACGCAGCTTGGCTCGATTTTGTCGGAGAATTCATTGGCGCTCAATTTAGGGCGCTTTGACCAATATATGTATCCTTATTATGAAAAAGATGTGGTGGCAGGTATTCTGACGCGTGAACGTGCTCTCGAGCTGATTGAAGCTTTGTGGGTCAAATTGTCCGAATGGGTGTGGGCGATTTCCAGCAATACGGCGCAATTCTTTGCCGGCTACAATTCTTTCCAGAACCTTACTATTGGCGGACGCAAAAGAGACGGCAGCGACGCCACAAATGATGTTTCCTATTTGTGCCTGGAGGCGACCGAAAAGGTCCAGACACACCAGCCTGGCCTTAGTGTACGCATCCATCCCAACTGCCCGCCGGAATTCATGATGGCGGTGTGCAAACTGATCAGCTGCGGTACCGGTTTCCCTGCTGTTCACAATGACCGTGCCGGCTATGAAATGCTCCTGGCGGCAGGACTTGAACCTGAGGATGCCCGTGACTGGAGCAACTGCGGCTGTGTAGTGCCGCATTTCCGTAAAATCGGCGAATGGACTTCAGCTGCCAATATCAATCTGGCTGCTGCCATGGAATTCACTATGTGCAACGGCATTCACAGGATGAGCGGCGAAAAACTTGGCACGGATACTAACCTGAATGATGCTGATTCTTATGAGAGCTTTAAAAAGCTCTTCTTAAAACAGGTTGCCCATCTGATCAGGGTTGCTGTTACCGGCAGCATCGTTTGCCAGCGTGTACATGCGGAAATCGTGCCAAGACCATATCTCTCAATGTTGGTTGATGGCTGCATGGAAAAAGGCAAGGACCTCAGCAAGGGCGGCGCCAAGTATTGTCTTGCCCCTGTTTTGACCGGTATTGGTCTGGCGGATGCAGCTAATGCTTTGGCGGCTATCAAGAGCTTGGTTTTTGAACAAGGCAAATATACTCTCAGCGATTTCACCAAAGCGCTTGCTGCCGACTGGGTTGGCTATGAAAAGCTGCACAAGGATGTTCTCGCTTGTCCTAAATATGGCAATGACGATGATTATGTCGACAGCATTACTTCAGAACTGTCTGATTTCTATAACCATGAAATTCAACAATACAAAGATTTATTTGGAGCTCCGTTTAATTCAGCCTTCATGGGCATTTCCAACTATATTCCGGCAGGCAGCGTAGTCGGTGCTACCCCGGAAGGCCGCAAAGCTGGCTCTCCGCTAACAGAGGGCGTTTCCCCTCACGCAGGTACAGATGTTTCCAGCCCGACGGCGGCACTGAAGAGCGCCGGCAAAATCAATCAGGAAATCCACAGCGGCGGTACCTTGGTCAACATCAAATTGTCGCCGGAACTGCTGAAGACTGATCGCGGCCTGGCTAATCTGGCATCCCTTATCCGCGGCTATTTTGCTCTCGGCGCTTTCCACGTACAATTCAATGTCATTTCGCCGGAAGTGCTGTATAAGGCACAGGAAAAACCGGACGAATACCGTGACCTCTTGGTGCGTGTAGCAGGCTATAGCACGCAGTTCGTCAACCTGTCCGAAAATGCGCAGGATGCTATCATAGAAAGAACGACTTATGAAACCATGTAATATTTTCCAATTGCAGCGCCTCTCCGTTAACGACGGTGAAGGTATCAGGACGACGGTCTTTTTCAAAGGCTGCGCCCTGCGCTGTCAATGGTGTGCCAATCCTGAGTCCTGGTCATTTGATCCTCAGGTGATGTTTTTTCCGCATAAATGTACCGGCTGCGGCAATTGTCTTACTGCATGCCGCCATGATGCCAACGTCAGAAACAGCAAGGGTGAAATAAACTTTGTTTCTGCCAATTGTGTTGACTGCGGTGCCTGCCGTGGCGTCTGCCCGGCTGATGCCAGACAGGAAATGGGCGAGGGAATGACTATCGCTGAGGTGATTGCGCAACTGAAAAAGGATTATATCTTTTATCAGGAATCTGGCGGCGGTGTTACCTTTTCCGGCGGCGAGCCCTTCCTGCACCCGGAATATCTCAGGCAGCTTAATGAGGCCTGCCACAGAATCGGTATTAATACTGCTGTGGAGAGCTGTGCCTATTTTGATTTTGAAGCTTGCCGCGACATCGTTGAAAGCATAGATCAGATTTTTTTTGACATCAAAATCATGGATAGTGCCAGGCACAAGCAATATACCGGTGTTGACAATTCTCGTATCTTGGCCAACATAGAGGCGGCTTCCAAAATCAATAACAATATCATTATCAGGGTACCGGTTATTACCGGCGTTAACGATAGCACCGAAAATATGCTGGCGCTCAGCAAGTTCCTGTTGGAAAAAACAACGATTACAAGGGTTGAACTTCTTCCTTATCATGAACTAGGACTGGAAAAGATGACAGCACTGGGACTGCCGGCAGTGGTGTTCGAGACACCGTCTGAGGCAAAAATGGAAGAATTGAAGCAGCTTTTGCGGGAACAAGGCATAGAAATAATAAGTTTTCGATAGCAGAAAGTGGTACAAAGGGGACCGTCCCCTTTGTACCACTTTTTGGCATTGGCAGCATGTTTTCCGTTAGCTTATTTTGTTTGGGTGTGTCATAATAAAAGTGTATAATCAAAAATATTTTTAGATAGAGATAGATTATTGAGGGGTGTAGAAGAATGGAAGGTCTACAAAAGCTTTTGGACGGCATTGTCCAATTTAAACGTGAAGATTTTGAGCAGCATAGGGAGCTTTTTCAAAATTTAGGTTCTGCTCAAAAGCCGCATACCCTTTTTATTGCTTGCTCTGATTCGCGGGTTGATCCTAATCTGATCACCAAGACTTTGCCGGGGGAACTTTTCATTATTAGAAATATCGCAAATCTTGTGCCGCCCTACAGGGAAACGGCAGAATTCGTAGCGACTACGGCTGCCATTGAATACGCTGTAGCTTTTTTGGAAGTAGAGCAC
>JAAYVM010000088.1 GCA_012517145.1 Acholeplasmataceae bacterium
GCTGCCGTCTTCCCTGAGCAATAATTCAGCGCTCCTCAGCTTACCGTTGTAGTTATAACCCATGGCATAACCGTGAGCACCGGCATCATGGATGAAGACTAAGTCGCCCATATCAATTTTCGGCAGTTTCCTGTCGATGGCAAATTTATCATTGTTTTCGCACAAACCGCCAGTAACATCATAAACATAGTCGCAAGGCTCATTTTCCTTGCCCATGACAGTGATATGGTGATAAGAGCCATAAATCGCAGGGCGCATCAGGTTGGCTGCGCAAGCATCAAGGCCGATATATTCTTTGTAGGTATGTTTCTCATGAATAGCTTCGGCCACAAGAGCACCATAAGGTCCCATCATGAAGCGGCCCATTTCCGCAAAAATCGCTACATTACCCATACCTGCCGGCACAAGAACTTCTTCAAAAGCCTCACGCACTCCTTCGCCGATAGCAAGGATGTCATTGCCCTTTTGGGAAGGTCTGTAAGGAATGCCTACACCACCGGAAAGGTTAATGAATTCAATGCTGGCACCGGTTTCATTCTTCAGTTCAACAGCCAGTTGGAAAAGAATTTTCGCCAAACTTGGGTAGTATTCGTTAGTTACGGTATTGCTGGCGAGGAAGGCATGAATACCAAAATGTTTAACGCCTTTAGCCATCAGTTTTTTATAGCCTTCAACCATTTGTTCGCGGGTAAAGCCATATTTAGCATCGCCAGGATTATCCATGATATTGTTTTCAATCGCGAAGTGACCGCCAGGATTAAAACGGCAGCTGATAGTAGTTGGAATGTCTGCTACCTTCTCAAGGAAATCAATATGGGTAATATCGTCAAGATTGATTGTTACATTCAGCTTACGCGCCAGTCTGAAATCTTCTGCCGGCGTCACATTGGAAGAGAACATGATTTCACTTTCTTTGAAGCCAACAGCGTCAGCCATCATAAGTTCTGTATAAGAGGAGCAGTCAGCGCCGCAGCCTTCTTCACGCAGAATTTGCAGCAAACGTGGATTTGGTGTTGCTTTCACGGCAAAATATTCTTTGAAGCCTTTATTCCAGGCAAAAGCTTGCATGACTTTGCGGGCATTTTCGCGGATACCTTTTTCGTCATACAGATAAAATGGTGTTGCATACTCGGAAGTAATCTTCTCTAATTGTTCTTTGCTAACAAAAGGTTTTTTCACTATTTGTACACCCCTCATAATATTATTTGTTGGTTAATTCTATCAGCTTAATTTCATTTTTTAACGCATCTTTGAATAAATCTACTAAGTTCGGTTTGCCAGAATAAAGACAGGTTGAACTGTCGCCATCACTCAGATCACCAGTCAGAACCCGTCCTGAATCTGCAATCAGCCTTATTTGGCTGTTGGGCTTTTCTGCGTAATAAATAGTAGCGCCAGTTAAATTAAAAGGTTTACCGGTTATCACTACTACTTTCAGGCCACGTTTTGCTGCTTCTGCCAAAGGTTCTTTCAGAGCCTCAATAAGTGAGCCAGTCGCAGAAACGTAGATTCTGGCTTCAGCTTTGGCAATCATGTTTTTTAATTTATTCATGATTGACTGTGCGCCCTTAATAGTTATATAGCCCTCTACTTCGTTTTTAACTACCGGCATCTTTTCTACTAAGTAAGCTTTATATTCCTGCATCTGACGGATCTTATTTTCACAAAACTCATCAAATGGAACTGGTGTATATCTGGTTGCTGTATCTTCAGTAACATGAGCCGCACCCTTATCGACTAAGCCCGCTAAAGCTGTATAAGTATTCGAGCGGGATATGCCTGTAAGCTTAGCAGCTTCGTAACCTGTCAGGCTGCTTTCGGCCAGGAGTGCCATGTACAATGTTGCTTCATGACGCGTAAGATTAAAATACATCAAACGTTCAATAATGTCCATATTTCCTCCAAATTATTTGTTGTTCCTATGTAGGAATACTATAAATCTTTTTTCATTGTTTGTCAACAAATAGTTAATAATTATTATCGATAATTAGCGCTATCGTCTAATACTCATATCTTAATTACTTTCAGGCGATTTTGCAGGAATATTATAATTAATTCTGTCACTTAAAGGCGAGGAATTAAGAAGTGACGGGAGTTAAGTTTGAACCAATCGACTGCCAGCGCCTGCGCGCAACACTAAGATTGATATTTCAAACTTATGCAGCATAAGCAACCGAATAGGGCGCTTGTGGTGCCTTCCTCTACATCAGGCCGAATTTACTGCGGCCGTTTAACGCGTGTGGAATGGTCCAGAGGAACTCTTGATGCCTTGCCTTTTTTATCAATATAAAGTTTTTTCACATTAAACACTTACTTGAAAATAACAATAAAAAAGCTCGGATATTCTGCTGAAGCGGCTCATTAAACAGCCAAAGCAAAAAATCCGAGCGTCATTATTCAAAAATCAAACCAGTAACAGCCAGAATGATGGGCTGATGTATAAGATAAAGGAGCAGACTGTGCCTGCCCATAAAAGCACAAGCCGGCAACTGTCTGAAAAAGTATTTTGCACGCGTTTCCTCGCCTATCATTTGCCAACAGAAATAACCTAGCCAATAAGGGAAAATCCAGGGCAGGAGCGGAAAGTAGTCAGCTGAAACGAAACTTGCATGAGGCAAGCCCAGCGGAAATAACAACTGGCTTTCATACCACGATGATGGTAAATTATATAAGTGAATTTTCAAGAGACTCAAGCTGCCGTTCGCCACCTCATGCGTGATGAAGAAAAGAAATACGCTTACGAAAATGCCAAACTTTATCGGTATAGCTTGCAAAGCCGGTCTCACCAAAACAGTAATGATGGCCGCCCAACCCAGCAAGCTTAAAATACCGAAAACAATAATATTTGCCGGCGAATAAAAATAAGTTGTGACTGTAATCAGTAATCCGCAGCCAACTAAGAGCAGCCCATTACGCAAAGGTTCCTTCGCACAGAGGGACATCGCACCAGATATGAAGACAAAGAGAAAAACTCCACCTTGTTGCACGAGGTAAGCGGCCAGACTCTCAAACCAAGGAAAGTCCATGGAATAAAAGTGCACCAAATCATAAATGAAATGGTACACTATCACACAAAAAATTGCGAATCCTCGCAAAGAATCAATCAGGCCATAACGCGGTCTTTCCATAAACACCTCAGATATAGTTTATTAAATTTGCTGCATGGTCAAGGATAATATCAGGCTTAATATGTCCTCTTTCTACATCCTCCAGAGTAGCTTCACCGGTAAGGACAAGCACCGATAGAATATGATTGTTCAAGCCAAAAGCGATATCCGTGCTGAGGCGGTCACCAACCATGGCAATCTCATTTTTCGTAAAGCCGGTTCTTTCCATCAGGAGATCTATCATATAATGATAAGGTTTACCCAGCACATCCAGAGGGCTGACTCCTGTTGCCGTTTTAATAAGTTCAATCATGGCGCCGCAATCTGGTATGAATTCACCATTTTCAATCGGGCAGCGCACATCCGGATGCGTCGCAATATAAGGTACGCCTTTGTCAATCAGACGGCAGGCCGTCGACAGGTTATTGTAGGCCAGCGTCATATCAAAACCTAAGATAACGAACTCCGGTTCTGTTACAGCCGGGTCAACAAGTTCAAATCCCGCTTTAGTAATTGTTGCCCTTAATTCTGGCGTACCCAAAACAAACAATTTGGCCTGCGGTTTGACCTTACCCAGATAATAAGTCAGCGCATCAGAAGAAATAAGCACGTCTTTCTGCATAACTTCAATGCCCATGTTGGCCATTTTTTTGACATAGTGAGCATGGTCTTTGGAAGAATTATTAGTCACCAGATAAAAAGTCTTGCCTTTGGCCTTCAGCTGGGCAAAAAAATCATCCATACCAGGAATAAGGGTATTGCCTAAATTGATGGTCCCGTCCATATCAAACAAAAAACACTTTATATCTTTCAATCTTTCTTTATTCGGCATCAATACTGCTCCCCTGCAAATTTATTCAACACACATCTATTATACGGCATTGTTACTCAGTGGTAAAATTTTTTGCGTTGTTTTTTCTTCATAAATAGTGTTAAGATAAGAACAACACATTTACTCAAGGAGGAGATTAAATGGGTACAACTACCCTGGGCCATATTGCAGCACTTTTTACCGTCATCGTCTGGGGGACCACCTTCATTTCGACTAAAATTCTCCTGCTTGACTTTACGCCGCTCGAAATTCTGTTCTTTCGCTTTATCCTTGGCTTTTTGGTTTTATGCTTGGTTAAACCACAGCGCTTAAAAACTAAAGGTATGTCTGAGGAAAAGTATTTTATCGGTGCCGGCCTCTGCGGAATAACACTTTATTTTCTGTTGGAAAACGTAGCTCTGCTTTACACCTATGCCTCAAGCGTCTGCCTCATCTTGGCCTTTGTGCCTTTCCTGACGGCTCTGGCATCCAAATTCCTGCTGGGGGAAGATACTCTCACTTCCAACTTTTTTGTTGGTTTCGTCTGCGCTTTGATCGGCGTTATTCTGATTATTTTCAATGGCAGCGTCATTCTGAAGCTTAATCCTATTGGTGACATTCTGGCCTTCCTTGCAGGCGTCGTGTGGGCGCTGTATTCGATTTTAATACGTAAAATCAGCTCTTTCCACTACAGCACCGTGCTTTGTACACGTAATATTTTCGGCTATGGTTTGCTCCTGATGCTGCCGGCTCTGCTAGTCATGGACTTTCAATGGGGGTTCGAACGTCTTGATGACCATGCTAATATGTTCTACCTGCTTTATCTGGGCATTGGTGCTTCAGCCATCTGTTTTGGCACCTGGAGTTGGGCTGTTAATATTCTGGGGCCTGTCAAAACCAGCATGTACATTTATATCAGCCCGATTGTTACGCTTATAACCTCCGCTTTGATCCTCGGTGAAAAAATCACCTGGATTGCTTTGATCGGCACTGCTTTTATTCTTTTTGGTCTTGTTATCTCTGGGCGCAGAAATTGAATGCCCCTAAAAAATCTGAAATGAGGTGATTTTATGGATAAAACATTTAAGCTGCTTCTCCTGTTTCTCGCTATTTCTTTGGTTGTGTTTGCTCTCGTCGGATGTTCAAAGCAAGTCAGCAAAAGTACTGATAATAAATCAGACGGATATCAGAAAATTACTGCGGCTGCTGTAAAATCCCGACTGGATAATGGTGAGAAATTAATCATAGTTGACGTTCGCACAAAGGAAGAATATGATACAGGTCACATCAAAAACAGTATCCTTATCCCCTATGACGAAATTGAAGCCAAGGCTGCCAGCCTTTTGACTGACAAAAATGCTTCCATCGTCGTTTACTGCCGCAGCGGCCGCCGCAGTGAAATTGCCGCTAAATCTCTCTTAAAGCTTGGTTATACCAATGTTGCTGACATGGGTGCGATCAGCGATTGGAAATATGGTTTGGACAAATAACTTGTTTTTATTAGAAAAGAGATAGGGAAGAGCATACGCTCTTCCCTATCTCTTTTATTTTCATTCAAACATTGTATCTAGATTTTATCATTTCAACGTGCTTCAATAAGCCATTAAGCCTAATGTCATTGTATTCCAGCACTTGCACAGCCCCTGGAATAACTTCTTTGGCTTTACAAAAATAGCCCTGCCAATCAATGCTGCCTTCACCAATCGGCAGGTGCTGGTCAGCCATGCCATTGTTATCATGCAAATGCACTGCCTTTATCTGCGACTGCAAAACTTCCAGCACATTAATAATATTCCAGTCATTGACATGGGCATGTCCTAAGTCGATTAATGCGCCTGTCTGGGGAAATTTAGCCAAGAGTTCAAGATATTGTTCCCAATCATACAGCAGGGTGCCATTAGTACGCAAACCAACGTTTTCTATGAGTACTTTTACATGATGCATTTTTGCCAGAGCAAGAATCTCTTTCAGCCGTTTTTCAACAAGCATTGTGACATCATCTCTGTTCCCTGTCCACTTCTCGTTGGTATGCAGAACTACAAAAGCAGCCTTTTGTCTTTGAGCATACGCCAAGGTTCTTCTATAAACTTCCAGATAGTTAAAATCCTTAGCATCTGCCAAATTAACGGCAACGCAAGGTGCGTGAATGCTCAAATCAGCATCTCTATCTGCCAAAAACTTCTCGCAACGTGCATCCCAATAATAATCAGTACCAAACTCATAAAAAATCTCTATGCCGTATTCTAACGGCAAGTGTTCCAGGGCGCTGTTTTTAAACCCAGCAAACGCTAAATCACTAATTGAAAACTTCATTCATTTTTTCCTCCCTCTTTAATAGGATAGCCAATATTAACACCCGTTTTGTAATCGAAAACACTTACATCCTCCCAACGGAAGGAAAAACCTTTAGTGCTGTTTGCTGTTTGCGTAAAATCCTTAGTGCTCACAAAGACATTCTCGTGATTTTTTAGAGTCAACCGCAGCGTCCGCTGGCTGCCGAGGTTTTCCACATATGAAACCTCCGCCGGCACCATAGGCTTTTCTCCTGCTAGTAAACATTTTTCCGGTCTGATACCCAGGATAATTCTGCTTCTGCCGGCGATCACTTTATCCCAACTGGCATCCAGCGGCACGCAGGCGTCACCAATGAAGATCCAGTGATCTCTTACATGAGCACTCAACAGATTCATTGGCGGCGTGCCTATGAAAGAGGCAACAAAAGTATTTGCCGGTCGATGATAGATATTTTCCGGCGTGTCAATTTGCTGCAGCTCGCCCTTGTTCATGATGGCAATTCGTTGAGCTATCGTCATTGCTTCGACCTGATCATGCGTAACATAGATCATAGTCGGTTTGTATATTTCGTGCAGCTTGACTAATTCCGTTCTTGCTTGCTGCCGAAGCTGCGCATCAAGATTGGAAAGTGGTTCGTCCAGCAAAAAATACGGTGACTGCTTCACAATCGCCCTGCACAAGGCAACCCTCTGTTTCTGACCGCCCGACAATTCTTTCGGCTTACGATTTTCATAGCCGGTAAGATTTAGTATTTCCAAGGCTTCCTTAGCGCGTTTAGTCATTTCCTGTTCCGTAAGTTTTTGAATTTTCAGCCCGAAGGTAATATTCTCCCAAACGGATAGATGAGGAAATAATGCATAGTTTTGAAATACCATGGCTATATTCCTTTTTCCCGGAGCAACACCATTAACAACAGCTCCGCCCATAAACAGCTGCCCCTCTGATATTTCTTCCAGACCGGCAATCATTCGGAGAGTCGTAGTCTTGCCACAGCCGGAAGGTCCCAAAAGCACAAGTCTTTCGCCTTCTTTGATGCTGAAATTCAGTTCTTGGATCACCGTTGTTTCGTCGTACTTTTTCTTGACTGCTTTAAACTCAATGTTTTTCATCTCTTTATCCTTTCACTCCTGATTGCAAGAAGGTGCTTAAAATATATTTCTGGCAAAACAAATACAGTAATAATGGCAACACGCTGGTAAGCATAGCGACTGCCATGGCAATCCCCCATTCACTGCCGCCTTCGGCGCTGATAAACATTTGCAGTGCCAAAGGTAAAGTATAATTTTCCTTGTCTTGCAAAACCAAGAGCGGCCAAAAATATTCATTCCAGGAATGAATAAAGAAAAAGATAGTAACGGCAATAGCCGAAGGTTTGATTAAAGGCAGAACAACTTTTGTCAGGATGCCAATTGCACCAGCCCCTTCCAAAAGTGCCGCTTCGAGCAATGGTTTCGGGATGCCCCTGATAGTCTGACGCATCAGGAATATTCCCATGCCATCAGCAATCTGCGGGAGTATGACGCCCCAAGGAGTATTCAATAAGCCCAACTTTGACATCAAGAGATAATTAGGCATAATAAGCACGGTGATAGGAATAAAAAACGTCAGAAGCATAAAGTTAAAAATCGTCTCCTTGCCTTTAAACTCATAATAAACAAAGGCAAAAGCCGCCAATACGCTTGTTGCAATTTTGCAGACAGTAACCAGCGTCGCAATTAAAAATGTGTTATAAACATAGGTCCAAAACGGGAAGTCTTCCAACACTGCAACGTAATTGTTGAGAGTTGGCGGGAATGGCAATGGATTCAAGGTCGACGTGAAGATTTGGTTCATATCCTTGAAGGAAGTAGAGGCCATGAAAATAATCGGCCACAGCTGCAGAAATACCGCCAATATCAGAGGCAGGTGCCAAAGAATGTTTTTATCCAATTTAGTTCTCATAATGTATCCTCTTGTCCAGATATTTATTTTTCAACAGCAGGAATGCTCCATAGGCCACCATGGTCAAAATAGCAAAAGCCGCGGCCTTGCCGGTTTGAAAGAAGATAAACCCGTATTGATAGACAATATAGACAAGATTGGAACTTCCTTGATCAGGACCTCCCTGAGTCAGCATGTTTACCGGTACCAGTACATATTGCAAGCCAAAAACAACGGTAATAGTAAAGACGTAAACAGCGGTCGGTGCAGTCATCGGCAAAATGATTTTTTTGAAAATCAGCCAGTCTGAAGCGTTTTCCAGTTTGGCGGCTTCAATCATTTCCTTTGGCACGGCAACCATCGCCGCCAACATCACAATTAGGTTGTAGCCAAAAACCTTCCAGCCGATAATTGTACTAAGCGCTATGATTACCAGAATATTCTCCTTAAACCACCTTGGTGACTCCAAGCCGATGCCGCTCAGGATTATGCTTAAAGGTCCTGCCAGCGGGTTATATATCCACAAAAAGATTATACTGGCAACCGCCAAAGAAATCGTACTAGGCAAAAACAGTGCCGACCTATAGAAAAAGTTATACTTTTTTACTAAATGTCCCAAAATATAGGAATATAAATAAGGCAGAAGAAAATTCAGTATTAAGAGCACAATGATAAACAACACCGTATTGCC
>JAAYVM010000089.1 GCA_012517145.1 Acholeplasmataceae bacterium
AAAAAACAAATCCGGGTGGGGAAAATGGTCGATTCTTCTAAAACGTGAGAAATGTTGAAGAGTTCCAGCACATTGCTTGCGATTTTGGTGCATTGCAGGGGTATTTTACCCTGTACGGCATTCAGTTCCAGGTCTTGCTGGATATGCAGCGTTCTGCCATAGGGTGTTTCAAGCCATACTCCACCCAGCAGGGCGGGCAGATCGAGCTTTTCGCGCTGTTTGAATTCTGTTTTCTCTGCCCCCAGTTCCACTCCCAGGGATTTCAATTGATCCAATAGTTTATTCATAGAACTTATATGCTATTTTACAATAAAAATAAAAAGAATAATCTATTTGTATGGAAGTTTAAATATCTATGCATCTATTAGTTCTAACTATATTGAATTTAAGTCCTAAAAAGGTATATAGTGCTCTTTTTATTTGTTAGTCTTCAAGTTTCTCAATGAATTCACTAATAATGACGATGAGTTGTTTGAATTTATTGATCGATTGTGTGACATAGGATTTTTAACAACTTTAATTAGAAAATAGTGTGGAGTCAAAGTTCAATGCCATTAATTGTTTTCTAGTTTTTCAAATCTTTCGGAACCCATTCTTCTACGCCCCCCGTTAATCATCCTTGGCGTACTTACGGAAAGAAACTCAATGGCAAACCTATCCCTGTTCCTGAACTTTAGGACTTTTCTACTTGGCCAGCAGTAAGACATTTCTACTTAGCCTTGACAGAATAAATTATTTTGGTATACAATGTTAAATGGGGTATATTTAATTTAATAGTTTTTCATTATTTACATACCAATTTCAGAAAATTACGAATAGCCAAAAAATCTTTTTTCAAGGCTATACCTTTATTTTAAGTACATCCAGATTAGTGGTGAAGTAAAGGAGAAAAATGAAAAACATAATATTCAAATCGCGCATAAGTACACAAATTCAGTTTCTACTCTGCGTGCTGGGGCTGATGCTATTCTGCACCAACTGTGATAGCAGTGCTGCTGTTTTACCTGCCGCGCAGCAAGTAGCTCAAGCCACCGTCTTTGCCTCTACCGATCAACCTCCCGTCGTAGAACTGGTATCAGCCAGTGCCACAACGGAATTGTTAACATTCACGATCCGCATAACGGGCTTTGAATTGATCGAAAATGCGATGGATATCCCTAATATGGTCTGTGATCCGTATTTCACTACCGGAGAAGACCTGCATATAACCAATTCTTATCGAGAGAGTGAAATGCCATCCACACCTGGCGGTCCGTTAACCATCACCTACCAATATGGAATAGACGCGGGCACACTGGAAGAACTGAATATACATCTGAATATCACACTGGGCCCCTGTGGTCCGCGTTATGAGGTAAGGAATTTTACTCCAGCGCCATCAATTCCCCTCATCGCAAATTACAGTATGGTTTTCACTGTTCCTATCGAATAAAGACTGGTTCATCATTTTTGGATATAAAAAGAATAAACCCAAAGGAGAACATAAATGAAAAACAAAACATTTTTAATTCTTTCACTCGTTTGCTTGCTTCTTTTAGCAAATCCTCACAGCATTTATTCAAAAGACAGTGTGGGCAACGATACAAAAGAACCACTTGACTGTGGTGTTTGGATTAACAATCCAGTACGTTCGGGATCTTATGTGAATGCCACAGGAGAAATTTCCTGTGCTTCTAGTCACCCTACTCTACGTGTTGTTGTAGGACTTCGCGATTGGACCAATAGATATGATTCGATATCCAAAACCTGTTATGGAGCTAGTTCTTGTTCTACAACAATGAGCCTCTCGTACTCTCCAGGGAGACAGTGGAAAGCAGATATATCTGGTTATATGGGATCAGGATGGCAAGCATACGATTTCACTGATTGGATCTCAATTCCATAACTTCACCGAAAGAATAGTATTTTTGTATCAATAAAACCAAGAAATCGGGGCAATTCAATGAAAACACTTCCTCAAAGAAATATACGAACCCGAGAAACTCTATATAAACGATGGACTAGCTCTATGGCAATTTAACAGTGATATTTCAATTAGAGAAGCTGTGCAGCTGGCTAACAACCGAAAAATGTGCTTGAGGAGGGACAATTTTGATTCTTGTGATAAAGGATATCCAGATCGCTTATAATACGGGAACACTATATGCTTAATCTCTTTATGCAAGTAATATAATATAAAGGATGAACAACAATAAAAAAGAATTATCACCAGAGCAACGCGCAGAACTGCTCACAACATTGAAAACCCGTTTTGAGAAAAACATGGATCGCCATCAAGGCATTGAATGGGTTCCAGTACAAACCAGGTTGGAAGCGCATGCTGAGAAGCTGTGGTCACTCCATGAAATGGAAAGAACCGGCGGTGAACCGGATGTGGTTGGGTATGATAGCAAAACGGGCGAGTATATTTTTTTCGATTGCTCGGCGGAAAGTCCCGAGGGTCGCAGAAACCTCTGTTATGACCGTGAAGCACTGGAGAAAAGAAAAGCCAATAAACCAGCAAATAGTGTCATAGATGTGGCGGATGCCATGGGCATTGAACTTTTGACTGAAGAACAATATCGGGAATTGCAGAAACTTGGAAATTTCGATATGAAAACATCGA
>JAAYVM010000090.1 GCA_012517145.1 Acholeplasmataceae bacterium
CAAAAGCTGTCTTAGTATAATAATCAAGTCCACGAACCAAATTTGGATCTATTTCAAATTCAAGATTTACTGCGTGCAATAAATCCTGCAATTGGCTAAAATGCTCCTTGCATTCATCGCAAAGACACTCTGTTAATAATGGCGCACCTTTAGCTAATTCCTTGCATTTCTCATTTTTACAATCTAATATACGCAACGGATTACGATCATAACGTGATCTGCAGTCCTCACATAATTCATTAAGTTTGGGCTCGAAGAATGCCTTGAGTTTCTCTCTATGGATAGGCCTGCATTTTGGACAACCTACAGAGTTTATCAATAGTCTCAAATCCTTAAGTCCCAATTCTCTTAAAACATGCACAGCAAGCATGATGACCTCTGCATCGATCAAAGCATTACCAGTTCCCAAAGCTTCAACACCAAACTGATGGAATTGACGCATCCTGCCAGCCTGTGGCCTGTCATAACGGAACATTGGTCCCATGTAGAATAATTTTGTTGGTCCTGGTTCAGCATATAGTTTGTTTTCAATATATGCTCTGACAACTGAAGCAGTATTTTCAGGGCGTAATGTAATACTTCTGTTACCACGATCGTTAAAAGTATACATCTCTTTTTCTACTACATCTGTCGTATCACCGATACCGCGCAAAAATAGTTCAGTGTGTTCGAAAATAGGCGTGCGAATTTCCTGATAACCATAAAGACCACAAATGCATCGCATAACATTTTCTAAATGACGCCAAGCACCAACGCTTGCCGGCAAAATATCTTTTGTTCCCCTTGGGGCTGATGTCAGCAATTCTATTCCTCCTGTTCATATCTTAGAGCAATTGTTTCAGCTCTTTTTGTAAACAATTGCTTTGCATTAGTTTTATAATCATAAAAGTTTTTGGGCATATGGAACTTATATAAATGATGTCCATCCAATGCAGGTACTTTGGTAGCAGATGATGGTCCAATACCAATTACTGTATCCTGTTCTTCCATCATTTGCATATTATAGATGCACTCCGTTCCTGGCTTAGCATAACCAATATTGGCAAGATTGCCAAGCATATAGTGCTGCCTATACAAATAATACGGACTCATGCCAAGTTTTTCAGCCACTAACGATGCATGATCAAATACCAGGGAAGCTTCCTCAGCAGAAACAAACTCATAATCCTTACATATTTGAAAAAGCGGAGAGCTTTTTTTCAAAGCAAGACTGTGGACCGTAAGATTTTCTGGATAGAAGTCAAGCATCTTGTCCAAAGAATACTCCATGTCCCGCATTCCCTCCTGCGGCAAACCAACAATCAAATCCATGTTTACTATCGAAATATTGGATTTTCTAATAGTTGCAAAAGCATCATAAACTTGCTTAACTGTGTGTCGTCTTCCAATAGCAACTAATGTTCTGTCATGCATAGTTTGTGGATTTATGCTGATTCTGTTAACGCCTGCTTCTTCCATGGCACGTATTTTCTCTGCATTAATGCAATCCGGTCTTCCTGCTTCCACAGTAAATTCATCTATCAAACCAACAGAAAAATTATTACTGATGACATTCATTAGTTTTTGAAAAAAAACATCATTCAAGCTAGTCGGGGTTCCACCGCCAATATAAAGCGATTTAATACGCAGACCATACATACTTATTAATTGTACCACAGCGCGTATATCTTCTTCAACGCTGTCGCAAAAGTTTTGCTGGAATTCGTCCTCGGGCGGCATGATTCCAGTTGGGAAAGAGCAATACAAACAACGTGATGGACAATAAGGAACACCTATGTATACCGCAATATCTCTGACATTTCTTGATAATATAGCATTTTGTTTTTTAACAATATCTGATATAAGCTTTGCATTGCTACCCACTAACAAATAATTTTCCACAAGTACTTTCTCCGGATTTTCTCCGGCAAAAAGAATTTTATTGGCCAGTTTTCCTGGCCTGACACCTGTCAAAACTCCCCAGGAAGGTTCCAATATTCCAAAAGCTTGCTTGAGCACTGAAAGCATCGCAATTTTTGCACAACGTGCCCATTCGCCGCGATCAGCTTTTGCTATCACTCTACATTCTGCAGAAAATTTGTTACCTGTTAAATCTATAACATCTGCATGACAAATCGAAAAAGCTTTATTTGAAGGCTCTACCCTCAAATAAAGCTTACCGACAATATTATCATCATTTACTTGAATTGCTTGAAAACCCAGAATTATTAGCAGGTCTGACAGCGGCTTGTCAAGGTTAAAAGGAAAATTCCACGTTTTTACGAATATTTTTTTAAGATTATCCACTTATTTCTATACCTTCTTATCTTCACTAGAATGCCAAAGATGCTTATATAGCACTTTACATATCCCAGCCGCCGGAACTGCAAAAAGCAAGCCCAGAATTCCAAATAATTTGGCTCCTATCAAGAGACTTAAAATCAAAAGAACCGGATGAAGCTGAATTGATTTCCCCATAATTTTAGGCAACAAATAGTGGGCATCTATTTGATAAAACACGAAATAAAACACTGCTATTTTCAGAGCAAGAACCGGAGACTCCGCATAAGCGAGAAAGACAGCAGGAATAGATATAACAATAGGGCCAATAACTGGAACTATTTCCGCAATCATTGCCATCAATCCTAAAATTAAAGGATAATCTATCCCTAAAATAAATACACCAGTTGTAATGCAAATACCAACCAATATACACAGTTTAAACATGCCCTGTACATATGAACTAAGCACATCACCAAGCTCATCCAAAATAGTAGCTGCTTTCGGCTGAGATTTAAAAGAAAAAATACCAACAATTAAACTTCTTAATTCCTGCCAATCTTTCATAAAATAAAATGAAAGAAATGGAGTCACTATAAGTCCCACCAATACTAACGCCATCTGAAATGTAGACCTGACAAGTGACTTAATCATTTCAAATGTATAACTTACTGCCCAAGCCAATAAACTGTCAACAAGTGACAGTATGTTAGATGGAAGTTCAGCTCCTGTTTTCTGGCCTAATGCTAGCCAATCAAGACTTGAGGAATTTAGTTTATTCAAATACTCCGGCAATTCATGCAAAAATCGATTCACTTCACCAAAAAGCGGCAATACTATCAATTTCGCTACTATATACAGGAAAGCAGTAACCGTTACAAAAGCTAATATTATAGCAAAATCACGCGATATTTGTTTTCTTGCGGGCCCAATTTTAACCTTTGCAAATAAATTAGCTAGTGGCTGCAATGCAAATGCTAATGCTATAGCGAGAATTATTGGTAGTAAAAAACCAGCAATATGATAGAAAATAAAAAAAGCTAGCAAAGCACAAATAATTTTAAAAACGGTATTATTTTCATAATCATTAAATATACTATTCATGATTTCTATTGCAGAAATGGATTTCTGCGTCTCTCCCAACCTATGGTTGTTGCCGGGCCATGTCCAGGTAACAATTTCAATTCATCAGGTAACACCAGAATCTTAGTTTTTATAGAATGCAATATTTGTGAATAAGAACCCCCAGGTAGATCGGTTCTACCAATTGATTCAGAAAAAATAGTATCACCACAGAAAATTGTATCTTTACAAAGCAAACAGACTCCACCTTTGGTGTGGCCCGGAGTTGCTAAAACCTGAAATTTCAAACCGGCAGCTGTAATTATATCGCCATCAACCAAAAATTTATCAGCTGCCTTGAATTCACTGCCAGCACCCATATAAATCGACAAATTACTGCTAGCCTTAGTAAGCATGTCAGCATCAGCCTCTGAAATATATACTTTTGCACCAGTAGCCTCTCTTACCTCGTCAACCGCCATTATATGATCACTATGACCATGAGTTAAAAAGATGGCCTCAATAGTTATTTCCTTTTGCCTTATTTTTTCAAGAATATGATCAGCATCACCACCAGGATCAATTACAACGCCAGTTCTTTTTTCTTCATTTATCACCAAATAGCAATTTGTACCTATTACCCCTACTTCCATAGCAATAATCTTCATCATTATCCTCCATTACTAAAATATCTTTTTACTATCCAACACGATAGTCACCGGGCCATCATTACATAGCATAACTGACATATGCGCCTGAAATTGGCCAGTTTCAGTTTTAAATCCATCTTTCCGTGCCATTTCAACAAAATTCTCATAAGACATTCTTGCTTTCTCAGGGGAAGCTGCATTTTCAAAAGATGGCCTCCGTCCTTTACGACAGTCAGCGTACAAAGTAAACTGTGAAACTACAAGCAATTGCCCCTGCACATCCCTGACAGATAAGTTCATTTTGCCTTGCTTGTCTTCAAATATACGCAAATTAGTAATTTTTTCATATAAATACTTTAAATCTTCATCAGAATCTTGTTTCTCTACGCCCAAAAGAATCAGTAAGCCTTCATTTATCTTGCCAATAATCTTAGCATCTACCTTAACTTCCGCTTGAGAAACACGCTGTATTACTGCTCGCAAATACTTACCCTCCTACTGAAGTTGAAATAATTCGCTCAACATTATATATACCTTTAATAGATTTAATTTTAGCAATAATATATTCAAGTTGTTCGGCATTGCGAATATCAACACCCATACTGATATAAGCAGTTTTACGCTTATCCACGTGAACATTAAGTGCATTTATATTAAGCTTAGATTCAGAAGCAACCATCATTATATTGGCCAAAACACCAGGCTGATCAGCTGCAGAAATTTGAAGTGAAACACGATAGACCGAATCGGTTGCGATATCCCAAGCTACTTCAATCATCCTGTTTGCTTCATCGTAATTAGACAGAACATTTGGGCAATCCGCTCTGTGCACAGAAATTCCCCTGCCTCTAGTAATATAACCAATAATCTGGTCGCCCGGAATAGGATTACAGCACTTAGCCAGCTTCACCAAAATACCGTCTTCGCCCTTGACCAAAATGCCATGGCTATTCTGCGCTTTAGAAGTACGGGGTTTCATATTGGCCAATAGCTGTGACAGATCTTTTGTAGTGCTTTGTTTTTGTTCTTTTTTATACAAGTCCACTAATTTGGCAATAACGGTGTTCAAAGCAACGCCGCCATATCCAAGGGCAGCAAGCAGATTATCATCGACATCTATATGCAGCTTGGACGCTACATCTCTAAGATTATCTATTTTAAGTAAAACTTTAGGATCATAGCCAAGGCGCTTACATTCCTTTTCAAGCATCTCACGGCCTTTGCTGATATTTTCCTCACGCCGCTCCTTTTTAAACCATTGCTTGATTTTATTGCGACTTTCAGAAGAGCCAACAATATTGAGCCAGTCACGACTTGGCCCATTAGCTTGTTTGGAAGTTATGACTTCTACAATGTCACCATTACTTAATTTATACTCCAACGGAACAATCCTGCCATTAACCTTTGCACCTACACAACGGTTGCCAACATCGGTATGAATCCTATAGGCAAAATCAATTGGGACAGACCCAACAGGCAAATCAATTACATCACCGCGTGGAGTAAAGACGAACACTTCATCAGCAAAAACGTCCATCTTAACGGTGTTGACAAATTCATGTGGATCCCTCATGTCCTGGTGCCATTCTAGAAGCTGTCTTAGCCATGAAAGTTTAGCGTCATAGGTTTTATCACCGGATTTTTGTGTATTACCTGCTTCTTTATATCGCCAATGAGCAGCAATACCATACTCTGAAATTCGATGCATTTCAAAAGTACGTATCTGAATTTCTAATGGTTGACCGCTTTTCGATAATACTGTAGTATGCAGCGATTGATACATATTAGACTTAGGAACAGCAACATAGTCTTTGAAACGCCCTGGTATAGGTCTCCACAGGCTATGGACTACGCCTAGTGCACCATAGCAGTCTTTTACCGTATCAACCAAAACACGAACTGCTAACAAATCATAAATCTCGCTTATATCCTTATGATCACGCAGCATCTTCTTATGAATGCTGTAAAAATTCTTTGGCCTTCCTTGTATTTCACAATGAATATTAACAGCGTCAAGGTGTTCTTTTATTTCTGCAATTGCCTCTTGTATCATAGCCTCGCGTTCCTGCCGCTTAGCTTGAACCTGTTCAACCAAATCATAATAGCAGTCCGGTTCCATATAACGGAAAGACAAGTCCTCTAGTTCCCATTTGATTGCATAAATACCTAATCTATGAGCTAAAGGGGCATAAATTTCCAAAGTCTCACGCGAAATTGACTGTTGTTTGTGTGCCGGCATATATTTCATTGTTCGCATATTATGAAGTCTATCAGCAAGCTTGATTAATACAACACGAATATCTTTAGCCATAGCAAGAAACATTTTACGATAGTTCTCTACCTGTTGTTCTTCTTTGGAAATATATTCTATCTTGCTTAATTTTGTTACACCGTCAACAAGGTCTGCTACCTTTTGTCCAAATAGTTCGGCAATTTTCTCAAGCTTGATATCTGTATCCTCAATAACATCATGCAAAAAGGCCGCAGCCAGAGTCAATTCATCCAGCTGTAGCTTTGCAAGAATCATAGCAACCCCTAAAGGGTGTATTATATATGGCTCGCCTGAAGCTCTTCGTTGCTTCATATGTGCTTCCGCTGCCAATTCATACGCCTTGCGCACAAAAGCAACCTGTTCCGGCGATAAATATTTTGCTATATTATCAAAAAAATCTTCCACACTATATACAGGGTCAACTTCAGGCATCATAAACCTCCACTATTATCCTTCACTCCCAGATATCGGCTATTTGCGCTGCAGTAACCCTCATGTTCTGCTGGCAGATAGTAAGCCTGTTGCAATACTCCTCTTGCAATCTGCAAAAGGTTTTCGAATTACTTAATTCATTTTTACGATTTGATTTGAGGCTTATCTGCCCATGAGCCACATTAATAAATCCTAACTCCTCAAAAATCTTCAGGCTGTCAGCTGATATTACACAATCAATTCCAATATTCTTAGTAATAAGGTCTTTAACATTAGCAACACTTTGCTTTTTTAACAGTTCAGTAAGATATTTATACTCAGTTATTAAGGTTTGTCTGATTGGGTATTTTGCAATAGCCGAATTTGACCAGCCACCATAATCGTTCTGATTGAACAGCAGATATAAAAAGCCATCGTACCAATCCGGCAAAGGAAAACTTTCCTTAGTAAAGATGTTCACATCCGGCAGATCATAGAAAATGACTGTCTCTATATCCTTCTTACTTAATTCATTCTCATATGTTACAATCTCACAACTATCTGTAACTGATTCAGGTAAAGTTTGTCTACCTTTATTTACATATACTACTGTTTTTTTTGACTTTTGTAAAATACTTTTTAAAAGGATGTCTTTGGCATTAAAATAATTACGATAGTCAATAATTTTACGTTTTAAATCTATGGCAAATAACTGTAAATCTACGCTGTCCATGCCGTTCCAGGTATTAATTTTTGGAGAAAAAGCTAAAGTGGCAACTGAATGGTTATAAATACTGCTAATTCTTTGCGCTTGGTTCCACATAATTCCCTTATATGTTTGATTACCGAAGTCGACAATAAGACGCAAATGATTTTTTTCTGCACCCATAATGGCAGGACTTCTTAACTTAGCTTCTTTAAAAGCAAAAACAGGTGAAGGGTTGCTGGCACCATAGGGCTCTAACATTGAAAGCTCCTTTACCAGTTTTAGTGTCAAGGAACATCTTGGAGGAACAACAACATCTGCTATAATTTTTGGTTCAAAATCTTCCGGACGCAGTCGCGCAGAAACCTCACTCAAAAACTGTTCTCTAAAGGAATTTATATTAGCTGTGCTTAGAGTTAAACCTGCGGCCTGCCGATGACCGCCAAATTGAAGTAAAAGATTGCTGCAGCCAGCTATAGTATCATAAAGATTTAAAGGCGGGATGCTACGACAAGACCCTTTACCAACTTCACCATCAATACTTATTAGTATCGTAGGTAAATGATACTTGTCAACCAAACGTGAAGCAACTATACCGATTACACCTGCATGCCATCCTTCTTTTGCTAATACTATGCCCTGACCAATTTCCGGTTGATTCTTCAGCATCTCCTCAGCTTCTTTAAAAATTTGAGCACTGATTTCTTGTCGCTCTATGTTTTCATTATTCAATTTAATCGCTATCTCTGCCGCTTTATCTTGATCATCAGTTACCAAAAGCTCTACAGCCGACATTGCATGTTCCAATCTACCAGCAGCATTCATTCTAGGTGCCAATGCAAATCCTACTGTTTCTGCGCTGATTGGCTTATCTGCACAACCACTGATTTTCATAAGCTCACGTAAACCCAAACTGCTGGTTTCGCTCATCTTGGCAAGGCCTTTTTTTACAATTTCTCTATTCTCACCAACTAAAGGCACAATGTCAGCAACTGTTCCCATTGCAACAAATTCCAACATTTCTGACCAAAGAGCAGTATTATTATGCTTTTTCGTGTATAGTGCCTGGCAGAGCTTAAAAGCTACGCCAACTCCTGCTAAATCTTTAAAAGGATAAGGGCATCCGGCCTGGTGCGGATTTATAATCCCATACGCCGCCGGTAATACTTCCGGCGGCGTATGATGATCTGTAATAATTATATCCATATCACTTGGCATTGATGCGACTTCTGCCACACCACTTATTCCACAATCAACCGTAATAATCAACCTTGTCCCACTATTATAAATAGCTTCAATCGCTTCTAAATTCAATCCATATCCTTCATTCTTGCGTACTGGTATATAAGCCGAGACGCTTGCACCAATGCTTTTCAAGAAAAGATACAACAGTGAACAGGCGGTTATTCCGTCAACATCATAATCACCGTATACTGTTATTTTTTCTTTACTCGTTATAGCCTTAAAAATGCGCTCCACTGCAAGTTTCATGTCTTTTAGCAAGAATGGATCATGGAAAGGTTGTTCACTGCCATATAGAAAAGTTTTAATTTTGTCAACGTCACTGATACCTCTTTTAAAGAGAATATCAACCAATAAGGGGGAAACTCCAATTTGTCTTGCTAAATTGTTAATTTTTTCTTCGCAATATTCATTTGTTAGTACAATTTTTTTATCCAGCATATTTTCTCCGTTTAAGCTAAAGTTGGTTTATCACTATTTTCACTGTTTTGGGTATTGTTTATTCCCTGAGCCGCTTCCAATTTTTGCTTCTGCACATGCATAAGCATATCATTTTCCTCTTTTAATTTTGAGTTTTTAGATTCTAATTCAACGAGCTGATCCTTTAGTTTTTTAATCTGAAGGTAAGTTTGGGTTTTCATTTTAAGTAGCCAGAATAAAGTAATTATAATCCCTGATAATACTGAAAGTAGTATAACCATGACCAAACTGGTAGAAAATTTCCATGCCATAAAGCTGACATCAACAACCATTGCATTTTGTACTGCAAACAAGGCAACAGCCACACTTACAATTAACATCAATACCAAATAAGCCATGTCATCACTCCGTTCATAATCTTGATAAATAATTATTCTATTTTTTCAACAAAAACCCTCTATATCCCATAAAAAATAGGCCTGATTTAATCAGGCCTATAAAAATTAAAACAAAGCTTATTTTTTCTCTTTGAATGTTTTCCACATTGGTCCTGCTAACAATACAGACGTATAAACACCGCTTGAAAAACCAATAAACATAGCATAAGCGAAATTTCTAATGGTCTCGCCGCCAAAAATAATTATAGCGCCAACAGTGAATAAAACAGTGAAGTTAGTATACAAGGAACGAGTCATGCACTGTTGAATACTATTGTCAACCAACTCAGAAAGGCTTTCACTGGGACGATGCCCTTTAAGATTCTCACGAATGCGGTCAAAAATAACAATCGTACCGTTTATCGAAAAACCAACCACAGTAAGCAAGGCAGCAATGAAAGAAGAATCGATCTCCCACTGGAAGACAGAAAACCAGCTTACTACCATCATGACATCAATAACCAAAGCCAAAACAGCAGCTGCCGCAAACTTGATTTCAAAGCGCATTGTTATATACAATATCATCAAAATCCATGAAACAATAATAGCAATTATAGCTTGTCGGACCAACTCACTGCCCACAGTAGCTCCTACATTTTCAATCCGGTTTACATTATATTCACCAATCTGGCTATTTAAATCAGCTAAAGTCTCTTGCCTTACATTATCAGCAAGAATACCGGTGCGAATCAACACGCTTTTACTTGATGTTGAATTATCAGTCGTTGCCAACTGAATAATACTGTTACCCAAATCATGTTTATCTAGAACAGTACGAATATCAGAAACAGTGACAGGCTTCTCGAAGGTAATATCAATAATATTACCACCCTTAAAATCTATACCAAGATTAAAGCCTCTCGTAATCATTGAACCTACACCAATGGCAAGAATCGTAAGTGTAATTGAAATGAAAATTTTAAAATGTTTAGATATTGAAAACATTACTTACGCACCTCCTTAGGAGCCGCGCAGCCAAAGAAGGCCGGATTTTTAATTAAGTTGCTGCCTATTAAAAAACGCAGCAATTCTCTGGTAACGACAATTGCAGAAAACATGCTTAAAACGACACCAAGAGCAAGAGTTATTGCAAAACCTTTGATAGGTCCAGTACCCAGATAGAACAAAACAACTGCAGCCATTATCGTAGTTATATTAGAATCAAAAATAGTAGTAAAAGCCTTATTAAAACCAGCTTCCATGGCTGAGCGCAACGTCTTTCCTTTCCGTATTTCTTCTTTGAAACGCTCAAAAATAAGCACATTGGCGTCAACCGCCATACCGATAGACAAAATAATACCTGCAATACCAGGTAACGTGAGAGTTGCGTGAAGATATTTCATGGCCAATAATACGAGCATTATATAAAGCAATAAGGCAATGTCTGCTACAATTCCTGACATACGGTAGAACAACAACATGAATACAAAAACACTTATTGTCCCTATACCAAATGCTTTAACACTCATTTCTTTCGAGTCCTGGCCAAGAGTCGGACCAACGGTACGCGTTTCCATTACTTCAACTTTAACTGGTAAGGAACCGCTTCTTAGCAAAATAGCAAGATGCTCCGCATCTTCCATGTTCTTTGAACCTGAAATCTGAGCATTGCCTCCCGTGATAACTTCCTGCACAACAGGGCTGGTCAAAACATTGCCATCAAGCAAAATTGAAATAGGTTTGCCTATATTCTGAGCAGTAAGCGCGGCAAATTTTTTGGCTCCTTCATCGTTGAATTCCAATCCCACGACAGGTTGACTATTCTGACCGGCATGTGCCTTGGAATTTTTTAAATCTTTTCCTGTTAAAACTGTCTTGCCGGTAACATCTTTAAACTCCAGCAGTGCTGTTCTACCCAGCATGGCGATTGCGCTATCCGGGTCTTTAACGCCTGGCAAATCAACGATAATTCTGTCTTTGCCCTGGCGCTGAATAGTTGGTTCGGTTAACCCTAACCCATTAATACGCCTATCAATAATCTGAACAACGCGTTCAACAGCATCATTGTCGACTTTTGCATCAGGAGTATCAACTGCTTGCATAACTACATGTGTACCGCCTTGCAAATCAAGGCCTTGACGGATTGATAAAGCCACCGGTTTAGCATAAAATACAAAACCCAGAATGATTGCAAAAGTTATAACCAAAAATTTGGTCATACTATCCCATCTCAAATTTGTCTCCTCCAATCAAATTATAACGAGCACTCAATCTACAACAAATCAATATACTTCGGCACACATAATCCGATTATTTGATGGCCATTCCTCACCTATGAGTACAATAAGTAAATTAAAGTTGCATGATGCTGCAATACTAGAATAACATCAGTTTCACAAAAAAGTCTTACGCATATTTTAATAAGCTCATTACTGGTTTGTTGCCATCTCTTGTTTAGTTTGATCCTGGAAACGAGTAACAGCAGCTAATTCAAAATCAATTTTAACGTTTTCCGCAACAGTTAAAGTAACTTTTGTTTTATTTACTGCAGCGATAACTCCGTGGATTCCACCAACAGTAATAACTTTATCGCCTTTTTTCAATGAATTCAGTAGCAACTCACGTTTTTTCTGTTCCTTTTTCTGAGGCCTATATAGCATAAAATAAAAAATTAAAGCCATTGCTACAAAAGGCCAGTAAGTAAGAACAGCAGTCAAAAAATCGCTTGATATTCCTCCCATAAAGTAGACACCTCCAATTTGTATATAAACATTTAAAATATTCGGCGATGCTGCCGAAAATCCTGCTGTTTATATTTTGTAATTACTTAAAAATTTTTCTTTGAATTCAGGAAAAACATCATCCCTGATAGCGTCTCTCATCTGCTGAGCAAAATTCAATAAGAAATATAAGTTATGAATGGTTAATAGCCTTAAAGCAAATATTTCCTTAGCATGGAATAAATGTCTTATATATGCTCTTGAATAATTGCGGCAAGTATAACAATTGCACCTTTCATCTATCGGTCTGAAATCTTCAGCGTAAGCAGCATTCCGAACAACCAGTCTTCCTTCTGGAATCATAGCAGTGCCATTACGAGCTACCCTTGTTGGAAATACGCAATCAAACATGTCAACACCTAATGCAACAGCCTCAACCATGCAATCCGGCGTACCAACCCCCATTAGATATCGGGCTTTGTTTTTAGGCAAATGGCAGGTAGTTTCGCCTAAAACGTCATACATCATTGATTTAGGCTCACCCACACTAAGGCCTCCTATACCATAACCAGCGAAATCCATTTCTGTAAGAGCATCAGCGCTCATTTTTCGCAATTCAGGATACATGCCACCCTGAACAATGCCGAAAAGTGATTGGTCTTCCCTCGTATGGGCTTCTAAACACCTTTTTGCCCAGCGCGAAGTCCGCTCGGTCGATTTCTTCGCATATTCAAAATCTGCCGGATAAGGAATACATTCGTCAAACGCCATGGCAATATCCGCTCCCAGCGCTTCCTGCACCTGCGTTGCTATTTCTGGAGAAAGGAACTTAGTAGATCCGTCAATATGTGATCTGAAAGTAACACCTTCTTCTTTAATTTTACGCATTTCTGCCAGACTAAATACCTGAAAACCACCGGAGTCTGTGAGCATGCCATTTTTATATTTCATAAAGTTGTGTAAACCACCAGCTTTACGAATCAATTCATGTCCCGGACGTAAAAACAAATGATAGGTATTGGCAAGTATCACCTGCGCCCCCATATCATATAACTCTTCAGGTGAAAGTGTTTTAACTGAAGCTTGTGTGCCAACAGGCATAAACATTGGAGTATTGAAGACACCGTGCGGAGTATGAAGCTTTCCAAGTCTTGCGCCGGTACGTGAACACTCTTTTATTAATTCATAGTGAACTGCATGCATATATTCCCCACCTTATCTAATAAACATCGCATCCCCAAAACTGAAGAAGCGATACTTTTCCTTGACTGCAATTTCATAGGACTGAAGCATTATATCTCTGCTTGCAAGAGCTGAAACCAGCATAAGTAATGTGCTCTGCGGCAAATGGAAATTAGTTATCAATGCATCAACAAAACGGAATTTGTAACCCGGGTAAATAAAAATATTGGTCCAATTATTACCGGCTTGTAAAATGCCCGACTCACCGGCTGCTTCCAAGGTACGAACGGCAGTAGTGCCGACAGCTATAATTCTTCTGCCAGCTTTTTTTGCCCCATTGATTTTCGCAGCTGTTTCCTGGTTTACGTGGTAAAACTCCCTGTGCATTACATGATCATCGATATTATTTACACTAACTGGTCTGAAGGTTCCTAAACCAACGTGCAGTGTCACAAATACTTCCTCGGCCCCTATTTGTTTTATTTTTTCCATTAACTCCGGCGTAAAATGAAGACCAGCAGTAGGTGCAGCTGCTGAACCTTTTTCACGTGAATAAACAGTCTGATAACGTTCCTTATCCTCAAGTGGTGCTGTTATATACGGTGGAAGCGGTGTTTCACCTAAACGATCTAGTATTTCTTCAAAAGCACCTACAAAATTAAAACGCACGATTCTTCCGCCAAAATCTGTATTGCTAATTATCTCGCAGGACAAATCATCACTGAAAAAAATTTTAGCACCAATTCGAAGTTTCTTACCTGGTTTAACCAAAGCTTCCCAGTCGGTATTATTTATTCTCGTAAGAAGTAATACTTCGACATTTGCGCCTGTTTCTTTTTTACCATGTAAGCGTGCCGGTATTACCCTTGTATCGTTAAAGACCAAAAGATCATCTTTACGAAGATAATCGCAAATATCAAAAAAATGTTTATGTTGTACTTCTCCTGTTGCTTTGTCAACTACCATAAGACGCGAATGATCACGAGGCTCCATTGGATGCTGAGCGATCAATTCAGATGGCAAGTCGTAATCAAAATCTTTAACCTGCATTTTTCTACCACCTTAATAAATCTTAGTAAATTTTTTCTATTTTCACATTTGTGTAATAATGAGTTAGGATTTTTTTATAGTACTCCTTGCTGTTTTGTGGAGCTGCCAGTGCCATTCCTCTGGCTCCCCACTGGCTGAGGCCCAAACCATGTCCCCATCCCTGTCCCTTAATAACTATTTTTTCATTGACATCACCCGTAATCAGACGTAGATCTTCAAAACCATTTAAATATGAAGGTTTAGAAGGCTGCGTAATTTTTACAGGTATTTGCTTTTTACCAATTTCGTTACCATAGGCATCTAAAACCGGTACTTCTATGTATTCTGGTGACTTGGTTTCAATAAAAATGTCAAATAAGGTGCTGTTCAACTGCAATATTCCTCTTACCTTAGCACCGTCTAGAGTCGCTTCGCCATTATCACCTGTAAAAGTCATTTTCAAAACTCTTCCAGAAATTCCTCGGTCAGCAGTTTCCTCCGGTGGTGGTTTTAAGGGTGACAGCTTAATAGATTTGAGTTTGCCAATTCTATAACCTGCCTGCAATAATATATTTTCAATTTCACTGGCAGTAAAACTTTTCTCCCATTTATATTTTGGAGCTTCCTGATCATAGTCAACTACCGCACGCAAATAAGGTACGTAAGTACCCCACACGTTTTCGCTGTTTTCAGTATAGCCACCACTGCTGCTATGATAACAAGCTTCTATGGGTTTGCCGTTATAAGTCAACACAACGCCTCTGGTTGCGTCTATCATCTTATTAGTTGCAATGTGCTCAGCTTCAATACCACCATAAACCTGACCAAGTTCATTAGCCCTTATATCGTAACCCCTAGAATTTTGCTTTTTTATTGCTGCAAGTGCAAATGATCTTGAAGCAACTGCTTGCGCCTTTATTGCCTCCTCAGGCCAAAGAGGAATGATCTCTCTTGCAACTACACCATATAAATACTCTTCCAGCGGCAAAATATTGCATATGGTGAGCGTCTTTTTATCTTCATTAATTTTAGCTACCAATCTGCCACGATAACTTTTCCTATTGATCAGCACAGGCTTATCTGCCTTGCCAGATAATAATTCAACTTCTGTTCCTTCTATACTTTTACCATCAAGCAAGAATATACCATTTTTCACGCTTATAAAAGTCTTCTTAGGCTGAAATAGCAAATTATTGCCAACTGGCTTAACTAAGACTTTAAATTCTGCCTCAGAAGTAATTTCAGCTGAAAATTGATTAACAACTAAGGCTACATTTATATCAGGCCCCAAAACTTCTGCTGATGCAACATTAAACCATGAGAAAACAACCAATACTAGGCTAAGTAATACTCTTGTCATTTGATTACCTCGCTTGCAAACTATTTGGAATGATGCTGCTTCTCATATCGGTCTCTTTCACTAAACACACAACCGCAATATGGCTGCCTGTACATTTCCAGAGTTTTACTGATATCAACACCTTCTTGATACCCAATCCGATAGTCCTCATAATAAAATGGTATGCCCATTTTTTCTGCAGCGGCTTCAGCAATTTCTTTAATTAAATCGTGTTTCTGATAAGGACTGACTAAAAGTGTTGTCGAGAAAGCATCAAAGTTATTTTCCTTTGCAAAAAGAGCAGCTGCCTCCATACGCACACGATAGCAGTAAGCGCAGCGAACAGTTTGCTCTTCTAGCATGCCCCTGACACATTCCTCCAATGGATAGCTTTTATCGACAATAAGCTTGTACTTTTTTAAAGAAGCATATTCACGCAAAGTATTCAGTCGTCTTTTAAATTCCTTATATGGATGAATGTTGGGATTAAAATATAACATACTAAATTCATGACCATCTGCTGTTAATCTCATTGTCGGATAAATTGAGCAAGGGCCACAGCACGTATGCAGCAATATTTTCATTTTATTTCTCCTTAACAGGGGCTGGCAAATTAAGATATCTATATGTTTCGCTTGTAGCCATCCTGCCTCTTGGTGTTCTTTGCAATAATCCTAATTGCATAAGATAAGGCTCATAGACATCTTCTAATGTATCAGTTTCCTCACTGATCGCCGCAGCAATTGTTTCTATTCCTACCGGACCACCACCAAAAGTTTTAACTATGGTTTCTAAGATTCTTCTGTCACTACGGTCCAACCCTAAATTATCTACTTCGAGCCTTCCTAAAGCTTCTTCAGCAATTTCCCTGGTTATCTCTGTACTGCCAAAGACTTGGGCAAAATCTCTTACTCTTTTAAGCAACCTGTTGGCAACACGAGGTGTACCTCTTGAACGGCGAGCAATTTCGTTCGCGCCCTCTTGGTCAATATTTACGCCTAAAATTTCGGCTGCTCGTGAAATAATCAACTTTAATTCATGAGACTGATAAAACTCAAGACGGCAAAGAACGCCAAAACGATCACGCAGAGGAGCGGCAATCGCTCCGGCGCGCGTTGTAGCACCAATTAATGTGAATCGCGGCAAATCTAAGCGAACCGAACGAGCGCTAGGCCCTTTGCCAATTATAATATCAAGAGCAAAATCTTCCATTGCAGAGTAAAGAACTTCTTCGACTGTTTTTGAAAGTCGATGTATCTCATCGATAAATAATACATCATTGTCGCCAAGATTAGTCAAAATTGCTGCCAAGTCTCCCTGTCTTTCGATAGCTGGGCCAGAAGTTATCCTTATATTAACATTTAATTCATTAGCAATAATATTTGCCAATGTTGTTTTGCCCAAACCAGGCGGCCCAAACAAAAGTACATGATCAAGGGCCTCTTTGCGTTCGGCGGCCGCTTTAATAAAAACAGACATGTTCTTTTTGACCTGCTCCTGTCCTATATATTCAGACAACTGGCGCGGTCTTAAGCTATACTGCCATGTATCAGAAGATTGTTCCTGCCCCATGATTACTCTGTCTTCTTGATTCATCATTTCCTCCCGGCCAGATTTCTCAGAGCCTGCCGAATAATATTTTCGGTACTTAATTCACTGCAATTTGGTATTGCCTTAACTATTGGGTAAATTTCTGTGTTTGTGTAGCCCAATGATCTCAAAGCTTCTATAGCTTCGCTTATATTTTTATCTGCTCCTTCATAACTGCTAGCAACATCTTCGTTTGCTCCGCTGGTATCCATGCTTTCCACTTTGTCTTTAAGTTCTAAAATTAAACGTTCAGCCATTTTTTTACCTATTCCTGGCAAACTTGTCAGAACTTTAATATTTCTATTCTGTATTGCGAGATAGAAATTTTCCGGCTTAGATGCTGAAAGAACCCCTAACGCCACTTTTGGTCCTACACCGCTTACTGCAGTAAGCTGTAAGAAAAGTTGATAATATTCTTGTGTTAAAAACCCATACAATAATATGGCATCTTCACGTACGGCCATGTAGGTAAAAACACGTATTTCCTGACCGGTTTTTATCTGCGATAAACTTATTGCCGGCATAAAAACTCTATAGCCAACACCATTGTTTTCCAAAAGGCAATAATCAGTAGCCAACAGGGATATAACACCTCTTAAAGAACCAATCATTTTCTCAACTCCTGCCTGACTCTTGTTGTAGATGAATGAAGTCCACAAATTGCCACAGCCAAAGCATCCGCTACATCATCCGGTTTTGGCTTAGTTCGTATGTTCAACAATTTTTGCACCATAAATGTCACCTGTTCTTTGTCTGCTCCACCATAACCAACTACAGCCTGTTTTATTTGTATAGGCGTATATTCCACAATAGGAATGTTCTTATTAGCGGCTGTAAGTAAAATAACACCCCGCGCTTGCCCGACACTTATTGCTGTCGTTACATTACGATTAAAAAACAATTGCTCCACCGACATAATGTCAGGTTTATATTCGTCCAATAGCGAAGTCAATTCTTCATATATTATCTTCAACCTTATTTCAGGTTTGATATCCTTATCTGTAAAAATAGCGCCATATTTGATAGGAGTTAAGTGGTTGCCCTCTAGTTTTACAACACCATAACCACATATGGCTGTTCCTGGGTCTATACCAATAGCTAGCATGTTCTCCTCGCTTTTCTAGAAAAAAAAGCAGGCATAAGCCTGCTTTTATTCTTCTTCATCCGGTAAGTCTGCGTTTGTGAAAACATCTTGAACGTCGTCTAAGTCTTCCAATGCATCTATAAGCCTTTGCACCTTTGCTGCATCTTCTGGACTAAGTTCGGCCATAGTATCCGGAATCATAGAAATTTCAGACATCATTACCGCTACATTATTGTCAGCTAATACTTTTTCAACAGCTTCAAAATCTTCAGGCTCTGTAGTTATTTCAAATGCACCATCTTCAGATTTTATATCCTCAGCACCTGCATCAAGTACAAGCATCATCAGATCATCCTCATTATATCCAGCGTCCCCATCAATTGCAAAAACGCCTTTGCGCTTAAACATCCAGCCCACGCAACCTGTCTCTCCCAAATTCCCTCCATGCTTGGAAAATAAATGGCGCACGTCAGCGGCTGTCCTATTTCTGTTATCAGTCAAGGCATCAACCATAATAGCAACACCGGCTGGACCATAACCTTCATATGTAATTTCTTCGTAATTGGAACCATCCTGGGCGCCTGCACCCTTTTGTATAGCACGTTGGATATTATCCTTTGGCACATTATTAGCCTTCGCTTTTGCTAATGCCAGTTTTAATTTCATATTTCCGGTTACTTCAGGGCCACCCATCCGTACTGCTATAGTAATCTCACGACTAATTTTCGTTGTAATTTTGCCGCGAAGAGCATCAGTCTTACCTTTTTTATTTTTAATGTTTGCCCATTTAGAATGTCCTGACATCTATACTCCCCCTAATAATGAACTACACTATATGCTAACATATTATCGGCTCTTTTGCAAACTCCAAAGGAGCACATTTTGAATAATGTAATGCCTGAATATCTTTTAATTTCTGCTAATTATCGAGATTGTTCAGTAATAATTAAATCATTTATTATACCATGATACATATTACTGACTTTATATTTTGACATCATATAGACATCATTATGATTAACAATTGACACTTATCCCAGACCAATCCCTGTTCGAACAGAAACTTCTAAACATATAAAAAAATACACCATACCGAATGGTATGGTAGTAAACCTATTATACTCAAGCCGGCAACAACATCAAGGGCGTTCTCACTGCGCTCGAACCATATCTTTTTATCTAGTGAGCAGCTTTGTTGTGACGGGACTCATATACATCAGCGACCGACAGCTTGCTGGCGAATTGTCGCGTGTGGAATGGTCCAGAGGAACAACTAACTGCGAACTATTCCAAGGCCTGTTCGGATAGAAACTTCTAACATATAA
>JAAYVM010000091.1 GCA_012517145.1 Acholeplasmataceae bacterium
CCGCCAATTTCCATAGACAAATACTCCCCCCCCAAAATGACAATCAAACCCACTCCTAATATCAGGATTTCATATAAGTAGTTTACCATAATTTAAGAATATGGTACCCCTAGATTGCATAATTAAAGTTACCACCCAGAAAATGTCTTCATTGGCAAAAAAACTGACAAGCAGTGAGCAAGCCTTTCTCTAGCTGGTAACTTTATTATTGCAATCTAGGGTACACTTGCTATATCATTTGAATTTGAGCTCTTTAGAATTTGTAATCAGATTTGCGCGTGAGTAAGTATATAAAAAGGATTCTCTCGGAGGCAGACTAATCAAGTATAAAATATGCTTATACTAGTTGACAACATCCAGTGATAATTATTAAATTATCAAGTACAGGTCAAAATGCCGAAGCTGAACAGGAACTGTTAGAATATTATTTTATATATTAGGAGCATAACAAAGAGATGAATCCATTAATATCAATCATTGTTCCAACATATAATGTTGAAAAATATATTAAGACATGTATTGAATCAATCTTAGCTCAAACATATCGCAATGTTGAAATCATTATAGTAAATGATGGTAGCACAGATCAGTCGCTAGCAGTAATTTCCGATTTAATCTGTAGTCATCACAATGTTAAGGTGATCAACCAAAAAAACCAAGGATTATCAGTAGCTCGAAACACTGGTATTGATGTAGCAACTGGTAAATATATAACCTTTGTAGATGCAGATGACAAAATTATGCCAGACTTTGTTAGCTCGCTTTATCAAATTGCTGAAAAAACAGGAGCTGACATTGTACGTGGGTCATTTCGAGACTTTAATGGCAATATTCCTAAAAATTGGGTTCCAGATTTCAATGTTCCAACCAATTGTGGGACAATAGTATTAGACCAATTCTTATCCAGCAACATATCTTTTGTAGTTTGGTCGAGTATCTATAGGCTAGATTTTATTAATAATAATCATATTCGATTTACACCAGGTATTCTACTTGAGGATGGAGATTTTACAACAAGGGCTTATATGCTCGCTAAGTTAGTTGCTACATCTTCTGAATCAAATTATGCATATAGAATACGGCAAGGAAGTATATTAACAACTAACAATGCCAAAAAAATGTCCCTTTCAGAAGAAAAAGTCATATCACAATTTATTAGTATGCTAAGGCATGAAGAATCTGATGTTTTATGTAGTTTAATTCTAAAGTCTATTTATGGATTTATGAGAGATTGGACGAGAATTATTTTGAAAAATCACCTATCTTTGGATAGGACGAACAGTTGTTTTGATACTGCTCTCACTCTAATAAAGGAAATAATAAATTCTAAGCCTTTGAAAGAAAAAGCAAAATTTTTAACAAAGGTTGTTATTATTAAAGCACGAAACCATTAAGCATAAAACGAAAGGATTTCATATACAATTATTTTAATTACGGATTTTTTATATCTTTAACGGGTTCATTATTTGCTGGATTTAATTGTCTTGTTTTAATGAATGTAAAGTCATTCGGTTAAGGAGAGTCTTTGATTTGTCTAGCTAGTTAGTTATCTGTACAGATGTTAAGTGTTAATTAAAGTGAAGGCAGATGAAAACTTGTTAAAAGTCATTCTGCTTGATTAAGAATGGTAAGAGTTGGCCATTTATATGCTTTTATTAGAACTTAGGTGGACAGGAGAGCCAAATCTTTAATTCTTCCTGTTATATAGTGGATACTGAATACTGAATATTATAAATTTTCTTCTGTGTATGGAAACAAATTCGTTATTTGCATATAATGAATGCATAAAATTCCCTTATTTCGGTATTTTCCCTTGCACTTGTCATTTCCTATGGGAGGATCTATCCATGGTTTATCGGCATACTGACGTTCAGGTATCTTTCAGGTTCTTTGATTGCGGTCTGGGCGTATCCCTCAGCTCTGCCAGGGAATGGGTGAAGTTGGATAATGCATACCAATCAGTATTTAACAAGAACGCAGGTCGTGCCGCTAAAGCGTTTCGCGAATTGTACGGTGCCGAGCTGATTAAGCAGAGGACGCATCTATCAGACGCCAAACTGGTGGAAGCCATTCGCGATACCCCAGCGTTTCAGTACTTCACGGGAAGAACTCATTACGAAGCCAAGATTCCTTTCAATGCCTCGACTTTAACCTACTTTCGTTGTCGGGCATCTAAGATCTCCGACTTGATTCGTAACATCATCACTGACGAAGTCCGTGAGAAGCAAAAAGCTATTGTGCCCGGAGCTCACGCACTGATTACCGTCGCTACAGCAGCGCCAATCAAGATTCAGTTCCCCCAGGATGCGTCCTTGCTCAACGAAGCTCGGCTGAGCCTTGAAGACATGGTACTTAACATGGCACAAAGCTTGCAAGTAGCGATCCCGCGCGCTTATAAACGTTTGGCTAAGGCAACATGGACTGAATATTTACGGCACCCTGGCTGTCAGGACAAGGTCCGGCGCAAACAGATCAAGGCACAGCTGCGGTACGTTCGGCGAGACCTGCGCTACATGGATGAGTTGTTGGCTCAAGGCGGGCAGGCACATTTGACCGAGTGGCAAATGAGTCGCCTCGCAGTTATCCGTAAGGTATACGATCAACAAAAATACATATACGATAACAGGACTCACAGTGTTCAAGACCGGATTGTTAGTCTCAGTCAACCATATATTCAACCAATTGTTCGTGGCAAAGCCAAGGCCCATGTTGAGTTCGGCACCAAGATTGACTGCTCAATCCTAGATGGTGTCATTGACTTTGAGCACTTTAATTTTGACAGTTTCGACGAAAGTGCTGATCTCTCCGCCACGCTGGACCATTGTTGGAACACGTTGGGGCAGTACCCAGATGAGGTACTAGCTGACACCTTGTACCCAATTCGAGCAAATATTGCATTATGCAAAGAGCCGGGCATCAAACTAAGTGGGCCAAAACATGTGAATGCCAAGCAACGCAAACATGATACTGATGCGGAGAATAGACGAGGTGCAATTGAACGCAATTTTGCCTTCTTGAAAGGCTCACCTGGATTTGATTTAGTGAACACCAGAACCGCTGAATCTCTCGTAGTGGAAGTCGTTTCAGCTATTGTGTTGGCAAACCTCGTGCTCCTTTTGAAAATCTTTTCTATACCAATTTCTATTATTGCCCGACGAACCGGAAAAACATATCAAATCAACTATAAAGTCATCACTGAGAGGTCAAAATTAGCAGTCTAGTTCAGTACCGACTATATAGTTTTTGTTTAATATTTTGGGGGAGGGCTATTAATGCAAATTGCAAAAAATTATCTTTA
>JAAYVM010000092.1 GCA_012517145.1 Acholeplasmataceae bacterium
AAACTCTTCAGAAATATCCTTATATGTTTTGCCGGAAAGTCTTTCCCTGATCATCTTTGCCCTAAAAGCTTCGCTGAATTTTGTCATACAAAAAGTGCACCTCCAAATGTTATTTTTGTCTAACATTTGGGGTGCACTTCATAGGTATTCCTGGCGGTTTTTTTATTTGTTTTTACTTGCTATTAGCTTATTTTACAGCAGTGCTCTTCAAATACGTATTGGCCCCGAATTATATTTGTTAGCGTAGAAGTGCGCCGGAAATTACTATGCGCTGCGCTTCATTCGTGCCTTCATATATCTGCGTAATCTTAGCATTTCTGAACAGGCGGGCTACCGGGTATTCTTCGCTATATCCATAACCGCCATATATTTGAATAGCTTCGGTGGTAACCTCCATCGCAACATCGCTGGCAAACATTTTTGCCATAGCAGCTTCTTTGGAGTATGGTTTGCCTTCTTGCTTGTAGACAGCAGCTTTGTACACGAGCATACGGGCTGCTTCAATTTTTGTCGCCATGTCTGCAAGCTTGAAGCCAATAGCTTGATTTTTGCAGATTGGTTTTCCAAACTGCACTCTTTCCTTGGAATATTTAATTGCGTGATCAAGTGCCGCCTGTGCGATGCCAAGGGCCTGTGCCGCAACGCCAATGCGACCACCGTCAAGCGTCTTCAGGGCTATTTTGAAGCCCTCTCCCTCTGCGCCCAATCTGTTTTCTACAGGAACCTTCACATCCTGGAAAATCAGTTCGGTCGTTATGGAGGTATGAATCCCCAGCTTATGCTCCTTCTTGCCAAAGCTGAAACCTTCCATTCCCTTCTCAACTATAAAAGCAGTAATCCCCTTCGTGCCCTTTGCTTTGTCTGTAATAGCAAAAACAACATTGATTTCTGCCTCGCTGCCATTAGTAATAAAGATTTTGGAACCGTTTATTACATAGTGATCATTTTCCAAAACAGCAACTGTCTGTTGCCCTGCCGCATCTGTACCGGCTCCTGGTTCTGTCAGGCCGAAAGCACCGAGACTTTCTCCTGAAGCAAGCTTTGTCAGGTACTTTTCTTTCTGTTCTTCGCTGCCAAATTCAAAAATAGGATTAGCGCACAAAGAAACACTTGCTGACAACGTAATGCCTATACCGTCGTCAACCTTTGACAGTTCCTCAACAGCTAGAATATAGCTCAAATAATCTGCGCCGGCGCCGCAGTATTCCTCTGGAAAATATAGTCCGGTCAGACCCATCTGTCCGAGCTCATCTACTATCTCGCGGTCAAAGATATGTTTATCATCACGTTCCAGTACGGTCGGCGCTATTCTTTCTTCCGCAAATTCCCTCACCATTTTTTGAATCATTTCCTGGTCTTCTGTTAAATTAAACACACTAGGTCCTCCCTTATTTCACGTCGATTTCTCCTGCCAATACTTTTTTATAATCGGCATAATTTTTCTTTAATAATTCCGGAGTGTTTAATTCATAAGGGCACTTTGCCTTACAAGCACCACAATTAAAACATCCTTCAATTTTTCTCATCTTCTCCTGGTTGACCGGAGACAACCAGTTTGCGGTCGGTGCACGCCTAAGCATCAGGGACATTCTGGCGCAGGTATTGATCTCGATTCCTGCCGGGCATGGCATGCAATAACCACATCCTCTGCAAAATTCACCTGTTAGCTGCGTTTTTTCTTTTTGGATAAATTCCTGCAACTCTTCCGTCAGCTGCGGTGCATCTTCCATAAATGAAAGCCATTCGTCCAGTTCGCTTTCGCGCTGAATTCCCCAGATTGGCAGAACATTGTCGAATTGGGACATAAACGCATAAGCAGCCCTGGCATTATTGATTAGTCCGCCTGCCAGACCCTTCATTGCAATAAATCCCATGTTATTTTCTTTGCATTTCTGTACCAAAGCCAGCTCTTTGTCAGAAGACAGATAACTGAAAGGAAATTGCATCGTCTCATATAATCCGGATTCTGCGCATTCCATGGCTACGCCGATCTTATGACAGGTAGCACCGATGTGGCGAATCTTGCCCTGCTTTTTGGCTTCCAGCATGCATTCATACATACCTGTTCCGTCATTTGGCGCGTAGCAGATATCGGTATTGTGGAATTGATAAATATCTATGTAATCTGTTTGCAAATTACGCAAGGAGGTTTCCAGGTGAGCCCAAAAATCTTCCGGCTTTTTTGCCGCTGTTTTCGTAGCAATAAAAATTTTATCCCGCATTTTGCCAAAGGCTTTGCCCAATTTTTCTTCACTATCAGAATAATTTCTGGCAGTATCAAAGAACCGAATGCCTCCATCATAAGCTTTATGCAAGATTTTAACTGCGGTATCTTCGTCTGCTCTTTGTATCGGTAGTGCTCCAAACGCATTTTGGCACGTAGCAATACCAGTCGAACCTAATACTATCCTTTGAGGTTTTATTCCCATCTTTTAAGCCTCTCTTCTGCCAGTTCTGTGGCGCTTTCTATTTTAAGCATTATAAACTAACATGAAATAAATACTAAAATTATTTCTATGCTTTTGAACAAAATCCTTTATTTAATTTTACATTCATCACCTATGTTACATTTTCTATAAATGGCGTTCCCCATGTGTTATAATTGGTTGTGATATGACTTATTATTCAGATTTCAGGAGGGACTATTCATGGGTTTAAACGATACGCCGTCTTCACATCGTGTGCATATAGGTTTTTTTGGTAAAAGAAACGTTGGTAAGTCCAGTGTGGTAAATGCCGTTACCGGGCAGGACCTCGCTGTTGTTTCTGATGTCAAAGGTACAACTACTGACCCCGTTTATAAAGCTATGGAACTCCTGCCAATGGGTCCTGTGATGATTATTGACACCCCCGGCTATGATGACGAAGGCGCGCTCGGCGAGCTAAGGGTAAGAAAAACCAGACAGGTTTTGAACAAAACTGACGTAGCTGTCCTAATCGTCGACGCCACTGAAGGTAAATCCGAGCAGGATGAAGATCTGATCAGATTATTTAAAGATAAAAAGCTGAACTACATTGTAGTCTATAACAAAACTGATTTAATCAAAGAACCGCAGGTGATGCGCGAGAGCGAAATCTACGTAAGTGCGGAAACCGGTTACCATATAGAATTGCTGAAAGAAAAGATTGCCGCTTTAGCTGTAACTGAGGAAAGCAAGCTGAAAATCGTCGGCGATATCCTGCATCCGGGAGATTTCGCTGTATTAGTGATACCTATTGATAAGGCTGCTCCTAAAGGCAGACTGATTTTGCCCCAGCAACAGACTATCCGGGATATTTTGGAAGCAGATGCAACCGCCATTGTCGTGAAAGAATTTGAATTACGGGAAACTTTAGCTACTCTAGGTAAAAAGCCAAGAATCGTCATAACCGATAGTCAGGTTTTTGCTAAAGTTTCTGCTGATACACCGAAAGACATTTATCTGACCTCTTTCTCCATTCTTTTCGCCCGCTTTAAGGGCAATCTGGAAACAGCAGTCAAAGGAGCGAAAGCACTTGATGATCTGAACGACGGTGATACAATTCTAATTGCCGAAGGCTGCACGCATCACAGGCAGTGCGACGATATCGGCACCGTTAAATTGCCGCGTTGGATTAAAGATTATACGAAAAAAGATATTAAATTCGCGTTCACTTCTGGTACCGAATTTCCTGATGATCTTTCACCCTACAAGCTGATAATCCATTGCGGCGGCTGTATGTTGAATGAGCGCGAAATGAAATACAGGCAAAAATGTGCAATAGACCAGCATATACCTATCAGCAACTACGGCATCATTATTTCTCATATGCAGGGAATTTTAAAAAGAAGCATCAGCATGTTTCCTGACATACTGATAGAACTCGAGGATTAAAAAATGCGTACGGAAAAAGACAAGCTGGGCGAAATGGAATTAGATGATAATGTTTTATATGGCATCCAGACTGCCCGTGCTGCCCAGAACTTTGCTTTGCACTACGGAAAAACGAAAATGAATTTGATCAGAGCTATTGTTCTGGTCAAAAAAGCAGCGGCACTAACCTATATAAAAATTGGCATAGGTAATAAAGATGTCTATCCGGCAATCGTAAGTGCGTGCGATTCGTTGCTTGCTGGTGGTGCTAATGAAGCTTTCATAACTGATGCCTTGCAAGGCGGCGCTGGTACATCGACCAACATGAATGTTAATGAAGTAATTGCCAATCTGGCGCTAAAGGAGCTCAATTATGCCTGCGGCCGCTACGATATTATTCATCCGCTTGACGATGTTAATCGAGGCCAGTCCACTAACGACGTTTACCCTACCGCACTCAGAATAGCTGCAGTTCAGCTTTTGCGTACACTGAGCGAAAATTGCGCCAAACTGCAGCAGGAATTGCAGCAAAAAGAAAATGCTTTCGACGAAATCAAAAAGCTCGGGCGCACTGAGTTAATGGACGCCGTGCCTGTTACCCTTGGCCAGGAATTCGGCGCTTATGCCCAAGCTATCGCGCGTGACCGCTGGCGGCTTTACAAGGTCGAAGAACGACTGCGTCAGGTCAACCTCGGCGGTACTGCTGTTGGCAGCGGCGATAATACCGACAAGAAATATCGCTACAAGGTAATCGAAGAACTGAGGGATTTGACTGGCATCGGGTTAGCGGCGGCTGAATATCCGATGGACATCACACAAAACAATGACGTCTTTGTTGAAGTCTCAGGGCTGCTTAAAGCACTTGCGGTTAATTTAATGAAAATAGCCAACGACCTGCGTCTGATGAATTCTGGCCCGAAAGGCGGCTTTGGCGAAATTAGTTTGGAATCTTTGCAGCTCGGCAGCACTATCATGCCGGGGAAAATCAATCCCGTCATACCAGAAATGGTCATGCAGGTGTCCATGAAAGTAATAGCTAATGACACGGCGATAACGCTCGCGGCCGCGCATGGCGAGTTTGAACTAAATTCCTTCATGCCTCTGATTGCAGATTCACTCTTGGAAAACCTGGAACTTTTGACAGCGGCAACAGAATTGTTCCGCACTAAATGCATCAGCAGTCTCCAGCCCAATATAGCACGCTGCCAAGAGCTTCTCGACTCATCTTATGCTTTTGCCACAGCCTATACACCTGAACTTGGCTATGATAAAGTTGCAGCTATTATCGACGAATCCGCCGGCGACACCGAACTAGCAAAAAAACTATTAAAAGAATAAAGAACATCAAAAAGAAAATAGCGGCCAACGGGGACTGTCCCCGTTGGCCGCTTTGGCATCACTATTCAAAAGTTGGAATTTATATTTGGTTCTCAGGTGCCCATTTTCTTACAACTTTTTTGTATTTGTCCTTTTTAAAAACGCAATTGCTTCTTCGTAGTCAAGCGGCTTGCTCAGAAGATAGCCTTGCAGAAAGTCACAATCATAGGTTGCCAGATATTTCCTTTGCTCCTCATACTCAACGCCTTCCGCTACTACGAAATGTCCAAGCTTATGCGCCATAGAAATAATATCGCTTATAATGGCCTTGTCGTGGTCAAGCAACAGCAATTTATCTATAAAGCATTTGTCCAGTTTTACGTAATCCGCATTAAGCTCTTCGACCCGTGCAAAGGAAGAATAACCCACACCAAAATCATCTATCGCTACCCTTATTCCCTGTTTCCGCAGATTACCAAGTTTTTTGTTAATGTCCTCGTAATTATTCAAAAAGACGGATTCCGTAATTTCCAAAAGAAGATTGCGCACATTTATTCCTGTTTCCTTGACAACCGCAAGCCAATCTTCCAAGAATTCATTTCTGAACAATTGTATTGCTGAAACGTTAACAGCTACTTTTACATCATGATAACCATCTTCTTCCAATTGCTTCAAAAAAGCACAAGCCTTGCGCATTATTTGGAGACCAATAGGCACAATCAACTGCATATTTTCAGCCAATGGTATAAACTCGCTCGGTGCAACATTACCAAGTTGTTCGCTTTTTAGCCTCGCCAAAGCTTCAAATCCGCATATCTTGTTGATTTTAGTGTCAAACACAGGCTGATATTGTAAATAAAAGTCTTTATTATTTTCATCATTAGCGATAAGGAGAAGCTGATCCTTGATTTCCGTTTCCCGCTTGATTTCTGCAAGCAATCCGGCATCGACAAAACAACAATCAAAAATTTGGTCACCATTTATTGCCTTTTCGGCTGCTATGGAAGCATTTCGCAAAATCAGCGCAGCGTCTTCGTCGTCTTGCTCAATCAGCGAAACACCAAGACCGCATCCGATGATATTCATAATTTGCATCTCACGCAAAACCTTAACTAAAGACTCGCAAAATTCTCTGACCTCTTTGATATCAATATAATTTGTGACATAAAAACCGAAACTCTTGAAAGACAGGCGAAATAGCTTTATATCCTGCGAAGTAAATTGTAAAAGTTTTTGCGTCAATTCTTTAACAAGATTCTCACTGAACGCATAGCCAAAAGTCAAATTAATTGAATCAATTTTATTTAAATTAAGCAAGATCAGAGCTCGCTTTGCTTCTCCATTTTCTTTTTTGTCTATTTCCAGAAGCTTCTGCAAAAATCTACGATTATACAGCCCCGTAAGATGATCATGTTCGTTTACATATTTTAGTTGAAGGTGGTACTCCTTCTCTTTCGTAATATCTATGATAATTCCTTCCAATGCTTCCACATTGCCAGCATCATCATAGATGCCTTGCCCGATTTCCAATACCCATTTACGACCGCCGTTTGCGGTAATAATTTCATATTCATCCCTGAAAATAAGATTCGAAGGAAGCTTTTTTTGCCACTGCTGCCAAAGAATTTCCCGATATTCCGGAGCTATCAAGTCATTGAACGAAATATCCTTATTATTGAGCAATCTTTCAGGTCTATAACCAGTCAAAGCATAACAGCCTTCTGAAACAAATTCCATTGTCCATTCCCTGTTATACTTGCAGCGATAAGCCATCCCCGGCAGATGCGAAAGCAATACAGATTTGCTGCGCTCACTTTCAGCTAACGCCGCTTCTGCTATTTTTCTGTTAGTAATATCCTGTACAAGATATATATGCTCGTTGCCTCTTGCGTCAACATTTGGCTTCATTGCTACCATCGTAAGATTAGCCCAAATAATGCTGCCGTCGGGTCTGATATACCTTTTTTCAATCTCGCAGCTATCAATCTCCCCGTCCTGCAGCTGTCGGAATTTTTCA
>JAAYVM010000093.1 GCA_012517145.1 Acholeplasmataceae bacterium
GGTACATGTTAAATTTGAATATCCGGATAAATCCTATATAACAGGATGGGGCGCGATTATGGAGTGCTCACTCTCAACGCCACATGATGATGTTGCGACCATTAAAGGCACGATTGCTGGCGATGGCGCCTTAAGCGATATTCAAACGGGGGAATAATAGATGAAAAAAATTACTTTTGAACTGTTTGGACAAGGGCAGTATATGTATATGGATATTGGCAGATTTATTGAATTGCAGCGCCTTACAGGTAAAACTGCCAGTGAAGTAGTTCGTAATGCAGAAATGGATTTAGATTTAATTACTAAATTCCTGACCATTTCCTTACGCCATCATGGGCTTAAGGATCCTAAGTGGTATGCGGATAAAATACAAGCTCTTATTGAAGAAGGATGCGATATTGAGCGAGATATCCAGATACCGATTGCAAAATGTATTGCCGGAAGTATGATTCTTGGCAAAAAGATGTATTATGATATTTTCCCTGAAGAAATGACACCTGATGCCGAAAAAGAAATCTTAGCGGAAAAAAACTAATTAAGGGGCAGCGTAATGCTGTCCCTTCTTTTTTTGAATGGTTAGAGTGGGCTGAAAATGCAGCATATGGTTTTTTAGGGTTGAAGCCGGAAGAGTTTTATCAACTTACACCGGGCGAACTCGACAAAATGGTGAAGGCTTATAGCAAAAACCGAATGAACAAGCTCTGGGAAAGGGCATATTTCGTAGCTGAAATAATCAATAACTGCCGAAGCGTTAAGGAAACTACCAAGCTTGAAAAATTAATGAAACCATTTTTGCCAGAAAAAACATCAGAAGAAATCAAAGCCGAACGTGAAGCATTCTTCAAAGATTTTTATAAACAGAGAAAGGAGGAGGAAGATTGTGGCAACCATAGCAAGCCTGTTAGTTAAAATTGGAGCTGACACAGGAGACCTGCGTAAAGAGCTTAATGCTACTAAACGACAAATAAAAACCGCCTTTGGCTCTGAATTTATAAATGTGTCCAGTAAGGCTGGTACGGCTCTTACTGGAATTGGAGTTGCGTTAGCTGGATTAAGTGTTGCTGCAGTAAAAACAGCATCTGAATTTCAAAACACACAAATCGCCTTGACCAATATGTTGGGAAGTGCTGAAAAAGCAGAATCATTTATAAAAGAAATGCAGTCCTTTGCTGCAAAAACACCTTTCAGCTTTAGTGATGTAACTCAAGCAGCACAGAAATTTCTTGCATTTGGTTTTACTGTCGAGCAGGTTATACCTACATTGACAGCAGTTGGTGACGCTGCTGCCGGTGTTGGCGCAGGGCAGGACGGCGTTAATCGTCTGACCGTTGCCCTTGGACAGATTGCAGCTAAAGGTAAGCTGGCCAGCCAGGAAATGATGCAAATTACAGAGCTTGGTATCCCTGCATGGAAAATGCTTGCAGATGCCATGGGCATCAGTATAGCAGAAGTGCAGGACCAAGTATCTAAGGGAGCTGTTGATTCACAAACTGCGTTGGAAGCATTGGTAAGCGGTATGGAAACCAAGTATTCAGGACTCATGGATCAACAAAGTAAAGGTATAGGCGGTGCATGGTCTGCAATGCTTGACGGATTGGAACAATCTGCAGCGCAAACCGGTCTAAGAATTTCCGATGCTTTAAAATTGCCGGAATTATTTACCGGTTTAGGAAATTCATTGTCTGCTTTTGCAGCTGAAGTGCAGAACAGCGGATTTTCAGAGGCATTTAGAAACGCAATCCCACCTGGTTTTCAGCTTGCGATAGTAGGAATTGGCACGGCTCTTACCATGGTTGCTATTCCGGCAATATCGCTGGCAACTGCTTCATTGGTTGCGTTTGCCGCCCCGCTTATTGCGGCGATAGCTGCTTTCGCACCGTTCATTTTGGGTGTAACTGCAGTTGTTACAGGCTTATATGCTCTTTGGCAGAGTGGAATAACGGCGGCCGACGTAATTAGCTTTTTAGGCGTTAATACAAAAACGCTTGGTAATGTGTGGGATACGCTGAAAGGAACTGTGCAAAGCCTGGGCAATGTTATAGCTACTGTTTTTGAAGCTGCAAAACCTGTATTTACTACTTTTTTAGCTGTTGGTAGCTTGGCTTTCTTGGGAGTTGGTAAGCTTGTTGGATATTTGATCAACGTGTTCAGCGTATTTGCAACAATAATCTTAAGTGCAATACAATGGGTTGCTGATGGTATAAGTGCCTGGTATAGCTTTGTAGGAGATACAATCAATGGCTTAGGTGATATCTTCTTGCAAATGTCAAACTCAGTCTTACCAGAATGGGCTAACAATGGACTCAAATCAATCTCAGGGTTTGTTGACAAGGCAGTTAGTTGGCTTAATAAACTACTTGGTAAGGTCGAAGAAACAAATTCCGCTTTAGGTAGCAGCGATAATACGAAAAAAGAAACACCGAAGACCGAGACCAAGAAATGGGCTGCACCATCTTTTACGCAATTTGGCACTATGGATGCACCTGATAGTAGTGATAAAACAAGTAGAGCTGCAGAAGATAAGTTGGCAACACAAGCTGAAAATACCAGTAAGAGTATAGCTGATGCCTGGTACCAGACTTTTGCAACGAAATCGGCGCTGATTGACCGCTGGTATTCTGAAGAGCTTGCTGAACTTGATAAATCAGCAAATGCTAATGAGAATTATGAACGTGATAAACAACGTCTTTCGGAACTTTATGGGCAGAAACGTCTTGAGGCCTTGCAGCAGGAAGCAAAAAAGGCACTTGAAATACAAAATTCAGCGCGTGATATTTCTTTTAATATCCGCGGTAATACTATGAACTTGGACGGTGATGCAGCGGCTCAGGCACAAAAGCAAATGCTTTTAGACTATGAAAAAGGAATAGCAGCTGTTGATGATCGTTGGGCGCAGCTATCGCAAAATTATTTAGGCTATACAGCGCAGGAAAAAGATGCATTTTTAAATGCATTGAATGAGCGTGGTATTGCATACACAGTTAATGCTAACAATGAGTTGGAATTTGAAAAGCAGAAAAATGCTGAAAAACTTGCTTTGGCCAAGAATTATTATGACCAAGTTGCCGAGTATCATGCAAACTGTACTGATATTAAGAAACAAATAGATGAGGCTTACCGTACTTATGACATGGAACGATTGCAGGAAGTTTTAACAGAAGAAGCTGCAATTAGACTTAATGATATGGAAGCTCAAAAAAGCATGATGGACGTTTATCAGCAGGCATTTTTAGCAGCACATCAAACTACAGCTCAGCTTGTGGCCGATATGTATAGTACTGCTTTCAGTGGTTTAAGCAATGCGTTTGCTAGTATTTTAAGTGGCTCAAAATCAGCAAAAGCAGCGTTTAAAGATCTAGGTAAGGCAATGATACAGACTATAGCGCAGTTCTATGCTCAAAAACTAGCAGGTATGCTGATAAGCGATGCAATGGCCAAAAAGTTTGGTAAGAAACAAACTGCTGATTCAGTTGCCAGGGCAGCAACTGAGTTGTCTGCATGGACTCCGGTTGCGGTAGCGTATGCAACAGTACATCCTGGGGCTGCAGCTCAAGCTTTGAAAGATGTTGGATTAGCACTGACTGGCGCAGTAACACTTGCAACAGGTATTTCGAGTGCTTTCAGTAAAGGATTCGGTGCAGGTAGCAATGAAAATGAAACTGGCAATGATAATTCATACTTTGAAAGCAGAAGTAGATTAGCAGGAATTCCTCAATATGCTTCAGGCGGTTATTTTACAAGACCTTTACTCGGAGTTCTGGGTGATGGTAGTGAGCCAGAAGTTGCTCTTCCACTAAGCAAGGCTGTATTTAATAATATCGCAGCAGGAATTGTCGATACCGGTAAAATATCAGGGGAATCTGGCAATATTGTTGCCACGCAAAACCTCTATGGCGATATTAATAATGCAGCAGATGTAGAAGATGTCTATAACGAATTTGGGAAAATGATTGTAGCAGCCAGAAGGGGAGGATGAGCATGACATTTCCGGAAAGAACACGTGTAAGTGATCTCGAGATTATAAAAAATTCAAATGTTTACATCCTTCCTGTTGGCTGGGCATTGACTGAAGCAGGCAGTTATGATTTCAGGCTACAGCTTACTGATAAATCTTTTGCGCATGGTTCCACTTCCTACGGTGATGGCAAGGTAAAAGGGCGTACAATTCAAGTGGAATTTGATATGCAAGGTTCAACCGAAGAAGAGCATGATGCAATGGTAAATTTGGCCTATCAAAAATTTGCACAGACTGACTATACATTGCGTTGCGGTCGTAGTGACAGGGTATTTAAAGTAGCTGGTATTAGTAAACTTAAGCAATCATATGAGAAAGGTTATAAGCAGCGTCTGAGCAATATTACTGTTTCGTTGCTTCTAGCAGATCCTTTTCGTTATGCAGCAAGTCAAACCGTTGTAACTCAAAATTTTGCTGCCGATCAGAGCGATACAGAAATTACTTTGAATAATCCAGCTTCTGTGGATGTTCCACTCATCTGGACGTTTACACCGCCTGCAGGCGGAACCGTGCCAAGCATTGCAATTACGCATGTAGAGTCTGGTCAGAGTTTCACACTTAAAGATACTTTGCTTACTAATCCAGCAGTAGCGGTAGTAAATGCTGAAACAGGTACCGTGAGGCGTGACACTGGCAATAGTTTGAATACTTTTGCCGGTATATTTCTTCATGCATTGCCAGGATCTAACACATTTAAATATACGGGTGCTGCATGCAAAGTAGATATAACCTATACGGCGAGGTGGTTTGTATGACGATGCAAACACTTTATTGGCGGCGGGATTATTACAAGCGGGTGTATTATAAATGGGCGGCATGGCAACAGCCGGTATTGACTTCTGATGAGGATACAAGCGGAATTGTTGTTACAGCGAGCAGTTATGGAACAGGAGAAAATCCGTATAAGGCATTAGATGGAGTAAAAAGTGGCACTGGTACCGGTTCTAATGCGAAGTTTTGGGGTTCATATGGGGAAATGACAGGTTGGTGGAAAGCGGTCTTCCCATACAAATTAAAAATTACTGGACTAGTTCACTATAACAGGTATGAAGGTAATGAAGCGGCTATACGCGGAATAAAAGGTCAATTTTATGCTGACACGAATCACAGCGTTGCAATAGGTTCTATTATAGATACACCTAATACTAATTGGTATGCTACAACAGTTAGCGGTATTCCGAGTGAAGGCATAATAACGGATACA
>JAAYVM010000094.1 GCA_012517145.1 Acholeplasmataceae bacterium
AAATAATGGCTAAACAAAAATACGAAAGAACCAAACCCCATGCTAATATCGGCACCATCGGTCACGTCGATCACGGCAAGACTACTTTGACTGCAGCAATCACCAAAGTATTGGCAGCAAAAGGCGGCGCACAATTCATGGACTACTCCATGATCGATAAAGCACCGGAAGAAAGAGAACGCGGTATCACCATCAACACCGCACACGTTGAATACGAAACAGCAACTCGCCACTATGCACACGTTGACTGCCCGGGCCATGCCGACTATGTAAAGAACATGATCACCGGCGCAGCACAAATGGACGGCGCAATCCTGGTAGTAAGCGCAGCAGACGGCCCGATGCCTCAAACTCGTGAACACATCCTTCTTGCTCGTCAAGTAGGCGTACCAGCAATGGTAGTGTTCCTGAACAAAGCAGACATGGTAGACGATCCTGAATTGATCGAACTCGTAGAAATGGAAGTTCGTGAACTTCTCTCCAGCTACGATTTCCCTGGCGATGACATTCCTGTAATCGTTGGCTCCGCATTGAAAGCACTTGAAGGAGACCCAGCATACGAAGCAAAGATTGACGAATTGATGGCAGCAGTAGATGCTTACATTCCAATTCCAGAACGCGCTACTGACAAACCATTCCTGATGCCAGTAGAAGACGTATTCACTATCACCGGCCGTGGCACAGTAGCAACAGGCCGTGTAGAGCGTGGAACTATTAAAGTAGGCGACACTGTAGAAATCGTCGGCATGTCCGAAGACAAGAAATCCACAGTAGTAACCGGCGTAGAAATGTTCCGCAAATTGATGGACCAAGCAGTAGCAGGCGACAACATCGGCTGTCTGCTCCGTGGTGTTGACCGCAAAGAAATCCAACGTGGTCAAGTACTTGCAAAACCAAACAGCATTCATCCGCACACAAAATTCAAAGCGGAAGTATATGTACTGACCAAAGAAGAAGGCGGCCGTCACACCCCATTCTTCAACGGCTATCGTCCACAATTCTATTTCCGTACAACTGACGTAACCGGCGTAGCTGAGTTGCCAGAAGGCGTAGAGATGGTAATGCCTGGCGATAACATCACCATGGAAGTAGAACTTATCACTCCGATCGCTATCGAACCAGGTCTGCGTTTCGCTATCCGCGAAGGCGGCCGTACCGTTGGCGCAGGCGTTGTTGCTGCTATCGAAGAGAAATAATTACCAGCCAAAAAATGTTAAAGAACGAGGCCGGTCACCCTTAGACCGGCCTCATGATTTTTACATAAACAGTGGTTGACATAAAGTGTCAGCTATGTTACGCTATATTAGCGACAATTTTAGAATAGTAGATTTTTAGCGGTAAGAGAGGTGTGAAATAATGGCTAAGGCTGGAGCACGTAATGGTATTACTCTAGCTTGCACAGAGTGCAAACAACGTAATTACCAGACAAATAAGAATAAGAAAAACGATCCTGATCGTATTGAGCTTAATAAATATTGCAAATTCTGCAAAAAACACACTTTGCATAAAGAAACAAAATAATTTTTTTATTTCTGGCTGGTTGTGTTATTATTAGCTATTGGGCAAGGATGTGAAAAAATGGCCGCTTCGGACATGACAAACGTGAAAAAGGTCAATGCTGTCTCTCTTTTTTTGCGTGAAGTAAAGGTTGAACTGAAAAAAGTAACTTGGCCTACGAAACAACAGCTGATTGCGTATACTCTTGTTGTTTGTATCACGGTTTTCATGATTGCAACGTTGATTTGGGTCATTGATTCCTTCTTCAGTGTCGCTTTCCGTTGGTTATTGAAAGGCTAAGACTCAAGGAGGTAGGGAAAGGTTTATGCTTTCCCGCTGTTTATGGAATCAGAAAAACGCTGGTATGTTATTCATACCTATTCTGGATATGAGAATAAAGTAACTGCCAATTTGGAACGCAAGATTCACTCCCTGGGTATGGAAAATGAAATTTTCAATGTTCTGGTTCCTATGGAAGATGAAGTTGAAGTCAAAGACGGCAAAAAAAAGGTCACTTCCAAGAAAGTCTTTCCTGGCTATGTGCTGGTTGAGATGATTGTAAATGACCGCTCTTGGTATGCTGTTCGCAACACTCCTGGAGTAACTGGTTTCGTTGGCTCAGGCTCGAAACCTATTCCTCTTACCGATGCCGAAGTTACCAGAATTCTTGGGCATATGGGGATTGCAAGTAAGCATCCTAAAATTGATATTAAGTTACAACAGATGGTGCGTCTCAACGCAGGGCCTTTCATGGGTTGTGTTGGCAGAGTCGCTGAAATCAACGAGGAACGTGGAAAACTCAAAGTTCTGGTTGAAATGTTCGGGCGTGAAACACCTGTTGAAATTGATTTTACACAAGTTGAAGAAACAGAATAATAAGGAGGTGTGAACAAATGCCGAAAAAAGTAATAAAAATGGTAAAATTACAGGTTCCTGCTGGCAAAGCTACACCGGCTCCACCGGTTGGTCCTGCGCTTGGTCAAGCTGGTGTTAATATCATGGCTTTTGTTAAAGATTTTAATGAACGTACGGCTAAACAAGCCGGCCTCATCATTCCGGTAGAAATCACCGTATTTGAGGATCGTTCCTTTACTTTCATAACAAAAACTCCGCCGGCTGCAGTACTTTTGAAAAAAGCTGCTGGCCTTGAAAAAGCATCTGGTGAACCAAACAAGAAAAAAGTTGCTAAACTTGGTCGCGATAAAGTCCGTGAAATTGCTGAAAGCAAAATGGAAGACCTTAACGCTGCTGATGTTGAAGCTGCAATGAGAATGATTGAAGGTACTGCCCGCAGCATGGGTATCACCATCGTCGATTAATTTTTCGACGCATTAAGTGGGAGGTCTGTGACCGCTTATACCACAAGGAGGATTTAAAATGGCAAAAACTGGTAAGAAATACCAAGAAGCAGCTAAATTAATTGATGCTGCAAAACTTTACTCTCCTAAGGAAGCTGTGGAGCTTGTAAAGAAAACTTCTGTAACAAAATTCGACAGTTCAGTAGAAGTGGCAGTAAGATTGGGAGTTAATCCTAAATATGCTGACCAACAAGTACGTGGTGCACTTGTACTTCCTCATGGTACTGGTAAAAGCAAAACCGTTTTGGTCTTTGCTAAAGGACCTAAAATTCAGGAAGCTGAAGCAGCTGGTGCTGATTATGTAGGTGCTGAAGAACTCGTTACCAAAATTCAAGGCGGTTGGACCGATTTCGACGTTGCAGTTGCAACACCGGATATGATGGGCCTTGTTGGTCGTCTTGGTAAAATTTTGGGACCAAAAGGCTTGATGCCTAACCCAAAAGTTGGCACAGTAACCATGGATGTTACTCGTGCGGTTAATGAAATTAAAGCTGGTAAGATTGAGTATCGTACCGATAAAGCTGGTAATGTTCAAACTTCCATTGGTAAAGTTTCCTTTACTGATGAACAACTTCTGGATAACTATATTACTTTGGTTGAAACTTTGATTAAAGTAAAACCATCTGGTGCAAAAGGTCAGTACATCAAATCTGTAACGTTGTCTACGACAATGGGACCTGGCGTATCTGTTGATGTATTGAAAGCTTCCAGCAACAAATAAGAAACTTGGCAATCATTATCATTAAATCATATCGAAAAAGATTATCGGGCCGTAGACAGTGGGTGCAGCTTGCTGCATAAAGATGAAAATCGCCTGCCGAGGCTGGAGACGTATAGATTATTGTGCTTACGACCTCCGGCTGCGTGCCGAGAGGTCTTTTTGATTGATAATATTCTAACGAGGAGGTGTATTGTATGGCAGTTATTAGACCTGAAAAAGTAGCAAAAATTGCTGAAGTTAAGGAACTTTTAACGAACTCTAAATGCACTATTTTAGTTGACTACTGCGGCTTAACCGTAGCACAGGACACTAAACTGAGACGCGCTATGCGTCAAGCCGGCGTCAAATACAGCGTTGTAAAGAATACTTTTATTCGCATCGCTGCTCAGGAAGCTGGTATTGAAGGCTTGGATAGCTTCTTGGAGAAAAACACCGCGATTGCTTCTTCCCCGGAAGATCCGGTTGCAGTAGCAAAAATTCTTACAGATTTTGCAAAAGAAAACAAGATAATGACAATCAAAGCCGGTGTTCTTGACGGTAAAGTAATCAGCGCTGAAGACATTAAAGCACTTGCAAGCTTGCCTTCACGCGAAGTATTGCTCGCAAAAATGCTTGGCAGCATGATGTCCCCAATCTCTGGATTGGCAAATGTGTTGCAAGGAACCATCCGCAACTTCGTTTACGTTCTGGACGCAGTTCGCAAAGAAAAAGAATCCGCGTAAACAATTTAAAGCTAGTTAGTTAGGGAAAATCCCTACAAATAAAAAATAAAGAAATTTTTGGAGGTATATATTATGACTAAAGAACAAATTATGGAAGCCATTGAATCAATGACAGTACTTGAACTTTCCGAATTGGTGAAAGCTCTTGAAGAAAAATTCGGCGTTTCTGCAGCAGCTCCAGTAGCTGTAGCAGCAGCAGCTCCTGCAGCAGCAGCTGCAGCTGAAGAAAAAACTGAATTCGACGTAATTCTTGCTTCTGCTGGTGCGAGCAAGATCAACGTTATCAAAGTTGTTCGCGAAGTAACTGGTCTTGGCTTGAAAGAAGCTAAAGAACTCGTTGACGGAGCTCCAAAAGCAGTAAAAGAAAAGATTTCCAAAGCTGATGCTGATGCTTTGAAAGCTAAACTTGAAGAAGCTGGCGCAACTGTTGAAGTAAAATAATCTTTTTGATTAGAAAGAACCCTCATTGTGAGGGTTCTTTTTTTATGCAAAAAGTGTTGACATAATATGAACAACGTGATAAAATACTGTTCTACAATGAGCTAGGATTGTGTAATCAATAAACGGCACGAGGACTCAGTGGTTGAGTATCGTGTTTGGTTCATATCGGGGAGATGGAGTGTGTTGATACTCATCGAATAATAAGCAAGGTCCTTACAGTAATAGGATAAGAGCCTTGCTGTTTTTTTCGTTTTTTGAAGCACGCTTATTCGTTTCTGCCTGAAAAATTTTTTAAAGGGGTGAGGAAATAAATGTTTAAACCGGTTCCAGTTGGAAATAGGACTCGGTATAGCTATGCGAGGATTGTAGAAGTCCTTAAAATGCCTCATTTGATTGACCTCCAGAAAAAGTCGTATGAGTGGTTCATGCGCGAAGGTTTATGTGAAATATTTAAAGATATTTCACCAATCAAAGATTTTACAGGTAATTTGGAACTATCCTTTGAAGGCTTTTCCTTGGGCGAGGCTAAGTATAATGTTGAAGAATGCAAGGAACGTGATGCAAGTTATTCAGCACCTTTGAATGTCAATGTTAGACTTTTATACAAAGAGACTGGCGAAATTAAAGAATCTAAGGTTTTCATGGGAGATTTCCCATTGATGACTGAAACCGGCACTTTTATTATTAATGGTGCTGAACGCGTTATAGTAAGCCAGTTAGTAAGATCTCCTGGTGTTTATTATAGTGCAACTATGGATCCGAGCGGCAAGAAGATATATGGAACAACTGTTATTCCTAATCGCGGTGCTTGGATAGAATATGAAACTGATATCAATGACGTTATTTATGCACGTGTAGACCGTACAAGAAAATTGCCGGCTACAGTGCTTTTACGTGCTTTAGGACTTTCAACAAATGACGAGATTGTAAATGCTTTCAACAGCCATCCGTCTGTTTTGGCAACCTTGGAAAAAGATACTACTACGGGTACGGAAGAAGCTCTTATCGAAATCTATAAGAAACTTCGTCCTTGCGAACCGCCGACCGCTGAAAATGCGCGTCAGCTTATTGAGAATACCTTTTTTGATCCAAAACGCTATGATCTTGCCAATGTAGGACGTTATAAGCTTAACAAAAAACTTGGCTGGCGCAGACGTCTTCTGGACAAAACTTTAGCAGAACCGCTTGTAGATGCTTCAACAGGTGAAATCATTCTGGATGCTGGTGTAAAAATCGGTGAAGAAGCTATCGACAAAATAGAGCAAAGCGGTATTTACAATGATGGCGCTTTGCATTCTGCTATGATCGACATGAAAGGTCAGCCGATGAAGCTGATGTTTACTGCCGATATTCATGAAAAACACCGTACAATAACCGCAGAAGATATTCTTGCTTCTTTCGGCTATTTGCTGAACCTGATGGATGGTCTTGGTAATCCTGATGATATCGATCATCTTGGCAACCGTCGTGTGCGCAGCGTTGGTGAATTGCTGCAAAATCAATTCCGTATAGGTCTTGCCCGTATGGAGCGCGTTGTTAAGGAAAGAATGACGATTCAGGACATTGAGGTTATTACGCCTCAGGCTTTGATCAATATCCGTCCGGTTGTTGCTTCTATTAAAGAATTCTGTGGTTCCAGTCAGTTGTCCCAATTCATGGACCAAAACAATCCTTTGGCAGAACTTACGCATAAACGCAGATTGTCAGCACTTGGACCTGGTGGTCTCAGTCGTGAGCGTGCAGGCTATGAAGTCCGCGACGTTCATCACTCCCACTATGGCCGTATGTGTCCTATTGAAACCCCTGAAGGCCCGAACATCGGTCTTATAGGTTCACTTTCTACTTTCGCTATCATCAATCGTTTCGGGTTTATGGAAACTCCTTATCGTAAAGTTGATAAAAAGAACCGTAAAGTAACGGAAGAGATTGTTTACCTGACTGCTGATGAAGAAGATGAGTATATTATTGCTCAGGCCAATGAGCCTTTGGCTGAAGACGGCACATTCCTTGATGAGCGTGTAACAGCTCGTTATCAGAACGAAGTTCTTTCCATTCCAGCTGAGCAGGCCGATTATATGGACGTTTCACCAAAACAGGTTGTTTCTATTGCAACTGCGTTGATTCCGTTCCTGGAAAACGATGATGCTAACCGTGCCTTGATGGGTGCGAACATGCAGCGTCAGGCGGTACCGCTTCTTTGCACACAATCTCCTGTTGTTGGAACTGGTATGGAATACAAAGTTGCCGTCGATTCCGGCGTATGTATTCTTGCCAAAAATGCAGGTACAGTTGTTCGCGTTGCTGCTGACGAAATTCGTGTTCAGAGCGCGAAGGGCATTGATGTTTATGAACTTTTAAAATTCAAACGTTCTAATCAGGGAACTTGTGTAAACCAAAGACCGATTGTCAGAAAAGGTGAAGCTGTAGTCGAAGGTCAGGTATTGGCTGATGGACCTGCGACTGATCACGGTGAACTTGCTCTCGGTCATAATGTTATCGTTGCTTATATGCCTTGGGAAGGCTATAACTACGAGGATGCTATTTTGCTCAGTGAAGACCTTGTTAAAGCTGATGTTTTCACTTCTATTCATATTGAAGAATACGATTGTGACGCACGCGACACTAAACTTGGTGCCGAGGAAATCACCCGCGACATTCCTAATGTTGCTGAAGAGGCGCTGAAGGATCTTGATGAACGCGGTATAATCCGTATTGGTGCCGAAGTTCGCCCTGGCGATATTCTTGTTGGTAAAGTTACACCAAAAGGTGAAACTGAACTGACTGCTGAAGAACGTCTGTTACGTGCCATCTTCGGTGAAAAAGCACGTGAAGTACGTGATAGCTCTCTGCGTGTTCCGCATGGCGAAGCTGGTAAAATTGTCAGTGTGAAAGTGTTCACCCGCGAAAACGGAGATGAACTGCCACCTGGCGTTAACGAGCAGGTACGTGTACACATCGCTCAGAAACGTAAGATTTCTGAAGGCGATAAGATGGCGGGTCGTCACGGTAACAAGGGTGTTGTTTCCCGCATTATGCCACGCGAAGATATGCCGTTCCTGCCGAATGGTCAGCCTGTTCAGGTTGTGCTCAATCCATTGGGCGTACCGAGCCGTATGAATATCGGACAAATTCTGGAAGCACATCTTGGTTGGGCTGCCTGCGCTCTTGGCTTAAAAATCGAAGCTGGTGACGCGGCTCTTGCTGAACAATTAAAGCAAGCTGATTATGATACTGATAAATATGGTATGCCTAAGGTAATCGAACATGCTGTTAAGATGGCGGTTCCTGTATTTGACGGTGCGCACGAGCAAGACCTGAAAGACACTTTGGCTTTGGCGGAAGTTGATCCTAGCGGCAAGACCGTTCTATACGATGGCCGTACCGGTGAGCCTTTCGATAACAAGGTAACTGTCGGCTGCGTTTACATGCTGAAACTGCATCATCTTGTTGATGATAAGATTCATGCGCGTTCTACCGGCCCGTACTCCTTGGTTACCCAACAACCTCTTGGTGGTAAAGCACAATTCGGCGGACAAAGGTTCGGTGAAATGGAAGTTTGGGCACTCGAAGCATATGGCGCTGCTTATACACTGCAGGAAATCATTACCGTTAAGTCCGATGACGTTGTGGGTCGTGTAAAGACTTACGAAGCTATTGTTAAGGGTGAAAATATTCCTGAACCAGGCGTACCAGAATCCTTCAAAGTTCTTGTCAAAGAATTGCAGAGCATCGGTCTCGATATCAAAGTTCTTAACGAGGATGAAGAAGAAATTTCTATGCGCGACAATGATGAAGATATTGCTGAGACAGCTCGTGAGCTTGACCTGAATCTTGCCGGCGAGATGCCTGCGGCTCCGGCTGAAAAGAATGAAGATTTAGTTGAAAGCGAAAACGGCGAAGTAAGCGATGATCTTGATTTGATTGCTGATGTTGGCAATATCAGCCTTGATAATTATGATGACAAAGAAGACTTCAATGGAATCACAGAAGATGATGGTTCCAAAGATGATTTTGAGTAGAAGGGAGCGATCGATTCTTGTTGGACGTAAATAATTTTGACTCAATGCGTATCGGTCTGGCTTCACCGGAACAAATCAGAGACTGGTCATATGGTGAAGTGCGCAAACCTGAAACAATCAACTACAGAACATTAAAACCTGAACGCGATGGTTTGTTTTGTGAAAGAATCTTTGGACCAACTAAAGACTGGGAGTGTCATTGCGGTAAATATAAGAGAATTCGCTACAAAGGTATTATTTGTGATAAATGCGGCGTTGAAGTAACGCGTTCTAAAGTTCGTCGTGACCGTATGGGCCATATTGAACTGGCAGCCCCTGTTTCTCACATCTGGTACTTCAAGGGAATTCCGAGCCGTATGGGCTCAATCCTTGATATTGGACAACGCTCTTTGGAGAAGGTTCTTTATTTTGCCAATTATATTGTACTTGACCCAGGTGAAACTCCTCTTACCAAGAAACAGCTTTTAACTGAAGCAGAGTACATTGAGAACTACGACAAATATGGCAACCATTTCACTGTTGGCATGGGTGCCGATGCCATTAAGAAATTATTGATGGAAATCGACCTGGAATCACTTTCTACTCAGCTGCGCGCTGAATTGAAGGTTGAAACCAGCACTCAAAAACGCCGTAACATTGTTCGTCGTCTTGAAGTTTGCGAAGCTTTCTTAAAATCAGGCAACCATCCTGACTGGATGATTCTTGATGTTGTACCGGTAATTCCACCGGAACTGCGTCCTATGGTGCAATTGGATGGCGGCAGATTTGCCACTTCCGACTTGAACGATCTTTATCGCCGCGTTATTAACCGTAATAACCGTTTGAAAAGATTGCTTGAGCTTTCTGCTCCGGATATCATAGTTCGTAATGAAAAGAGAATGCTGCAGGAAGCAGTTGATGCCTTGATTGATAACGGCAGACACGGCCGCCCTGTAACCGGTCCTGGCAATCGTCCTTTGAAATCCTTATCAGACATGCTTAAAGGTAAACAAGGTCGTTTCCGTCAGAACCTGTTGGGTAAACGTGTTGACTATTCCGGTCGTTCCGTTATCGTTGTTGGTCCTGAGCTGAAAATGCACCAGTGCGGTCTTCCTAAAGAAATGGCTCTTGAACTTTTCAAACCATTCGTTATGAAGCGTCTCGTCAACAGTGGCCAGGCCAATAATATCAAGAGTGCAAAACGCATGGTTGAACGTGCTAATGCAGCCGTATGGGACGTTCTGGAAGACGTAATCAAAGAACATCCTGTACTTCTGAACCGCGCCCCGACCCTGCATAGACTTGGTATTCAAGCATTTGAACCGATCCTTTCCGAAGGCCGCGCAATCAAATTGCATCCTTTGGTATGTACTGCATATAATGCCGACTTCGATGGTGACCAAATGGCTGTCCATTTGCCGCTTTCCGCTGAAGCACAGGCAGAAGCACGCATGTTGATGCTTTCAGTCAATAATATTTTGGCTCCGAAAGATGGTAAACCTGTTGCGGTACCGACACAGGACATGGTCCTTGGTGCTTATTACCTGACAATTTTCAAAGAAAACGCTAAAGGCGAAGGCATGCGTTTCAGCAGCGTGAATGAAGCACTTATTGCTTATTTCCATGGCGTTGTTGATTTGCAGGCACGCATCAAAATCTATTTCCCTAATGCGGAAATTTATTCTGAAAAATCAAACGATGGTTTCAGCCTTGTCACAACTTCCGTTGGTAATGCTATCTTTAACGAAGAGCTGCCGCTGGAAATGCGCTACTTCTCCAAAACTAAAGATGGCTGGAGCCTGGGCAAGCTCGCTGACAAGAAAGAATTAGGACGTTTGGTAGCTAAGGCACACACACTGTTCGGCAACCTGCGTACTGCTGAGATTCTCGATAAAGTCAAGAAGCTTGGTTATGATAATGCTTGTAAAGCCGGTATCTCTATTGCTGTATCCGATATCAAAATTCCTGCTGAAAAAGCGACGATTTTGTCTGCCGCTGAAAAACAAGTCGATAGAACGGAAACAATGTTCCGTCGTGGCTTGATGTCAGAAGATGAAAGATATCGTAAAGTTATTGATTTGTGGACAAAGGCAACTGACGATGTTACCGAAGCTTTGATGAAGGATACACTTGATCCGTTCAATTCAGTTTACATGATGGCTTCTTCAGGAGCCCGCGGTAACGTACAACAGATTCGTCAGCTCGCTGGTATGCGTGGTTTGATGGCTGACCCATCAGGCCGCATTATCGACCGTCCGATCAAAGCTAACTTCCGTGAAGGCCTGACAGTTTTGGAATACTTTATTTCAACTCACGGCGCACGTAAAGGTTTGGCCGATACGGCTCTGCGTACTGCGGACTCCGGTTATCTGACCCGTCGTTTGGTTGACGTTGCACAAGATGTAATTGTTCGTGAGGATGACTGCGACGTTGTCGGCATGAACCTCGTAAAAGAACGCAGCCGTCTTTGCAAGGCTACTATTGGAGCCAGCCAGAACAAATTAAAGGAATTGGTGATTGGCCGCAACTTGGCTGCCAATGTATTCCATCCAGTTACAGGCGAACTGCTTGTAGAGGCTGATACCGTCATCAGAGAGGATATTCTGAATAAAATCAATGCTGCTAAAGTTATGGAAATTACACTTTATGCAAGGGATGATTTTGACGGCGAATCTACGGAAAGCATGCAGATCAATGTCAGCGAGGAAAAAGTGCACGAAGTGTTTAAGGAACACATGATGCATCATTTCCTTGGCAAACCACTGGCAGAAAATGTTGTAACTGCTGATGGCAGAGTACTGGCAAAAGAAGGAGCAATCCTTGATGAAACTACAATAAATGCTATTCTTGCGAGCGGAGACGTTCGTGAGGTCAAGGTTCGCAACCACACTATAGAAGGTATTGAAATGGAGGCTATAACTGAAGGTAAGAATAACCAGACAGTTATTGAATCCCTGCGTGACCGTATCGTAGGCCGTCATTTGGCTGAAGATATCGAAAATGCCAAAGGCAAGATAGTATACCATATCAATGAGTATATTACTGATGACATGGCAGATAAGATCGCAGAACTCCGAACAAAGGTCAAGATTCGTTCCGTATTGAACTGTAAATCCAGATTTGGTGTTTGCCGTAAATGCTACGGTCGTAACCTTGCAACAGGCAAAATCGTTGATGTCGGCGAGGCAGTTGGTACAATTGCAGCACAATCAATCGGCGAGCCTGGCACGCAGCTCACAATGCGTACTTTCCACACCGGCGGTGTTGCCGGCGACGATATTACACAAGGTTTGCCGCGTGTTGAAGAATTGTTCGAAGCACGTAAACCAAAACATCCTGGTATCCTAAGTGAACATGCAGGCCGTGTTCGTTTTGCCGAAAAAGATGGCGCACGTCGCGTCATAATCGTGCAGGAAAACGGCGAAGAAGAAACCTATGCGATTCCTTACGGTGCTAAGATTCATGTTGTCGAAGGCGACATTATCAATGTCGGCGACAGGTTGACAGAAGGTTCTCTCAATCCACATGATATTCTGCGTATCAGTGGTGTAAGGGCAACACAACGTTACCTGGTACAGCAAGTTCTCGGCGTTTATAAATCACAGGGCGTTGAAATCTACGACAAGCATATTGAAGTTGTCGTACGTCAGATGATGCGTAAGATCCGTATCGATGAAGCAGGTGATACTGCAATGCTGCCGGGTGAAACTGTGGACGTATCCGAGTTCGATGCACAAAATATGGATATGATTGATCAGGACAAAGAGGTTGCAGAAGGACATCCTGTACTTCTGGGTATTACCAAAGCTTCTTTGGCAACTGATTCCTTCCTTTCAGCCGCATCATTCCAGGAAACTACCAGAAACCTGACTGACGCTGCAATTAAAGGTAAAGTTGATCCACTTCTTGGTCTGAAAGAAAACGTTATTATCGGTAAATTAATTCCTGCCGGTACCGGCATGAGTCGTTATCGTAACATTAAAATTAAATATAATAACGAAACAAAATAAGATCATGCAAAAAGCCCCAACCATGTTTAAACATGGTTGGGGCTTTTTTATAACAAAGAAATAGGCAGGCAAAATAATAAACAAGTAAAATTGAATACAAAAAAGAAACAATTAAAGAAAAATATAAAATTTTATAAAAAAAATTTGTTTGCGAAGAGAAAATCTTCAAAAATAGAACAGAAAGCTGAAATTTTAGAGTAAAAAGTTTACAAAACAAGGAAATTGAACACAAAATATTTCTTCTTGTTACGCTAATGAAACACTAGGATACGTGTAAACAAAGTAACGCATAAATAGAGGCTTTTTTGAATTAAAAAGATGAAAAAAATGTTGACATGCTGTGTTTAGAATGTTACAATACTTAAGCATCTCGGTATAGCTATGCGTTTTTGGAGGTATTCACTATGTCAGTTGAGCTGTTAAAAGCAGGAGCCAAGCATGTTATTGGCGTGAAACAAACTGCTAAAGCCATTGAGAAAGGCACTGCGAAAATAGTCTTTATTGCAAAAGATGCTGATGCCTGCGTAATTGATCCGCTGATTGCCGCTTGCGCCGAGGCCAACCTTGTTTATGAAACGGTTGCCTCTATGCAGGAACTTGGCAAACTGTGCGGCATCCATGTTGGTGCTGCCGCCGCTGCTATACTCAAGGATTGATAGGGATCCTTAATGCTTAGCATTAGGATTTTTATAATTATTAAAACTAATTATTTTGGGAAGGAGGTGCCGATATGCCTACAATTAACCAATTGGTTCGTAAAGGTAGAGAGGTCCTTAAGCAAAAATCCACTGCTCCGGCTTTAAAAAATTGCCCACAAAAACGTGGGGTTTGCACCAGGGTTTATACAACAACCCCTAAGAAACCTAACTCTGCGTTGCGTAAAGTAGCAAGGGTTCGTTTGACAAACGGAATTGAAGTTACAGCGTATATCCCAGGTATCGGCCACAATCTACAAGAACACAGTGTTGTTCTTATTAGAGGCGGAAGGGTAAAAGACCTTCCGGGTGTCCGTTATCACATCATTCGTGGTGCGCTTGATACTGCTGGCGTTGCAAATCGTAATCAAAGCCGTTCTAAATACGGTGCTAAACGCGCGAAAGCCGCTGCAGCAAAGAAATAATTAAAACATCACGATTGATTTCTGAGAAGGAGGGAAACACATGCCGAGAAAAGGCCCTGTGACTAAAAGAGACGTTTTGCCGGATCCAGTATACGGTTCAAAACTATTAACTAGATTTATTAACAAAATTATGCTAGACGGCAAAAAAGGTGTAGCTGAAAGCATTGTATACGATGCATTCGACCTTGTCCGTGCTAAAACTGGTAAAGATCCATTGGAAGTTTTCGATGCTGCTATGAAGAATGTAATGCCAATCCTTGAAGTACGTGCCCGCCGTGTAGGTGGCGCAAACTACCAAGTACCGGTTGAAGTTCGTGCAGACCGCAAAACTACTTTGGGTATCCGCTGGTTGGTAAATTACTCACGTTTACGTGGTGAAAGAACCATGTGCGAACGCGTAGCCGGCGAAATTCTGGATGCTGCTAACAGTACTGGCGCGTCAGTTAAAAAACGTGAAGATACCCACAAGATGGCAGAAGCCAACAAAGCTTTCGCTCACTATCGTTGGTAAGCAATAAGCTTACTCGTGTTAGGAATTAAGGAGGATTAAAACTAGTGGCCAGACAATTTCCACTTGAAAAAACAAGAAATATCGGCATCATGGCTCACATCGATGCCGGCAAGACCACTACGACTGAACGAATCCTGTTTTATACCGGAAAAACGCATAAGATAGGCGAAGTTCATGAGGGTGGTGCCACAATGGACTGGATGGTACAGGAGCAGGAGCGCGGTATTACAATTACCTCTGCTGCAACTACTTGCCAATGGGCAGGCCATCGTATCAACATCATTGACACACCAGGCCACGTTGACTTTACGGTAGAGGTTGAACGTTCTTTGCGTGTACTCGACGGTTCTGTTGCAGTATTCTGCGCTAAGGGCGGCGTTGAACCTCAATCCGAAACTGTATGGCGTCAAGCCGACAGATACCATGTACCTCGTATGGCATATGTAAATAAAATGGACATCACCGGCGCTGACTTCTATAGAGTAGTACAGATGATGAAAGACCGTTTGAATGCTAACGCAGTGCCAATTCAAATCCCAATCGGTTTCGAAGATACTTTCGAAGGCATGATCGACCTGATCAAAATGCGTGCGATCGTATACGGAGATAAATTGGGTAAAGATGAGGAGTTTGTTGAAATTCCGGCTGATATGGTTGAAAAAGCTCAGGAATATCGTCAAATGTTACTCGAAGCCGTTGCTGAAAGCGACGACGAATTAATGATGAAATATCTTGATGGCGGAGATTTCACCGAAGATGAAATTAACGAAGGCATCCGTAAGATGACAATAGCCTGCAAAATGACTCCGGTCTGCTGCGGCTCTTCTTACAAAAATAAAGGTGTACAACCACTTCTTGATGCGGTTGTAGCTTATATGCCAGCCCCAACTGATATTCCTCCAATCAAAGGTGTTGATCCTGATACTGGCGAAGAAGACGAACGCGCTTCCAGCGATGAATTGCCGTTCTCCGCTCTGGCTTTCAAAATCATGACGGATCCATTTGTAGGAAGACTTGCTTTCTTCCGTGTGTACTCCGGTACTCTGGGCTCAGGCTCTTATGTTTATAACTCTACAAAAGGTAAGAGAGAACGTATCGGCCGTATCCTGCAAATGCATGCAAACCATCGTGAAGAAATCGAGATGGCATACAGCGGTGATATCGCTGCTGCCGTTGGTTTGAAAGATACAACAACAGGTGATACTCTTTGTGATGAAAAAGCTCCTATTATTCTTGAATCCATGGTTTTCCCGGATCCTGTTATTTCCGTAGCAGTTGAACCGAAAACTAAGGCTGACCAAGAAAAAATGGGTATAGCTCTTCAAAAACTTGCTGAAGAAGATCCAACTTTCCGTGTAAATACTGATCCGGAATCTGCTCAGACAATCATTTCCGGCATGGGCGAATTACATCTGGACATCATCGTTGACCGTCTTCTTCGTGAATTTAAGGTAGGCTGCACAGTAGGTAACCCACAGGTTGCATATCGTGAAACTATTCGTAAAGCAGTTAAATCTGAAGGTAAGTTTGTACGTCAATCCGGTGGTAAGGGCCAATACGGTCACTGCTGGCTGGAAATTACCCCGCGTCAACCGGGTGAAGGCTTCTTGTTTGAAAACAAGGTCGTTGGCGGTGCTATTCCTAAAGAATACATCGGACCAATCGAAAATGGTATCAAAGAAGCAATGCAAAACGGCGTAGTTGCCGGTTATCCTATGGTTGATATCGGAGTAACTGTTGTTGACGGTTCTTACCATGAAGTTGACTCTTCCGAAATGGCATTCAAAATTGCCGGTTCCATGGGTTTCCGTTCTGGCGCACTGAAAGCTACCCCGGTTATTCTCGAACCTTACATGAAGGTAGAAGTTACTGTTCCTGAAGAATACATGGGCGATGTAATCGGCGATTTGAACTCTCGCCGTGGCCGCATTGAAGGTATGGAAGCTCGCAGTGGTGCTCAGGTTATCACCGCTTTCGTTCCACTCTCCGAGATGTTTGGTTATGCTACCGACCTTCGTTCAAAAACTCAGGGCCGTGGCAACTACTCAATGGAAGTCGATCATTACGAAGACGTTCCTAAAAATATTGCCGAAGCAATTGTTGCTAAAACAAAAGGCACTCAAGCTTAATTATTAAAAACGATTATCTGAGGAGGAAAAAATAATGGCTAAACAAAAATACGAAAGAACCAAACCCCATGCTAATATCGGCACCATCGGTCACGTCGATCACGGCAAGACTACTTTGACTGCAGCAATCACCAAAGTATTGGCAGCAAAAGGCGGCGCACAATTCATGG
>JAAYVM010000095.1 GCA_012517145.1 Acholeplasmataceae bacterium
CCATGAATTGTGCGCCGCCTTTTGCTGCCAATACTTTGGTGATTGCTGCAGTCAAAGTAGTCTTGCCGTGATCGACGTGACCGATGGTGCCGATATTAGCATGGGGTTTGGTTCTTTCGTATTTTTGTTTAGCCATTATTTACTACCTCCAAGTTAATTTAGTTTTTCTAAATAATATAACCATTTTGAGGATTCGACCAGATATGAAAAACTCCTGCTAATAATTATTGTGGGAATAAATATTTTACGATTTTTTTAATCATTAACAGTCCGGCCTATATATAATTCTTTATATAAACATAAAGAAAAAACCTCATAAAGAGGTTTTATTTTAATTTGGTGGCGGCGCACGGATTTGAACCGCGGACACTCCGGGTATGAACCGAATGCTCTAGCCAACTGAGCTACGCCGCCATTATGAAGATAACTAACTGGAGCTGATGACCAGGATTGAACTGGTGACCTTATCCTTACCAAGGATACGCTCTGCCGACTGAGCTACATCAGCAAAATCATGGTTGCGGGGGCTGGACTTGAACCAACGACCTTCGGGTTATGAGCCCGACGAGCTACCAACTGCTCCACCCCGCGATAAAAGGACACCAATAATAAAAGTTGGTGGAGAGGGAAGGATTCGAACCTTCGAAGCCAGAAGCGGCAGATTTACAGTCTGCTCCCTTTAACCACTCGGGAACCTCTCCGTTATTAAACTTTTGGAGCTGGCGAAAGGAATTGAACCCTCAACCTACTGATTACAAGTCAGTTGCTCTACCGATTGAGCTACGCCAGCGCTGCATTAGTGACATTGAGTAGTATATAATATGCGGATAAACTTGTCAATACCCTTTTTAACTTTTTTCAAAAAATCGTAAAATTTTTACAGTTTTACGAAAAGCCTAAGAAACATCACAAGTAGAAATACCACAAAGTCACCACGGCCATTATAATACGATAATATGCAAAACTTGTCAACCGTGAACGGTTAAGAAAACCAATAAACCAAAGTATTGATGCATAAGCGACCACAAAAGATACAACAAAACCTATCGCCAGCAAATGCAAGTCATTCGTGCTCAAGGAAGCCATATTCTTCATTAAATCGTAAATACATGCCACAAACATTAATGGTACAGCGATGATAAAGGAATATTCTGCTGCTGCCTTGCGTGTAAGGCCAATCAAAAGACCGCCGCCGATGGTTGAGCCGGAACGGGAAAACCCAGGCCATAAAGAGAGAATCTGGAAAGCACCGACCAAAGCTGCCTGTCTTATCGATATTTTATCTACATTATCCAATAAATACTCCTGCATATTTTCTGTTTTCTTTTCCGCATACATCATCAAAAAAGCGCCAAGAACAAAACCAATCGCTACCGTGAAAGGCGAGAATAAATAATGCTTAATAGAGCTGTGTGCAAAAAAGGCTATGCCCATTACCGGAACAATTCCCGCAGCTACATGCCAGACACTGAGCCCTTTGTCAACCTTCCAACCTTCACGCGTAAAGAAATGTCTGAATTTCTCTCTATAAAGAAATATGACAGACAAAATTGCACCCAGTTGTATAAAAACATCGAAAACATTGGCAACCGGCCCGTCAAAACCAAGTAGGTGGCCAACAATAATCATGTGTCCTGTCGATGAAATAGGCAGGAATTCTGTTATGCCTTCAACTATACCGATAATTACTGCTACTAATGTGAGATCCATTGTCTACCTTCTTTTTCGTTTTATTGTGCTTTAAGCAACTTTTTTTATTATAGCCAATATAGCCATAACAAACTAGTCTTATTTTAGTGTTTTTATGTGAATTTTATATGAAATAATCATTTCTGCCTTTTTTGCAGCAATTCTTTCAAAACAAGCTTATCTGTAGGGAATGCCAGAGTTGGTGGCTCAGCAAGGTCAAACCACCCGATTTCACTTGCATCATCACCTGCCAGAGGATTTCCTGAAACAACTTTCGACAAGAACCAAATACCGACAGTATGCTGCTTAGGATTATGGAAATTAGAATGAGCCGTAAAGACTTCTAATGGTTCGATAATGAGATTCGTCTCTTCTTCCACTTCTCGTACAATGCCGGCCCTTACATCTTCATCGTATTCCAGATAGCCGCAAGGTATACACCACAGCCCAGGAAAAGTAATATTAGGTGATCTCTTCACCAATAAAATTTTACCATCTTCATTAAAAATAATTGCCGCAACCCCAACGATTGGGTTTTCATAATGCACACGTCCGCACCTACCGCAAACAAGCCGTTCTCTGCCTGTCAGATATCTTTTGGTCAGTTGCGCCCCGCAAACCGGGCAAAAATGAAATCTTTGCTGCATAACTTACACCCCTATTCTTAAAAAACGGGTAGGAATCCATCGCCGGGATGCCTACCCATCACATTAATAATTCTCAGTCGCCAAAACTAATGCTTAAATGACGCGCAGCTCGGATAATATCGCTGTCAACAGGCACCAAATGTGGCTCTGAGGCTACTTTTTCAATTGGTACCACTACAATGTTATTGCTTTTCAAAGCTACCATCGTATTATATTCTCCCTGCAGGCAAGCCTCTACAGCTGCAACACCATAGCGTGTTGACAAAACCCTGTCATAAGGAGTTGGCGAGCCGCCGCGCTGCAAGTAGCCGAGTACAGTACAGCGTGATTCTATACCTGTTTTATCTTCTATTTCCCGCACTAACTTTTCACCTGCGCCGCCAAGCCTTATCGGTTCATAACTTCCTTTCACCATGCGTGCTACCGATAGTTCTCCGCCAACAGGCTTCGCGCCCTCAGCTACAACTATAATGCTAAATTTTTTGTTGCTTTCCTGCCTCTGTTTAATCTTTTTTAAAACAGATTCTATTTTATAAGGTATTTCAGGAATCAAGATGCAGTCAGCACCCCCCGCAATTCCTGAATGAAGCGCAATCCAGCCTGCATACCTTCCCATGACTTCCAGTGCCATAACCCTGTGATGCGACTCCGCAGTAGTGTGCAGCCTGTCTAAAGCTTCTGTAGCCGCAGCCATCGCAGTATCAAACCCGAAAGTCCTTTCCGTGCAGGGCAAGTCATTATCGATGGTCTTCGGCACGCCAACTACTTTTACACCACATTCCTTACTCAATTGATTGGCAATTTTGAGGCTGCCGTCACCGCCAATTACAATCAAAATATCAATTGCATGTTTTTTTAAGTTAGCCAAAACCGTTTCCCGCATATCTTCATAAACGGGTTCGCCGGCGGCATCTGTTCCAACAGCAAAATGAAAAGGATTGTCACGGTTGGTTGTTCCCAGGATGGTGCCCCCGCGCGGGAGAATCCCTGACACATCCTGCAATTCCATTTTCTTGATATTATCGCAAATCAAGCCATTAAACCCATTTTCTATGCCATAAATTTCGTAGTTATTCTGA